>JANLQO010000524.1:0-26228 GCA_031367855.1 Planctomycetia bacterium | reverse complement strand
CCAATCAGCGCATCGAATTCGTCGTCCGCTTCACTGGCTTGCGTGTACTCCAGAAACTCCGCTTCCGCTTTTTTAGTGTCCAAGCCCGCCAACTCGCGACTGATTCTTGCGCTGGCCGAAGATTTCTGCCGCAGCTCGCGCAGTTCATGCAACTCTTCGCTGGTACGATCATTCGTCAAACCGGTCATCATGTCCGCAATCTGCTTTTCTTCCGACGCCGACAACACATCTGCGACTGCGTCATGTTTTTCTTCTTTCAGTCGATCGAGATCTCGCATCAGCTGTTGAATCGAAGTTTTATGGCCGCTGACGTTCGACATCAATTGCTTTAGGTCTTCATCAATCTCGGTAGCTCGCTTTTGTTTCTCCGCCAGCGTGCTTGAGAAATCCTTGAATGCTGATTGGCACTTCAAGTACTCGGGATCGTGCTTCACTGCTTCCGGATTTCTGCCATACTGTTCGACCAGCTTCTTCGCCTTAGCGGCTGCACCGGATCGCAATTTTTCGAGTTTCCCGATCTCTTCCGTTACTGTTCGTAGCTTATCCTTTTTGGCTTCTTCCTGCGCAATCATAGCGCTGACAGCATCCTTGTATTGATTGAGCCGCTGCTTTTTCTCACTGATAATTCGATCGTAATTCGCGGACATCACACCGGGATTCATCCGCAGCGTTTCGCTCGCTTTGTCGACTCGGAAGGTCATCAAATAAAAGACAGCGCGAAAGTACTTACCTATAGCTCTAAACATGAATGAACCCTTTTCTACTCACTTGTTGATGATTCGTTACTTGATGTTGAGTTTTCAATCTCTCGCATTTTTTCCTCAGTGCGTCGAGCAATACGCATGGTGGCTTCAAGTTCCTCGCGCATCGAGGCTAGATCGACCTTCTTGTCTTGGCTGATCAAATCTTTAATCTGTGTAACTGCAACCTGCAGACGGTCGACCGTGGTGCTAACCTCCTGCAACACTTGTTCGCGATTGGCAAGTACTTTACGACGCGCTTCACCCCCAAGACTCTCAGACAATTGCCACAATTTATAGGAATTTCCAAGCTGCTCGACAGCAGCATTAAAAATCGCACTGACCTGTTCGCGAACTCTGGCGCTTCGCATTTGCACACCGGGTTGACTGGTCTGCATCTGGAAATCATCGCGCAATGATCTTAGCAGAATCAAGTAGTCTTGTGTACGTTCGTCACTGTCCGACTTAAGCTGCTGCATGAGTCGATCAAGCTGTTCATTTTCTGCCTTGATGCGTTGCTCTTGCTCGAAACGCATCGCATCTTCGGTGATCGATTCCACTTTGAAAATGATACGTGTCATCATCCAGCCAAGGCCACCCAAGATTCCTGCTGCAGCCGCTAAGGTCAGTAAACCAATCCCGCCCATCGCCCAGGAAAGCAGCCCCGCACTGATGCCGCCCACAATCGGCAGCAACACGCTGGGAGCGAGGAAAAGTTCGGAGATTACTTTGCGTTTGACCGGATCCACTTTTGCGTTTCGTCGGTTGATGTCCAATTTTGGATGACCGCTTGCCAATGCCTAATAGGGGATCTCACCCAGTCGAAATGTTACCGACGTTTCGCCGGTAATCTCGCCAGTCGCCGCACGCATACGAGCCGCAGGGACCCCTTTCGTTTGCAGGTATTGTAGAGTAGCCGCGGCTCGCTGTTTAGCCAACTCGCGATTCGCCTCCAAGTCACCTTTTGAGCTCGCATTGCCCGCTATGGTCAGATAATACTGGGGAAAACTCTTTAGCATCTCCAGTAAATCGTCCAAGATCGCTTCACTGCGCCCCGTCAATGTCGAAGTTCCGCGGGCGAACACCAGTGGCGCAACTTGCAACGTGGCTACATGCGAAAGGCTCTTCCATTGGTCCTCAGTCAACGCAGCCAAGGGCTTGTCGCTCTGCACTACTTCCGGAGAAATCCCCGCGTGAAAACCTGAAGCCTGCAAGTCACGTAGGGCTTTTTGATTGAACAAGCGACTCGAATCACCCTGCGTAGGATCGCTTTCCAAACCCTTCGTTTCCACCAGCACGCGACGTACCCGATCGATCAAGTCTTCGATATGCGTCGCCGTCCCGCCCAAGCCAAACTGCGCGAAGTTGTCTTGCGTATGCTTCCAAACGATCCCACCGACCAAGCGATCGACTTGCTGCTTCGTCAACGTCATTCCAGCAGCTTCAGCGTCGTTCTGAATCAACTCCTTCAGCTTGGCTTTGGACGAAACGCCATCCGCGTTGTTGAGCGCATAGAGCGTTCGGAAGTAACTTTCCAGAACGCTGCGCACGACCGGTTCGTGCTTGATTAAGAAATCGCGATTGACGACCAAAGCGTCAACAATATATCCCGATTGATCTTGGCTATCGAAAACAACCTTCATTTGATCATTTTTGAGTAAATCACTGACGACTGGTTCCCAAGTGACAAACACTTCGTTACCGCTAGAAGTCGCCTTGCGATAGCGCGCGAGCAGTTCCTTTTCATTGCCTACCGACACAATGGATTGCGGAGTTACATTACTCAAAAACCGAAAGTTGATCAGCACTCGAGTCAAGGTGTCGCTTGGCGAACCCCCCACCAAAACAAATCGCGTGTCCTGGGTATTGAGCGACTCGACCGATGGAAACCGATCTTTGTAAGCTACGACAGCGTCCGCGCCACGCGATTCATCGATCAACGCCACAATCGTTACCGGCAGCGACTTGGCTTTGGCGCAAGCCTTCATCAATGCATCAATTGGAAACGCAGCCATCTGCAACTCGCCCGATGCCAGCCCAGCCAATCGCTTATCATAATCCGCTGCATCGTCAACCGTCTCCGCCTTAATACCCAGGCTGCGCAATTGTTGATTGAAATCCGACGAACGTAGAATTGCATAGCCCGAAAAGCCATCCAAGCCGATTTTCACCTTCTGGCTGTACTTCGAATCACCGGAAGTCGCCTCGAGCACTTCCTGTTGCTTCTGCACTTCCTGCTTGGCAACCGTGGGTACATACCACAATCGATAGAGCACGGCGCCTATCGACAAGATCACTAGCCATACAACGCAGGCTAAAAAGACTTTTGCTTTACTCACGTATATGACGCTCGAAAAAAGGAATCACGGCTGAAAGCGATTTGCTATCGACGACGATTGCCAAAGATGCCCCTTATCAGGATAACCCCAAGCACAAATATACCCACCAGAAAACCGCAGCAACAAATTAGGCCACCCAAAATACCACGGCCCGGAGTTTGACCGGGTGGCTGTGGAAACTGAAACCTCGCGCTGCCTTGTTCCGTACTCAGCGCCACTTCTTTGATCGGCTCGTTGTTCAATACTGATAAGCTCTTGATTACCTCTTCCGAAACACCGTCTGGCAATGCCCGCAGCAATTCAAAATCGCTTTGAGAACTTTGGTCATCGCCCGTCGTTTCTGCAAACACCTCCGAGATCGCTGCAGTCAGCGACGTAGCGTCATCAGCGCTGCGATAGGAATGCGCTAGACTTGCAAGCGAATGCTCCCCAGCCATGCTAACCCCGATCACATCCAACGTCAGCCCACGCGACATAATATCGGGCAGAAAGCTGCTCAGCACTCCCGGATCCGAGGCTTCTCCATCGGTCACGATCAACAAGCGATAAGTTCCGTAGCGATCCGCCGCACGCAATTTCAACAACTCATCGGCGCCAACTTTTGTAAATGCGCCCAGCATCGTGCCCCCCTCGGCCCTAATCCGCGCGATCCGCTCCTGCCAAGCCGCAGCGCCGATCTTTCCCATGGGCACGATCCAATGTTCGCCATTTAAGGTGGTGTTCAGCGTCAATACTCCTACCCGCGTATCGGGCGGCAATTGGGAAAGCACGGCGGCCAGCGCCTGCTTGGCGGCATCGATCCTTAGCACGCCACTGGGCATTGCTTGTTTCATCGAGCCCGAATCGTCCAAGATGACAACGACCGTGTTATCTGCCAAGGACTCGCGCACAGCGAACATGCACTGCGTCAGCAGGGCACACACCAGCAGTTTTCGCCAACTTGAAACCATTGACCGACCCCCGTTCTCTGATGCTCGTGGCATCAGTCTCCAACCTCATCAAAATCGAGTCCACGGCTAGAAATTGAAATCGCTCGGCGCGATTGTTTCGGCGTCCACCTTCACAATGCGGAACTCAACGCGCATGTTTTCCTTGGCCTGTTCCAGCGAGGTGGGCTTCGCCACAATCGGTTCCGAGATTCCGGCACCGACTGGGGTGATTTGCGACAAATCCACCTTCACACCCAATTGCGCAGCATACTTCGCCAGTGAATCGCGAACTTGATCGGCTCGACTCTTCGATAACGCCATCGCAGCATGCATCGTGACCGTTGGATCATCCTTGCCACCTGCGAATGCGCCCGCTTCGATCAACGCGGAAACTTCTTTGATGTTGGTGACATCCAGTGGAGCACCTTTGTAGAAATAACGATAGTTGCCTTGCGTTCCACTCTGCTTGATCAAGCCTTTCGACATGCCCGCTTTGACGAAATCGATCAGCGTTTTCGTCGGGTCCGAGTGACCGCGAATGACTACTCGGGCGTTACCGAAAGTCGCCGCCGCCTTGAGCGCTCGATTGAATTCGGCCCCGTAACGATCAGCCGAAAACTCGGTCTGGTTTGGCTCAAAGTTAATCGTAAAATCGACAATCGTATTGGCATCTAAGTTGGCACCCAGGAACGTTTCGGTCGATTCCGGCGATCCCTCAAAGCGTTCGGCAAACGTTGGCTCTTTATATTCTAGGCCTGCCAATTTGGCGATCTCTTTGTAATCAAATTTATTTGGCTCAAAGCCGTTACGCGATTTCGCATATCCCCACTCGGTGGCCAATTTGAGCGCTTCGGACATCTTCACTTCAAAGCCACTCAAGTTCTGTTCGCCTCCACCGAAGAACTCCATCTGCCCCGCTTGGCTGACGAACGTGCAGTCAAGCAGCAACCCATGCGCGTCAACCTCCAGCGTTGGAATCACCTCTTCACCGAAGATCTTCTGGCTTTTGGCTAACAGATCGCGATAGGCGGGGCTCATTTTCTTCGTGTCTTCAAACTCTTTGCGCATGGCCACCACTTGGCTGGAGGCTTTGAGATAGCCCGCCACAAACTTTTTGACCCAATCCTTATTTGCATCAAACCAATCGCGACGCACTGCATAAACGTCTGCGATCGAACGGCTCATCTGCTGCGTACTATTCAGCACACGTGCACCCTTGACGGTACCTTCGGCACCACTGCCGCTGGCGTCCATCCCGCCCGTCAAACCCAACATGTCCGGCGTAATCACACAGCAGGCGTCGATGGAACTGTCCTTGCGAAACAATTCCGCTGCGCCGCCTGCGCCCGTTAAGTCCTTTGTCCAAACAATGGTCACGTCTTTGTTCGTCAACTGCGCCGCAGTCAAAGAATCGTACAGCAACCCCACATGCGGGCCACCTTGTTGACAAGCGATTTTTTTGCCCTTCAAGTCGTTCAGTTTGCGAATAGCCTCGCGACTGACAATGTGATCGCCCGCGCTCCATGACAACTGCAAAATGATGACGGGCTTTGTGCGTGGATCCGATGCGATCACTTCGCTGGCTTGCCCCAGCATGTGCATCGTGCCGCGCAGAAACGGCGACTTGCCACTCACGTAATTCTTCACTTGGCCAACAAAATCGTCGCCAGGTGTCAGCTGCATTTGCAAACCAGCCGCTTGAAAAGCCGATCCGGGCTCGGTCTGCAAACCACCATTAGCCAAGAACGTAGCCACGTCGCCACCCCAAGTGATGTAGGGTACTGCGATGTTCTTGCCGGCCGCTACAGGCTGAATCGTCGCCCCGCCCACCAGCTTGGAGAACTCTTGTTGAGCGTGCGTCAGCGTGGTTGCGAGGGCACACAAAACCAAGGTTGAAACGAATGCAATGGATCGGAACATCGAAGTTACCTCACTTTTCAAAGCGACATGGGCTTGGCGTTACTGGGACCTGAATCTCTGATTAAATCTCACTTGGTGCGGTTAACGAATGCCCTGCGCTTCTAAGTGGCTGATTTCCCGTTCCCATAAGGCGCGCTGTTCGTCAGTTACTTTTGGATCTGGCAACAAACTCCGCCGCGTGCAATTCACGAGCGCCTGCAGCGTCTGATAACGCCGCGTCTGCCCAATCGCCGGCTGGATGAAGTCGCCGATAATCGCTTTCAGCTCATCTTCTGTCTTGGGAGGGATCGCTTTGATTTGGCTTCGTAAGGCTGCGAAGCCTGCCGCCGAAAAATCGGGCGGCAGCGCTTCCATGTCCATCCAACTCAAAAGGTGCTCGCCGACGGTGCCGGCCGGCTTGAGCATCCAAGCGATGAAGTCCAGGCGATCTTGGCCAACCGGATCTAAAATGGGAATGATCAAATCGCCCACGCGTCCCGGCCTCCGGATGTCCGGCGATAATAGGTGAATTCTGGCTGTCATCAGCAACCAAATTACTTTCCCGCGCAACATCGGGTCGCTCATCATTCCTTGAATCTTACCAGTCAATCGACGTTCGGTCTCATGCGTGCCTTCGCCGACACCGCCAAATTGAGTATCCGCTTCGTCGACAAAGATGACTACTTTTTCAAGCGCCTCGAGTACACGTCGTAGTCGCTCAAAGATCACATCCGTCTGGCCAAACCATTGGCTGCGAATGCTCTTCAAAACTAGTACCGGCATGTCCAACTCTGACGCCACCGCCTCAAAGATAAATGTCTTGCCGCCCCCGATCGCTCCAGCCACAGCCGCCCCGGGCAGCGCGCGATCATCGGGCAGTCTCAAGCGAGGCATCATGTAATCTTCAAGGAACTTTTTCAGACTGGTGAAACCAACAACATCCTGGAGCGTATGCTTGGGCTTCTTGAATTCAACGACGTCTTCGCCCAGTTGGCTTTGAATGAACAGCTCGACTTGACGAACCACATCCTCGCGCGACACAGGTCGCCGATAGTACGCCGACGCGAGCATCAACTGCCGCAGAGCGTGAATTGACAGCCCCGCAGTTGCTTCAGCCAACGTGTCGGCCTCCGCTGGAGCACCCTGGGCTGTAGCTGCACTCGACGGGTCGCTGACCGGAATCGCGTTGGTCGTCGGTTGATTGCGATTCCACTGGATGAAGTGGCGTCGAGTCGCTAGATCAGGGCTAGGTATGTCTACCGAAATTACTTGCGGCAAGCGAGCCACGCGTGGATGAATCAAACTTCGCGACTCTGCCACCAAGCACACCGAATCACGTCCCGAGAAAAACGCGGGATCGCTAAACCAATCCGTCATGATCGCCACGCGTCGAACTTGCATATCATTCATACGAGCCACATCGCCATCACCCGCCGGCAGCAACATATCGGCTGCCTCAATGAAGATCAGCAGATTCTCACGCAACGAGGTGCGCGAACAGATCGTCAACTGCCGCAAGAACTCAAGCGCCTGCGTGGCGTTGCCGATCGCATCGCGCATGTACTGATCGAACTCTTTGCGTCGCAGTTCGATCTTCGAGCTCTCGGTGGTTAGATCTTTGAGCGCTAGTGAATTCACATCGACGCCCGTCTTCCACGCCGACCAAGCTTCACGCAACTTCAGCCGATGTTCGTCGCTCATGCGCACCGGTCCGTTCAGTTCATAGACGATATGAATCAGCCCTGGCACCGTCGTCTTAGTTAACAGGAACGAAACCAGCGGTACATATTGGCTACCATCGAAATACAGATCGTTGACATTACCTGCCAAGATGATCGATCGGGCCAAACCTGAATTGATCGTGCTTGCCAACTGAGTGAAAAACGGATAACTCGGCGTACTGACAGAAGAGTCCTTCGTGACAGATGGAGCGTTCATAAACGGTTGACTGCTTTGAGAGAGTTATCAAAGATGGTGGCCTTAACCAAGGGGCCAACCGATCCATGACTCGCATTTTCGCGCATCCGCATTCAATCCACAACGCCCCGCTAAGCCGCAGTCCGCCATTTATGCACCTTTTCGTCGATGTCCTAGCGGTCACTCCCCGGCAACAGGGAAAACGTCGACTGAAACTTCCAAGCGATGTTCCCCGCCGCCAAGGAAGACACCACGGATGGGCGTAACGTCGGTATAGTCGCGGCCCCAAGCGATCGGAATATGGTGATGGTTGGTCAAGCAATCGTTAGTCGGATCAAAATCGACCCAGCCTAGATCTTGGCCGCAGTATAACGAAATCCATGCATGCGACTGATCGTTGCCTATGAGTCGTGGTTTGCCGGGTGGTGGGGTCGTGCGCAGGTAACCGCTGACGTAGCGCGCACACAAGCCAAGCGACCGCAAACAAGCGATCTGGACATGCGAGAAATCTTGGCAGACGCCTTTGCGGAGTCCGAAAGCGACCGCTGTCGGCGTATCGACGGTGGTTGCTTTCGAATCGTAGGTGAAATCTTGATGAATTCTCGATGTTAAATCGCGCGCCGCTTCTAAGATTTCGCGCTCAGGGGTAAACGACCGGGCAGCGTAACTGGCATAGTCAGGTGCCACGCGAATCCGCGGTGAATTGAAGGCGAAACGGCACGCATCTAACCAACGCGGATCCGATTGAAGGGCGATTTGTTGACGCACTTCGTTCCAAGTCGGCGAGGCACCATGAATCACCCGTGAACTCACCCGCACTCGACCGGTCGAAGTTACCGTCAATTGTCGATGGCTATCTTCGATGGAAAATGCGTGAATTAAGTTGCCGAAATAATCTTCATGCCGATTGAGGATGGGCGGCGTGGGCCGAATCTGCAGTCGATGACTGACGACTTCGGTGAGCGCATCACTGCGTGGTGTGAGCATCACCAAATTGTGGCAAATGCGCACCGGCGAAGAGTAGTGATAGTTGGTCGTATGCTGAATGCGATAGGTTAGTCTTTCCATGACTTCTCCGTATTCGTCGAACCAAAGTGGCGCTGCTGACCAGCATGGATAAGAAAACGGCTGGAGACTGCATCTGAGAGCTTTGGCAATTGCTCGCAGACGCGTGCCAACAGCTTTTGCAAACCACCTCGTTCGCCTTTACCATCGAACTGCGCCAACTCAAAAACGTCGGCCAGCCTCACCGTATTGTGAATCGCAAACGCAACCCGTTGCTCGGATGCTAAGCCAGCTTGCAACTCGTCCCGTGGCAAGCGATCGACATGATTGGCGATTGTAGCCAGCTGGTGTACCAAAGAGCGTGGGTTGGTATCGTCCGTGATTAGCAGGTCCAACACGATCGGTACTTGCAAACTCGCCAAATAACGCGAGCGGTAAGTCATAATGCTGTCATGGATCATCAACAACGATTCCAGCGCGCTCGTTTCATCGCGGTTAGTCGGTTTGAGCGGCAAAAGGTTGCGAACACTTAGGGCAATTTGCAACGAGCGTTCAATGCGCCGACCAAAATCGAGAAATCTCCAACCCTGCGTCCTTGTCATGCTCTCGCTGGCCAATCCGGCGAAGGCGACCAACAGCATCACCGAGTTATCGAGGACTCTCACGACATCGTAGGCTGTTGCATCGTTAGCATTCACGTCAAAACGTGACATTTCTTCCAGCTTCATGATCACGCGCAGGCTATCCAGTGCGATTCGATCGCGGACCATCGCTCCCACACGTGCCGCTTCGCAGAGTGTGGAGCGAAATGAACCGACCAAAGTGGGATCAAACAGAGATTTCGAGAGCCTAACATCGACTCCGGCAAAGTCATTTGTTTTAGGTACGTCGCGGGCTCGCAGGAAACCTGATTCAACGCAGGTGGCGAGCAAAGCTTCTGAGCTGGGGGAGATCTCTTCGCTGGTGAGTGCCTGCAGAGTGGTCCGCGCCAAACGCGCTTGCTGCTCAGCGCGTTCGACGTAACGCCCCAGCCAGAACAAGTTGTCTGCCGCTCGGCTCGGTAACTCAGCTCCGCTGCGCTTCAATTGCACATCGGATGACATCAAGCTCAGCAACGAAACTTTCTCAACCGGCGCGTCCGACAGCACCCATACATCTTGGCTCTGTTCACCGCTGGTCATGTTATGTTCCAGCAGAGCATCGTTCTCTGTTACACGAGCCAAACCGCCGGGTAGCGCCTCGTAGCCATCTTGCTTGGCGACCATGAACGCGCGCATCGCCAAGGCCCAGGGTTTCAGTTTTCCTTGTTGCCACACCGGAGCGGTCGAGCGTACCACCCTTTCTTGAGCCACAAACGAAGCCGGTGCAGCATTAATCTGAGCGATCAACTGTTGCCGCTCGTGTTTGGTCATTAATTCAGGTTGCAGTGGTGGTTCATCAGCGACGCGATACGCAGGACGAATCAGCAAGTTATCGATGTTCGACAATACGTATCGCCGAGTTTCATCGGCACCGCACCACCAAGTTGCAATCGATGGCATGATCAGGTCCTGGCCGAGCAGACTGCGACAGATGGCTGGCAGGAAAGCCAACATAATCGGCGATTCAGCAATCGCGCTTCCCAAAGAATTTGCAATCGCCACACGTCCCGAACGAATCACCTCTAACAAACCCGAAACACCACCTTCACTGTCGGTAGCCAGTTCGACTGGGTCAGCTGTGTGATCTTCGACGCGACGATAGAGCACTTCGACGGGCAACAAGCCACCCAGAGTTTTGAGGGTCACGCGGTTATCGCGAACCGCCAAGTCGCCACCTTCAACCAAAGTGTAGCCAAGGTACCTTGCCAAAAATGCGTCTTCGAAATACGCACGGCTTTTGGGTCCTTTAGTCCAAATAACGATGCGCGGATTCTCGCGATACCGCTGGGCCAACTCTCGAAGCGTTTCGCGGAACGTCATGAAAAACGGTGCTAAACGACGCACTTGACACTGGCGAAACGCAACTGGCAACATGCGTGAGGTAATCAAACGATTCTCGAGCGTGTAACCAAGTCCAAAGGGGCTCCTCGACCGTTCGCTAGTCACGAGCCATTGGCCACTGGAGTCGCGGGCCAAATCGACAGCATACATGTGCAAGTGACGCTTGGGATTCGGTACCAGCGACTGGTAAGCTGGATAGTAACGCGGGTTGCCGAACAGCACTTCGGGCGGAACGACTCGCTCGCGCAGTAAAGTTTGGGGCCCAAACAGATCGAGAAGAATGAGGTCCGCCAACTGCGCACGCTGTTCCAACCCGCGCGCCATCTGTTCCCATTCGTTGTGGGAAATCACGAGCGGAACGGGGTCGAGCACCCAGGGGCGCGCCGCGTTACCGCCCACGTCATGAGGATTGAAAGTGATGCCGTCTTCAGAGATTTGTCGCTGCGCTTGGTTGAGTCGCCGCTGCAGCTCGGCAGGTCCAATCGCCGCAAATGAATCGGCAAACGAACGCCAATGAGGACGCAACTCCCCGGAATCGTCGAATGCCTCGTCAAATCTTCCGTTTACCGGTTGGTAACCATGCGTCAGCCAGTGTTTGTTTTGTTCCGTCAATGTTGCGTCTGTCATTCAAGGCATCGTTCCAGCCAATTCCAAAGGGAATGGCGGTTTCTCCTGTTCGTCAAGCTATTCGCGACCGCTCACACTTTTAGACGAAACTAACTGAGGCGAGTTCGACTGGCGAAGTTTTAAGCACGTAAGGTCAACTTTGCAGCCCTTGGGTTATCCGCCAACCGTACCTACAGGATATCTTAATCGCGATTACAATGCATCGGCGGCAAGCAAATTGAATCGCCACGGCGTCCAAATGGCGGCGACATTCGCAGACGAATCGGCATAGATCCTACGAATATTATTCAACTTGTGCAGCGTCAAACCTAAAATTCAGGGTTGACTGTCTCGGCTGGCAGGCCCTGATTTAGACTTGTTGGCCGGACTGGCGTCTGGGCTGATAAGAACTATTGTAGAACGATTGTCCTCAATCGTTCCGGAAAGCTCCGAAATGATCACTTGCGCGACGGTAACCTGGCCCAGAATTCTTGCAATTGGGATATCGCTGGCGATTTCTGGATGTGCTCGTCCTCTGCCCGAGCCAAATTCGTCGACAGCCATTGAGCAAGATTCTTCGTCGGCCAAAGCTGCTACCTCCGAAACCGCTGCCGAAATCGAGAAACCATTCGACAGCTTCGAATCCGAAGTCAGCCAGCAGGCTGCCCCCCAGCCCAAGGATCTAACGGCGCAAGTTCCCAAGGCAAATCTCACTGGCAGTGAACGAGCCCCATCAGAACTCGCCACTGCGCAACCTGCACTGCCTACGATCGCACCTCCATCGGCAGAGCAACTGAAGGCTTGGGCCACCGAGCCCTACGAAGCGCTGCAGCTCGTGGCCTGCAGGGATGGCGGGAAGGCAGGTTTCCTAACAGGTGTGGAGGTCTTTGGTGACCAAGACCGATATACGCTCGCCGGCAGTCGCATGACCGCCTGGTCGCTTGCCAAAGAGGAACCCGAGTTTGATTTCTCGGATCCGGCTAACGAACAGTTGATCAAGTCATTTGTGGCTGCTCCGGATGGCAAGTGGGTTGCATCCGGCGATTCGAAAGGCACTCTGCAAATCTGGGACACTGCGGATTTCAAGCAGCGCCTTGCCAAGAAGATTTTTTCCAGCGGAGTCGCTCACCTGTCTGTTTCGCCAGATTCGCAGGAAATCGCTACGGCGAGTTACGAAGGTGAAATCACCGTATTGGATGCTACCCAGTTGACGGTTAAAAACAAATTCCGAGTAGCCAAACAAGCACTGCAACACATCCTTTTCGTCGCTCCCGGTCGACTAGCAGTCGCCGCCCAGGATACGACTATTTGGGATACGAAAAATGGAAAACTTGAACACACGCTGTCTACCGGAGGCTACCAGGCCACGTTGGCTGTTTCATCCGACGGTAAGCGGCTTGCCTATACGGATGACTCCAAACTGAACATTTGGAATATCCAAGATTCAAAGCTGGAATCGACGCTTGTGGGCGGATTCAGCAACAACGATCTGGCCGCTTTCTCTGCGGATGGAAATCGCTTAGTCACTGCCAGCAAGTTTCTCATCCAAATCTGGGATGTGACGCATGCCAGATTGCTGCAGGTCATCGATACCTTTGGTTGGGATACCGTGGACCTGCAGTGGTTGGCGAAATCCGATATGCTCCTAATTGCATCAGAGAATGGGCGTGTACGAATCTGGGGTTCATTGACTGCCGCAGCCTCGCATGGCTTGAAGCCACTGCACGCGCCGATGGAGTTACCCAGCCCTGAATCGGGTGTGCCAGCGAACCCAGCTCAATTAATGCAAGCGCTCGACATTCGTACTTTTCCAAAGCTGCCTGGCGCACTTTTACGAATGGCTTCCGATACTTTGCTCGACTACAGTGCGCCCGTGACTATCGAAGAAGCCAAGACCTTCTACGAGCACTTCATGACGCGCGACGGTTGGTCAAGAGTCACCTCGGCAATGACGGCACCTGATAGTGCTGTGTATCACCAGCAGGGTTTTAGGCTCTATGTCACGCTGTATAGCAATGGCAACGGTACGACTCAAATCAATTTGAACCATGCTGGAAACTTCGATTTGCGCAACC
This sequence comes from Planctomycetia bacterium, assembly GCA_031367855.1. Lineage (GTDB taxonomy): Bacteria > Planctomycetota > Planctomycetia > Pirellulales > Pirellulaceae > Aureliella. Next base: position 12,736 of record JANLQO010000524.1, on the reverse strand, counting down.
TGCCCAAGTACGACGCGAAGCCTCCAGAGATTGTGTACGAAAACGAAAACTCGGTTCAGTATCGCATCAGGGCGGATTTGCTGGATATCGAAACAGCCTTGATTCGCAAATTCTACGCGGCAGGTTGGACCTCGTATGCGCGACTCAATAGTTCCCACAACGATGAAGTTGATGGTCGTGATTTGCAATTCATCCGCGGGGCGACCACTCTTCAAGTCTCCATTGACCGTCCTCCGGTTGCACCCACGGATTACCATGTTTCTTACAACAGCTTTTTAACTACCAAGTCTTTGCCGATTCCGAAGGACGCAGGATTCGTTGAGTTCGATGGATCGACCGAGCCTTATTTGGTTGCTAGTACCGCCATGAATCTGGCGCAGACACGCGATTACTTCGATCAAGAAATGGCCTCCGACGGTTGGCTGCGGCGAGACTCCGGCAAACAGTTCAAGGAAAAGACGGGCTGGATGGACTTTATTCGCGGACAATGCGATGTAAATATCGTGCTCGAAAGCCTTTCGAACGGGCGGACGCAGATTCGCGTCGGTGAAGGCCTGGAGAACACTTCGTGGCAGCTAAAGAAAATCCCCGAACCGGATCTGAAGGTCGCCGCAATGGGTATCGAGGCAGCTGACGTTCCCATGTTGAATGGTTGGAAAATCACCAAGTACAATTCCGAGGAGAAGCAGATCGACTTGGTAGCCGACAATACGACTACTTTCGCGGTCGCAGAAGCGTATTCCAAGGTGTTTGAATCGCAAGGCTGGAAATCAGATGGTTCGGGCGTAAAGTCGAATGAATACTTACTAGCCAGATTCTCAAAGGGCAAAGCCGAATTGACTTTGCGGGCAACACTGCGTGACAATCACATCAATGCGAGCATCTCCGGGGATGGTTTGATTTGGACCAAACCGCTGCCGGTTGCCAAGCAGGTGATCGCCTACGAAACCTGGCTGCGCATCAATCGGCATCCGGCAACACTCGACCTACTAGACAAATACACGAGCGAGATGAAAGAAATTGCAGCGCTCAACCCAGAAAAACTCAATCCCGAGAAATCAGACGCACCGAAGTAGTCGGCTCCAAAGTTAAGCCTGCATCAGCCAAGCCGCCAGCGAAAGCAACCAAATTGACGACAAAATAATTACCGAGGCGAGCGTTAAACGCACCCAGAGCTTGGTTGAGGGATGATTCCACACTTCAGTCTCCGCTGGCTTCACGATGGCTTGCAGGAATCGTTGCCTGTGCTGGGGGTCTTCCATTAACGCAGCCCGAGCCGGTTCAATCAGCCCATATTGCACCACGAATTCGAGAGCGCCGTAGATACGGTGCTTCCTGCCAACCGGATCAACCCCGGACGCCTCAAAGAACCACACTTGTCGACCGTAATGATACTCTGTCTCTTCGTAAAGGTGGACACAACGCACCGACTCAATCCGCGATTGCTCTGGGCAATACTCTTTACGAGTAAGTGTATGTCTGGCTTGATAATTTACGGCTTGCCAAACTTCTTTTGAGAACTGGTAATAACTGGCATCTGGCGACATTATGCGATCCTGCACAAACTAGCCCACGATTCCTGCGCGATCGATCTACACATTACATCGACCGCCAACTCAATTTTACCTAGGAAACTCCGACTAATTCCTGATGCATTTCTAGGCTTACCATCTACTGTGTTATTCGGCTCCGACCATCGAAGGGCGCTACGCTTCCTAACGCATTCGTATCTATTGTACGCATGAAGCAATGCAGTTAAAAGCCCATTTCGTGCTGAAAAGCAACTCTAACGTGGCGACTATGCGACTATGCACACCGTTAATCCCGCATCCAACCTGTTGAACACAAGGCTTTGTCTCAGCAGGGCTGTGACCCTTTCAATATAGGGTTAGACCCCTTTTGAGAAAAAGTCCAAATGCGGTTCACTGGCGATCGAATAGGCTTGTACGAATCTCGGCCTCAAAGGAGGCTTGTTGGGCGATCGCATTGCGGAATTGATCTTGGCTGAGCACATACAGCAGCGTGTCCGTCACCGCCTCAACGCTGGCATTGCGAGGTTGGCCAGTCAACAGTGCCATTTCGCCGAAAAAATCGCCTTCGCGCAACGTAGCGACCTCTTTTTGTTCCGGCCCGCGCCGCACCCGCACTGCTCCCTGCCGGATCAAGTAGAACTTATCCCCAGGATCACCTTCACGAATGATGTTCTTTCCTGCCTGGACATGCTCCGAATGCAAGTGATCCGACATCTCGGCCAAGCTGCGAGGCGTTAAATGCTTGAACACATCGCAGCGGACCAACATCTGACTGACAATGGCAGCTTCTTGCACTAAAACGTCGCTGCGAATGCGGCCATCTACTAAGTTCACGATGCGATCGGCGACGTCCAGTATGCGGTTGTCATGCGTCACCATGATAATCGTCACCTGCTCTTCCTTAGCCATGCGTCGGAAAAGCTCAACCACTGTCCGCCCACTTTGTTCATCCAACGCTGCAGTCGGTTCGTCCGCCAACACTAAACGGGGTTGATGCACCAAGCCGCGAGCGATGGCCACGCGTTGTTTTTGACCACCCGAAAGCTGTTTGGGTTTATGATCGCTGCGATGCCCCAGCCCCACTGCGTCCAGCATCTGTTTGGCCTTGGCCGTTTGGTCCGCCCGCCGCGCATTGGGCTCGGCCAACTCCAATGCCATGCGGACATTTTGCGTTGCACTGAGGGAATCAAAGAGGTTGTGCGCTTGGAAGATAAAGCCAATTTCCTTGCGAAGATTTAGCAGTTCGGCGTTGGTCGCATTCTCAAGCGATCGCCCAAGGACGCACAGTTCCCCTTCTTGTACACGGCGCAGCGTCCCGATTAGGGTGAGCAGAGTGGTTTTTCCAGAACCGCTCGGCCCAGTCATGATGATGATTTCACCTGGGTAGATCTCAAGCGAATTGTCGTAGAGGACCTGCTTCTTGAGTTCGCCGCTGCCATAGAAATGTTGCAACAACCGAGCCGAAACAGCCGGTGAGAGCCCGTCCAGCAGCTTGCGTTTCCAATTCGGGTCAAAGCGAGTTGCGGGTGAGGCGGTCGCCAAATTTGCCATGCGCGGATACTCTTTCTTTAAGACCTTGGGTTAACCAGGCGGTAGCTTCGTTAAATCCCGATAAGTCAACGTTTATGCCCATACATCCGTAGGCGGCACAAGTTATCCTAAGAGCCTGTCCGAAAAGGGGTCTGACCCCCTCCGGCAACGACAAAAACGCCTTGAAATCGTGTAGCCTCCAAAGGTTCAGACCCCTTTTCGGACAGGCTCTAAGTCTAAACCACTTCCAGGCAGAACCGAAGTGCGTTCCGTTTGTGACGCTCGCCAGCGACAACATGCTTGCATTACATGTTTCAACCGATGAATTCAAAGGCGCTCTCGAAGCAACTAAGATAGACGTTTTCCGTTTTCCATTTTTCACATCGACCCGACTTGGAATAGAGCATGAACTGGCCGTCCCAGCACGAACGCGACCGACCAGAGTGCCACACAGGCGAGTTCGGCTGCGCGCTCAAGCTGTTGCTGGTCGGTCTGATAACCCTGGCTGTGAGCCCAGGTTGCAATTCCGGTACTTCGACGGGGACGACTGTAAACGCTAAGCCGCCCATAGCCAAACCATCCAAAATCGTGGCTGAAGGCCAAATTTTACCCGCTGGCGGCTTAATTCGATTGGCTGCAACGCCCGGCGATATTGTCGACAGGGTCGATGTCGGAGTCGGCGACTACGTAACGGCTGGGCAACCGCTCATAACCATGCGTTCGCTCAAATTGCATGCAGCGCGTGTGGAAGCATTGCAACGACGCTACGAGGATGCCAAACAACAGCAGGCAAGCGCGCTCGAACAAGCTCGTTTGCGGCTCACGGCTACGGAAAACAAGCTAGCGCAAATCGCCGCTCAGGCCAAGGCCCTTGATCGTCAAGAAGAAATTCTCAAGCTCGCCGAAAAACAAGTCACGGGATCGGAGAAAGCGCTCGAACGCTTGAATTCAATCGCTACAGATCCGCTCACGAGCAACTTCGTTGGAACGCTGCAGATCGACCAGCAGCGAATGGCGCTGAATGAGGCACAACTTAAATACCGTCAGCAGGTGGAGAGTTTCCAGCAAGCCAAAGAAGCGGTGGAATTCGGAACCGTGGCAGCGGAACAGGAGTCGAAGGCAGCGAAGCTGGCCGTTCAAACTGCACAATCGTCACTGGCCGTCACGGCCATCGAGGCCGAAATGAAGGCACTTGAATTTCAGCAGCCATCGGCCATAGTTACCGCACCCCAAGCCGCAGTTGTCGTCGCGATCAATACGCGTGTCGGTGAGGCGGCAGCCCAGTTTCCATTGATCGAATTGGCTGATGTTACGAAAGTAATTTGCGAAGCGGAGGTGGTTGAAACCGATGCCGCGCTGATCTCACCCGCTCAAGCCGTCAGAATCACCAGCCCCGCGTTACCGCAAGAACTGCATGGCCGAGTTCTGCGTCGCGGTCAATTGGTCGGACGACCGCAACTCGCCGTTGCTGACCCTTTGGCGAAAGTCGACTATCGCTCGGTAACTGTAACCATTGAAATCGAACCCGCTGATGTACCGATCGCGTCTAAGTGGTTACAGTTGCAAGTGAGCGTTGAGATTGAGTTAAGCGCCGACAACTCATCCGATCAGCCAGCATCAACGGCTATCGCGCCCCAGCCATGAAGACTCCGCTTGCTCTTCTCAATCTTTGGTACCAGCCAGCCAAGACTCTGGTCTCGATCGGCGGCGTGTCGTTCGCTCTGCTACTGGTTTTCATGCAACTCGGATTTATGGGCGCTGTGTCGCATACTGCCACCAACGTGCTCGAAAACTTGAAATTTGATGTTCTGATTCGAGCCCGCGACTACTTGCATCTTTATGAACCGAGTCGGTTCGATCGCAAATGGCTCCAGGTGGCCGCAGGCACTCGCGGTGTCAGCGCCGCCAAGCCGCTGTGGATCACCGTACACAATTGGCGCAAACTGCCTTCACAATCGGAAATCCAATCTTCTGAGTTTGAAACGCAGTATTTACCAATCGCAATTATGGCGTTCTCTACCCACGAGGAAGTGTTCAAGTTGGAATCCGTTCTTGCACAGCAAGCTCAATTGAGCAGCGGACACGTCGTGTTGCTGGATCGAAGTACGCAGCGAGACTACGGCCCTTTAGACGGACGAAAATTTGATGTTCCTGACATTGGCCGTACAACTGAGATCGGCGGTCAAACATATTCGATTGGCGGTCTGTTCAACTTGGGCACCGGTTTGGCTGCTAATGGAGCGGCTATTATGAGCCAGGTGGGTTTTGCCCGCCTAGTTCCTTGGGATGTCAAACACCAAACGTCGCTGGGATTAGTTGAAATCGAAACCGGATCCAATGTTGAGGAAGTGGTGAAGGAACTTCGAGAGCGATTTCAAGTTGGCGACACAAACGGCGAGGCGTTAGCCGTCGATGTTTTTTCTCAAGCCGAAGCGCTGGATCTCGAACGAACCCGTTGGTTATTCCAAACCCCTATCGGCCTAATCTTCCAGCTGGGCGTCGTGCTTTCTTTGTTGGTTGGAGCAGCCATCGTCTATATGGTCTTGGCCACCGATGTCGCGAATCGATTGCCAGAGTACGCGACGCTATTGGCGATGGGCTATTCGCGCAAGTACCTCGCGAGCATCGTGATGACACAGGCAGTAGCCTTTTCCCTGTGCGGCTTTGCGACAGCGTGGGCCGCAGCCGAACTGCTTTACCGACTTACGTCGAATCTATCGGGCATCTCTGTTTTCATGAATAGCGAGCGGGTGACGAGCGTGCTAGCTTTGGGATTGCTCATGTCCTGTGGCAGTGGGCTGCTGGCACTGCGAAAGCTTTGGAAGGCTGAACCAGCTAGCCTGTTTTGAACAACTGCGTACGCCACGGATTGTGAATACCATGCAAACTCCGCTCGCCTGGAAAAATCTGACTAGCAGTCCCAGCAAATGCTTGCTGGCCGCGACAGGCGTTGGCTTTGCAGTCGTGCTCATGTTCATGCAGATCGGCTTTCGCAACGCACTGCTCGATAGCAACGTTCAAATATTTCAACTGTTCCGTGCGGATTTGATTGTCATCAGTCGCGCGCGTTACAACGTTTCCACTGAACAGCGATTCCCGCGCCATCTGCTCGAACAAGCTGCGGCTCAGGCTGGTATCCACTCAAGCTGTGCTGTCTATGTCGAACGGGGGACCGCTTCCGTTCAAATCGAAGGCAAGCGAGCCCGACCCGTGCGCGTCATTGCCATGCAACTTGCCCGAGATTTTTTTGCTGAGCCAGAACTGTTTCAGAAGTTGTCGGAGGCCGACAAGCATAACGCTGCACTCGTCGACTCGCGCAGCAAGAGCCAATACGGCTTCGGTAGGACGCCGGATGCGTTGGCAGCGCAGCATGTTGAATTGAATAAAAAGTCGGTTTCGCTTGCCGAACGCTTCACTCTTGGAACGGATTTTGCGCAAGATGGGACCATTCTCATGAGCGAGCGCATGCTGCCCTCCTATTTTCCTTGGCGTAGTCGATCAAGCAGTCCGCTCGACGTGATCGATATCGGGCTGTTGCAAGCTGACAAAGGAGTTGATTTGCTACAACTGCGAGATCGTATTCACGCGCTCGCCCCGCAACAAATCCAAGTCTTCCTTACTCAAGATCTCATCAATCAGGAGCTGCGATTTTGGTCACGTAATACTCCCATCGGTATCATCTTCGGCATCGGCACTATCATGGGCTTGATTGTGGGTGCAATCATTTGTTATCAGATTCAATTCACGGACATTAGCGAGCACATGCCAGAGTTTGCTACGCTTAAAGCCATGGGCTATCGCTCGAGTTACTTCTGGAGCTTGATTCTGTGCCAATCGCTGTACCTAGCCTGTTTGGGTTTCCTGCCCGGCGCCCTGGTTTCCTGGGGGCTTTATGCGCTGTTGGCCGAAGCCAGCGGGTTGATCATGCGCATGACCATCGCGCGTGTTAGTTTCGTGTGGCTGCTCACCGTCAGCATGTGTATTGTCAGCGGTATGCTCGCGATCCGCAAATTATTCCGCGCCGACCCGGCCAGTTTGTTTTAGAGCATCAACGACTGCCAGTCGTTACCAACCAGGCAAGGCCCTGGCAACATCGCTGTGACAATTCTCCGCAGGCTTCCGCGAGCGCGATTTCAGCCAGCTTGGCTTCGAGTCGACGCTCAATTTCGATTGCCTGAGCGCCCAGCATTGAAGATTGGGCCAGCACCAAATCCGCCGGACGACTATCGCCTAACTCGGCAAGTCGCTGAAGCTGTTCCAGTCGCTTGGCCCATGACGCCGTGGTCTCTTTCGCAAGTCCGATCCGCTGATAGGCCAATTCCAGCGCAATGGCTTTTTCCGCGACTTCTCGCCGAATGGCACTGGCTTGAGTTTCGCAGGCAATTGCGATCGACTCTTTCAGATTGTTGGTCAGCACGGAATGGTCTTCGTGGCCAAGCAGGCGAGCTAGAAAGCACCGCTTCGGCAAAGGCAAACTGGCCATGCCCGTGACACTATTGACGACGGAAGATAGCATAGGTGCCGTACCACTATTGATCTGATCGCTCAAGCACCTAAGAGCTAATAGATCGTGGCGGTGACCCAATGCGAAGTGCTCCAAGTATTCGATGTCCAGCGTTTGCTCACGGACCTCCAGCGGCTCGAGTGTGGAATCTCGCCAAGCATACTGCGTATGGGTTGCTTCGTTCAATGATTCTCGAAGCTGCCGCTCTCGTTGCTCCAACTGAATGCGCTGGAGGTTCAATGTAATCGCTTCACGGTCGAGCGATGTAAGATCCACGGCGGCAGCCAAACCCTGTTGCTGGATTGCCGCTTGACGTTCCCGCTGTTTTTGCAATGCGTCGTCCAATTGCTTCAGCAATTCGAATTGTTCACTGATGGCTGCTCGCGCATAGTAGCCTCGCAGCGCTATGGCGGCTGCCAGATCCTGCTGATGGTCCGCTTGCAACTGCAAGAACCTAGCGATGGTATTGGCCGCTTGACGCGTGCAAGCGTCTTCTTTGCAATACAGCTGTTGTACCGCCTGAGCATGCTGCCTGAGTTGCTTGGCAGGTAACCACTCGCTGGCCGCGCGGCAGGCTACACTTCGCGAATCGATCAAGTTACGAACGACTGGCAGTGTGCTATCCTCGCCAGGGCGATTCACACTAGCGGTGATCACAGGATTTTCTTGAAAGGCAACTTCTATGGGAAGCGTTTGCGCATGCGATTTACTAGCAATCTCCAAAATCAAGGCGAATACCAGCGACCAGCCGTAGCTCGGGTTGCGTGGTGTTCGCATGAATGGCTGCCGCTATCAAGAGTACGACTAAAACGTTTGGAGACGACGCTGCTTAGAGAATCGAACGAAGCGATTGTGCGTCTGAAGCCCGGCTCGAATGCTGACGGATAGTCCGTTCGGGTAAACTGTACCGATTGTCGAGCTGTGAGGCTTTGGGCGAACTGCAATGGAACGTAGGGAGACGAAGAGGTTGCGGTCGAAAATGACCTGGAAAGAAAAAAAAGAAAAGCTCCCGGATCGTGAACGAGTCCCAGGGGGGCGGAGGACTGCGCGATTACTATCCGGGAGCAAGTTTCTTTTTGAGCGGAGTTGATCGAAACCTCCATGTTTCAATCACCGCTTTATCCGTACCGAAGTCCGATTTGGCTTACTTAAGCTAATAAGTGAGCTGCGTCAGTCGGGTACATTCTCTTTTGGTTGGCCTTTGGAAGAAATAGCAGACTTGGCATCCATGCACAAGAGCGTTTTTCTCTGATCGCAAACTTTTTGAAACACTCGTAAGCATTCGTAAAGTTCAGTGCAATCACACCTCATCCAACTTTTGTCGCCGACCGTTTCCGAAGTCAGTCACTGTCAGCGACGGAGGTGAAGATAGAGGCAGATGGGTACTAGGGTCAAGGCGACTTTAGCATCTTGTTCACGATTTTCTTAAAGTGAGTTCGTGGGCAAATTGCTATCACATCAGGCCACGAGGCAGTGTCTTCCCATCCCGCGTATTTCAACAATGAAGGCGTCGATGCGACATAGGAGCAGGTGCCGATGCCAACAAAAAAACTAGACGCCCTTGCGAACGACTAGTTTCGTTGATCACGGGTTATCGTAAGGCTAGCTGGCCTTACTTCTTGGTAAACTTATCAGCCGCGATCTTGACTGTTCCAAGATCGTTCATGCCTTCTTTGATCTCGATATCCATGCGGCCCTTGCTCCACTTCTCTTTTTTGCCGCCTACACTGGCTTCGTCAATCGTTCCGAGTTCGTGCCATACTCGCAATGTGACTGGCCCTACCGGCAGATTCGCAATTTCAAGCACACCATCTTCGCCCGAGATGCCCACGTAGGGATGGTCCTGGACGATCACGTGAGCCCGCATCCAGTTATGAATGTTGCAATCCACGGGAATCGGAGCTGGCTCGTCCTTCGAAACGGGAAGGTTCTTCTTGCCGCCAGGAGGGACCAAAAAATTAACAGGTTCGTTGTTAAAGAAATTGAAGTTGGCATTGTGACCAGTCTGATCGCTGTTAGTCACATCGACAGATTGTCCTGGGCGTACAAACAACACGTGGGGGACAAACACGCAATTCTTGTTGTCAAGCTTGAGTGGAGTTGCGTCAGGCTTCGCAAGATCAGGATGGATATCCTTCGTCTTACTTTTCTTGTCCAGGTAGATTGCTAGGTTTTTGAGAGCACCCTCTTTTCCGACAATCAAGTTTTCAGTCATGATGGGGAGAGCTGCGCAAAACGGGTCGGTTGCAGCGTTCACTTTGGTGGGATCAGCAACTTTGCCGTCCACAACAAATTTGGCACGTAGAGTTCCCCATTTCTTTGCCTGGGCGACGTACTTTACTTTAGTGGGTGTGGCGGGTACTTCTGCGACAGGTGCGGTTCCCTCAGGCAATGCTGCAACTTCGGCAGTTGCCGTAGGACGTGATTGAGCTACTGCACTTGTTGGCTGGGTAAAGCCGATCAATGAAACGCAGCAAGCTACTGCGGCATAGGTCAAGAACTTCTTCATCTGGTTTGGTCACTCCAAAGTTTGATGTTTGTACGATTTTGGGGGTGGGGTGGGTGCATCGTGATGGCGAAATCGCATTTCGTCAAGCGAGCATAAAGCAGTCCGTAGACTGCCAAAAGGCCCGACTATTATACGTCGACCGCGCTAAAATCCCAGACTGTTGGCGATTTCGTCCCCACAAAACTCACAATTGGGGTGAATGCTGATCGCCTGCCATGGGACGTGGTCAGCCCAGGCAAAAACGACTGCACTTTGCCTTCGCGTTGCGAAGTACCAGCCGGAAGCGCAGGGCGAGTGAATGGGTTACTCGAATGCACTCGCTTGCGCTGCGGGATTGTATTCCACGTGTTTCGCGCAAAGTGGTGCTCGCCAACTAACAATTTCGCGATATTTTAAGCATACTATCTATTCCAGCGCGAGTGAATGGGTTACTCGGTTGCGCTGTGGGCTTGTATTCCCCCTTGCTCTCAACAGTCTAGCTCTCAAAAGTCGGTGGCACGGTGCACGCCAGCACGGTGCAATAGTAGCTGTACAGTCGTAATTGCCCATGGAATTCGTGAAACGCCAGTCATGAAAACAGTTGTTGTTACGGGATCCGCAGGACTCATTGGATCTGAAGCGACCAGATTTTTTGCCAAGCTAGGTTTCGACATTGTTGGTATCGACAACAATCTTCGTCGCGTATTCTTTGGCGAGGACGCTTCAACCGACTGGAACCGTGGGCAGCTTGAAACCGAGCTGGGGCAGCGCTACCACCATTACAATATTGATATCCGCGAAAGTGCGCAAGTGTCCGCGATCTTTGCGGAATACACTTCCGAGATCGCGCTTGTGATTCACACAGCCGCTCAGCCTTCGCATGACTGGGCAGCCCGTGATCCGCAGATGGACTTTACGGTCAACGCCAACGGTACGCTCAACTTACTCGAAGCTACGCGACAGTTTGCCGCCAAAGCACCCTTCATCTTCACCTCGACCAACAAAGTCTACGGTGATACACCCAATCACTTGCCGTTGATCGAGCTCGATGATCGCTGGGAAATTGATCCGACTCATCGCTATGCGAAAGGTATCGGCGAGGACATGTCAATTGACCAAACTCTACATAGCCTGTTTGGTGCATCGAAAGTGGCCGCCGACGTGCTTGTACAGGAGTATGGGCGCTATTTTGGAATGATGACGGCTTGCTTTCGCGGCGGCTGCCTAACCGGCCCGAACCATTCAGGCGCACAACTTCACGGGTTCTTGGCCTATTTGATGAAGTGTACTATGAGTGGTACTCCCTATACTATTTTCGGCTACAAGGGTAAGCAGGTACGTGACAACATTCACAGCGCCGATTTGATCAGCGCTTTTTACGAGTACTTTAAAGCGCCTCGCAGCGGTGAAGTCTACAACATTGGCGGTGGGCGTTTTAGCAATTGCTCCATGCTGGAAGCGATCGGAATTTGCGAAGCGATTACTGGGAAAAAGCTAGACCATAAATACGCCGAGCAGAATCGAACGGGCGATCACATTTGGTGGATCAGTGATTTGAGCCGCTTTTCGGAGCACTATCCCAATTGGAAATTGAAGTACGATATTCCGCTGATCTTGCAGGAGATCTACGATTACAACCAAAATCGTTGGCTTGAAACCGTAGCACTATGATCGATCGTGGTAAACACAATCTGCTCGGTGTGCAGATTAATGCCATTGACTACGAAGCGGCTGTTGAGCGCATCATCCAAGCGGCGCATGCCCGTCAGAGTATGGGGGTCTCCGCCTTGGCGGTTCACGGCGTGATGACGGGGGTACTCGACGCAGAGCAGGGATATCGGCTCAACAAATTGGATCTCGTCGTGCCTGATGGGCAACCGGTTCGTTGGGCCCTCAACATGTTGTATGGCACCAAATTGACCGATCGTGTCTACGGCCCTAATCTAACGCTTTATGTTTGCGAACGTGCCGCTGCGGAGGGCTTGCCTATCTATTTATATGGCAGTACGGAGGCTGTTTTGCGATCCTTTGCAGCGAACTTGCAGCAGAGATTTCCTGCCCTCCAAGTTGCTGGAAGCCAACCGTCACGATTCTGCAAATTGTCGGTCGAAGAAAAATCCGCTGTGGTCAATAAAATTGTTGAAAGCCAGGCGGCCATCACGTTAGTAGGTCTCGGTTGCCCCCGCCAAGAGGTTTGGGTCTATGAACATCTAGGCTTGCTGTCGATGCCGAAGCTAGCGGTGGGTGCGGCGTTCGATTTTCACGCGGGTACCCTGTCCCAAGCTCCTCCCTTGATGCAGCGTCTTGGACTCGAATGGCTGTATCGCTTGAGTCGCGAGCCAAGGAGACTGTGGAAGCGTTACTTATTTCTGAATCCCCATTACCTTGCGCTACTGGCTTTGCAGCTCTTCAAATTGAGGCAGTTTCCAGTCCTTGACCGTCAGATTCCAAGCGACGAGACTCGATACGGCTAGTTCGAGAACTCAATACTAGCCACCCAAGATAATACTGCATATTACGGCAGTTTCGTGGCTGAGGTAATGCGCGGTCGCATCCGGCAGATGCGACCCACCAGCGAAATGACAGTTACGTGCCCCGCACGCTATTCCCGAATGGATCGCCGAGAATCTACTTCCGCGAAAGATTTCCCTGGCGCCGAGACTCTTCATCCACGATCTGTTT
>JANLQO010000505.1:0-10102 GCA_031367855.1 Planctomycetia bacterium | reverse complement strand
CCGGTCGTCGTGGTGCCAGTTATCGAGTCGTCGGAATGCTGTTGCGGGTCGGCTCCCGTCATGAGCAGTCCGATAACGGGTAGCAAGCCCCTACCCATGACGAACGAAGCAAGTTCAATCGGGCAGGTAGTTACACCAGCTTCGACTCCTGAAAGCGAAACGACGCCCAAAAACGAATCGACACCAAAGAACGAATCGACACCCAAAAGCGAACTGAGCCCATCGGATGCAGTGAATCCCACGGCTGAAAGCGCACAGCCCGTACAGCCGCCAGCACCCGCTGCTGAAGTTGAAACACCTTTTCCGAAACCCGAAGTGCTGACTCCGCCAGCCGTTGAGCCGACCGCACCAGCCGATAACGATCCGTTCGGCGCGCCCTCTAATGCACCTGCAGACCCCGTACCTGCGGACAATGCAGCTGACCCTTTCGGCACAACGCCACCTGCCGATTTGCCCGCTGCGCCTGCGGCAAACGATCCCTTTGGAACTCCTGCTCCCGAGGTACCCGCCGCACCGGCAGGCAATGATCCGTTTGGAGCACCCGCAGATCCAGCTCCAGTGGAGCCAGATCTTTTCGGAAACCCACCAGCGGATACTCCAGCTCCAGCCGGAGCAGACGATCCTTTCGGTGCACCTGCGGCAGTTGATCCTGCTCCCGGTGCGCCAGCCGACAGTGCCGCAGCAGGCGGTGTAGCTGATCTATTCGGTGGCGATGCAGCCGCTCCAGCACCAGCCGCCGGCGACACAGATCTGTTCGCTCCGTCCGCAGTGGAAAAGGCTGCTCCAGCAGCTGACGGAGCCGATCTCTTTGGCAATCCTCCTGCAGGTGATGCCCCGGCCCCGGCGGGCGACGGAGCAGATCTGTTCGGCCCACCACCGGCTGGCGATGCTCCAGCAGCCGACGACCCGTTTTCCAAGCCGACGTCGACCATCAATTCGCCGACTAGCTTCGACGAACTGTTTGGCGTTCCTGCCGACCCTGTGGGAAATCAACCCGCAGCACCGAACGTTGAGAATTCCGATAAAGAAGCTCCTGCTCTGGAAGCCGATCCGTTCGCAGAAGCCTTCAAGTCGACTCGCGTTTGGCGCGACAACACGGGCAGCTTCGAAGTTACTGCAGTGTTGGCTGAAATTCACCCTGATAAGGTTCGATTGCTCAAGGATAACGGCAAGTATGCTTCGGTTCCAATGCACCGACTGAACGCTGCAGACCGCCAAATAGTCGAAGCGATCGCACACAAGTTGCCTGCCGGGCAGGTCAAGTACGTTTCGACGAAGTAACGTCGCTCCTGACTTGGACCCAAAGGTAAGTAAATCACATTCCCGAGCGGTTTTGAAAACGGCTCGGGAATTTTCTTTGGTGCACAAATGGAATTAGAGCAAGCCAACTGGTTGATTGGAGAACGCGCGATCCGCGCTGCCAGCGAACCGCATTCTGCCGACATGCGTCTAAAACCCTGGCAGGCGAACCTGTTGCGCGAGCAAGTCGAATTGCTTCGTCGCGCGTCTAGTCGATTTCCCGATGCGCACAATTGGCTGTGGACTCCTCGCAGCTTAGCGCAGTCGAGCGATTGGTGGTGTGCGAGTTTTAAAGCGAGCCTTTTTCCACGCGATCAACTAGTTCTCGATGGCTGCTGCGGCGCGGGTGTGGATTTGGTGGCATTGTCAATGCGAGGCGCAGCGATTGGAATCGACCGCGACCCAACGTTGGTTGCCCTCGCCAATTCCAATTTGACGGCGCACGGATTAGCCGAGTCCGCCACACAGGGCGAACTGCCGCGCGATTTCACGAAACAAGCCCACGATGCGCGTTGGTTGCACTTGGATCCAGACCGGCGCCCCGCTGATTCGATTACCCGTCGGCTGCGAAAAGCGGAGGACTACAGTCCGTCGCTTAGCGAGTCGCTTGAGATGGCGAGTCGTGTGTCGGGTGCGATCGTGAAACTTGCGCCCTCGTCTGCCATCGAAACGAAGGTGGAATCAGCCTTTCAAAAAGAAAACGCTCTAGTGAGATGTTGGCTGGGAAATCTGGGTGAATGTAGGCAGCAGTTGATGGTCACCGGAGAACTGGTGACAAGCTTATTGCCGAAAAAACATTTCACCCCATCCACACCGCTAAAATGCCGCACTGCGGTGCTGTGCGAGCCAAACTCAGAAGCTTGGCTGATCAGTGGACCGCCACAAGAAAGTTGCGCTGGTGCGCTCAAGCCCGGGCGATTCCTATACGATTGCCATGCCGTTCTTCACGCGGCTCAACTGCAAGGGGTTTGGGCGGAATCCGCCGGCGCAGCGCCTCTGGGTTCCAGCCAAGGTTATTTTACGTCGGATGCAGCGCATCAATCACCGTGGGCACAGTGTTTCGAAGTTATGGAGGTGCTTCCGTGGGATCAACGCCGTGTTAAGCAATGGTTGCGCGAGCATCGAATTGGCGATGTCGAAGTAAAAAAACGGCTTCTGCAACTGGACGCGAACGATCAGCAGCGCCAACTGCGTGGCGCGGGCGAAGCAAAAATCACCTTGTTGATTACGCGACTCGGTGACCGCGTGCGAGCCATTGCAGCTCGCAGAACATAGACACCTCCGCGGGAATGCATTAGTCCGAATACTCCATCGGTTGACCCAAAAAAGAGCAATCCGGTCCCCTCGCCTAAAATTTTTCCCACTATAATTAAGGCTGCGGTGAGTCCGGCTGGAGCTGGAATCCGCAATTTGAGGGGACGTCACATGAAACCGCTAACGCCCGAAGATCTACTGATACGCGAAACGCCAGCTGACGATTTGCGTTGGGGTAACTCGCCGGATACGCCTGAAAGCGTGGTATCTCCGGTTTCGCTGCTGCGATTTCAAGAACTTGAGTTGACGATCAAGAACAATCCGATTCAGGCGGACCCTTACATCGAATTGGCGCGGATCTACCTAAAGAATCGTCGCTGGAATGATGCAAGACGCGTCTTGGACCGCGCCGCTCAGCAGTTCTCAAACAACGAAGACATCACAACCCTGCGCGAAGATGCCCAATTGGGGCGTTCCCTTGAATTGTACAACGAGGCAGAGGCGGCGTACAAGAGCGAACCGACCGTGCTGACGCAAGAGCCGCTGCAAAGCAGCAAGCTCGAATTGAATTCGTTGCGCGAGAGGATTTGTCGCGCGCGATTGCAACGCCATCCAGACAAAGTGGAGTTGCTCGTGCCATTGGCAGTGGCGCTGGAAAACTTGGGCAGCGTGGAAGAAGCCATCAAGTGTTTGCGCCAAGCTGCGGAGCAACCGAAGCTGCGTGCTACCGCGTCGCTGCATTTAGGTTATCTCTACACTCGTGCTCGAAGAATTCCCGACGCACTATCTGCATTCCGACGCGCGGCATTGTTCCGCGTGCCCCCACCGTCGCCCGCAACTAAACGCGAGGCATTGTCGGCAGCCGCCGATTTATCGCAGCGCCATGGCCTGATCGATTCCGCGCGACGCTATTTGGAAATGCTAGTTGAAATGTCACCTGACGACGACCAGCTGGCGAAACGCTTGGCCGATCTCAACGCCACTCCACTTTAGCACAGGTGTGACAAGGCGTTGCCGGCTGCTTGAAAGGCAGGTTGCAGCCCATCTCCGCGAGTGGCAGGTTTAGTCCCCGCGCGCGATGGCTGAAGTTCGCATAGAATAAGCAGCCCTCAAGTCTTGCGGTGCTTGCCGAGTCTTGCGATGCTTGCGGAGTCAAACGGAAATCAAGGAGATAGCTTTGGTCATCGTACGTGCTGTTCGGCTGGGTGATTTGGATCAATTGTGGCAACTGATTGAACAAGCCACTTATGGCCTCACGACGCTCCAAATCAACAAGGACCAATTGGCTGAACGCGTCGAGTTATCGAATTTTGCGTTCACTCGTAAAACTGAAAAAGCGACCGGCGAGCCTTATGTCCTTGTCATGGAGGATGTTTCACATGGCAAATTGGTCGGGCTGTCCTGCATCTTTAGCAAAACCGGTGGGTTTGAGCCATTCTATAGCTATCGCCGCGTGGTGGAGTCACATCACTGCGAATTGTTGGGTACGACGCAACAGGTCGAATCGCTGCACTTAGAGAAAATTCATGATGGACCTACCGAAATTGGCAGTCTTTTCCTGCTGCCGGACTATCGCGGGCAGGGTCGCGGCCGCTTGCTGAGTCTCGCCAGGTTCGCGTTCATGGCCGAGCATCCCAAGCGTTTCTCAGAGTTTGTGATCGCCGAGATGCGCGGCGTGATGAGTGATAACGGCGAGTGTCCGTTCTGGGAAGCGATCGGTCGTCACTTTTTCCAGATGGATTTTCCTCAAGCGGACAGTTTGTCGACGATCAACAAACGCTTCATCGAAGACCTTATGCCCAAATATCCAATCTACACCAGCTTATTGCCCGAGGCTGGCCGAGCTATCTTGGGCCAGGTACACCCGCAAACGGTTCCCGCCCTCAACATGCTGCAAGCCGAAGGCTTTGTCATTGACAACTTGATCGACATTTTCGATGGCGGCCCGGTCGTCCGCTGCCGTCGCGATGAGATTGGTGCAGTCAAACGCACTCTGACCACGCGCGTCGACCGCATCGTTGATCGCCAAGAAGGCGAACCGCAAATTCTCGCTTCCAGCAGCGGTGGGTTTCGATCGATGATCGGCCCCGTCCAACTCGGCGACTCCGGTGCGACCATTAGTGAGATCGAAGCTTTGACGCTGCAGGTCAAAGTTGGCGACACACTGCGCGTGCTGCCCCTGCGACCTTGATAGGCAACGCTGTGAAGCAATTCGAAGTGCCGATTTCATCGCGGTGCCGATTTGTTCGCGGTGCCGATTTGTTCGCGGTGCCGATTTCGGAGAAATCGGCCTACGTAGATCGATTTCTCCGAAATCGATGCGCGCATGATGCATGAGTACATGCAATTTCTTTGGTTAAAATGCTTCTCATACTTGCTTTAAAGGGCGATCAGTTATTTATCGTTACTCGTACGGGGCTGCCTCCAAAGTACAACGAAATGTGGCACCTATATTCGTCGACAGTAGCTCGCAGTTTCCACCGTGGCGCTGCGCGAGCTCGCGAGCGATGGTTAAGCCAATGCCCGTGCCAGCGGGATCTTCCAAGCGATCGGTCATACGCACAAACGGCTTGAAGATTTGTTCGCGCATCCGCGCCGGAATTCCAGGGCCATGATCGATGATGGTAAGTGCGACTCCGCTGTTGGTTGCAGCAGTCTCGACGCACAAATACTTTCCGCTGGCAGCATACTTCTCAGCGTTGCCAATCAAGTTAACCAAAATCTGTTCGACGCCGCCACGATCCAGCATACGTCGGCCTGGGCAGTTGAATTTCCGTTCAACGGTAAATCCGAGTTCTTGCAGTTTAGGCTCAAACGTCGCCAAAGTCTCAGCGACAATCATATCCAATGCTTCTGGGCTTCGCAGTAGCGTCTTGCTCGGTGCAGGGCGAGCGAATTCGAGCACATTGTTGACCAAGCGAGTCAGTCGACGGCTCTCGCTGCGAATGACCGAGAGTCGTTCTTGCTGCTGCAGTTCCTCGGCGGAGGGTTCTTCCTCGCTAGCGAATGACTGGGCAACAAGGTCGGCATACATACAGATATTGGTTAGCGGTGTACGCAGCTCATGCGAAACTTGATTGACAAAAGACACGCGCTGCTGTGCCAAATGAACTTGGCGATTGATGTTGAATGTCACCAAGAGCCCCGTCAGGATCAGTGAAGCCGACATGGCGGCTACGGCCAACCAGATGGGTAAACGAAGGTCGTCTCCGGCAAGTGACTGGCGATACGCATCGGAAGCGAACTCTCGCAATCGCCAACCTTCTAGCGGCGGGCTGATCGCGATCTGGGCATCGGGCTCGGCTTGTGTCATCTCGGTCCATTGCGACTGCGGCAGCGAACTCCATTGGTGAACCACTCTGCCTTCGACGTCAACCAACTGCCGCAACGAGTTGGCTGGTAAAGAACGGCCAACTTGATCGAGCACCGTATCAGACAATTCTGCCACGATATCCGCCATCCATCGCGAGCGCGGTAGTACAGCGATGGCTTGCCAGCGATGGTTTTGTTGCCAAACATAGCCGACCATCAATCCTCGGCGATGATACCAGGTAATCCAATTCGAATTCGCAGCGACAGGAGCATTCTCGGACGAAGTATCAGCGGGCATTTTCGATTGGCTCAGCCGCACGCTCTGATTGTTTTGCGGAGCGAAGGCTTGCTGAGGTGGTATCGGCTGGAGCAGCTCTGCGCCGGCACGGGACGAAGTAGGCGTTTTCGGGTAACGATCGCGTAGTAGTTGTTGAGCTTCGTCGACCACCGCGCGCTCTTCGGAGCTTGCGTTACGCAAATCGCGTGGATAGTACAGTAACTCGTCTTGCCGGTCGACGACGACCAAAGTCCGAATCAACGGATTGCGTTTCAGCTCCACGCATGCGTTTGGGGAACTAAGGTCCGTGGCGGCAATTCTCCGATCAAGTTCGAGCGAATATTCTTCGGTAACCCGCTTCACCGCTTGCCCAACGGGTGCCAGCTGTGCCACAAGCAACTCTTGCACACGTGCTTGGGTGCTACGATCTCGCTGGGCAATCCAGAACTGCGCCAATACGGTAATTGTCAGAATAGCTGCTGCGAGTGCAATCCAAAGTGCAATGAGCGAACGGTTCATAGTTATGCGAGGATACCTTCGATGACTTGACCATGCACGTCGGTCAGCCGTCGATTGATACCATTGTGATAGTAGGTGAGTTTCTCATGGTTGAGTCCGAGCAAATGCAAGATCGTCGCATGGAGATCGGGAATCGGCACTTTGTTCTCGCCCACAAAATAACCGATCTCATCCGAAGTGCCGTAGTGAAATCCTTTCTTTAACCCAGCACCTGCTAGGAAACAGGTGAACGCAGTCGGGTGATGATCGCGACCGGGAGAACCGATCCCCTGCGTCGCGGGACTGCGACCGAATTCGGTGGACCAAATGAACAAGGTATCTTCGAGCATGCCGCGTTGTTTAAGATCTTTGATGAGCGCTGCGACAGGTTTGTCCATCGTGGCGGCCTGCGTATCATGGTTTTCTTTGACATTTTCGTGCCCATCCCAGTTAATGCGCGGCGAACCAAACGAGCCGCCATTGAGGATCTGCACAAAACGCACGCCGCGCTCAAGCAAGCGCCGGGCAGTTAAACAATTCCTTGCAAAACCCTTGTTGGCCGGTTCATCAATGCCATACATCTGTTGCGTCGTTTCCGATTCCTCCGCCAGGTTGGTTGCCTCGGGAATGCTCATCTGCATGCGAGCGGCGAGTTCATAAGATCGAAGCCGGGCTGCGAATGCGCTATCGCCTGTGCTGGTGGCAGCGAAATCGGAATTCATCGAAGCCAATAACTTCATATCCGCAGTGCGCGCATCCGCGGACGTACCATCCGGCGTACGCAAGTCGGGAACGGGTTCCGTCGAGTTCGTTCTAAAGGCAACTCCTTGATGATTGGCTGGCAAAAAGCCGCTGGTCCAATTGATCGAACCACCCGCAGGCAGCCCTCGCGGATCGGGCAACACAACAAATGCTGGCAGGTTCTCGTTCTCGGTGCCCAGGCCATAACTCAGCCAGGAACCCATGCAGGGAAAACCATTGAGCGTAAAGCCACTATTCATTTGAAAAGCGGCAGGTGTGTGGTTGTTACTCTTGGCGTACATGGAATGAATGAAGCAAAGATCGTCAACGCAGCCAGCCAGATTCGGCAAGAGGCTACTCACCCATGCACCGGATTTACCATGTCGTTTAAAGTCGTAAACGTTTTTCATCAGGCGACCGGGTTGCCCGAAAAAACCGAGATTCTCGCCTTTGCCCTCCATCGACTGGCCGTCCATGCGCTCCAACTCTGGCTTGTAGTCGAAGGTGTCGAGATGGCTGACCCCACCTGCGCAGAAGACTTGGACAACGCGCTTGGCTTGGGGTGCAAAGTGCGGCGGGATCGCAGATTTGGCAGTCGGATCAGCGGCCAACGCATCACGATTTAGCATCCAAGCCAAAGCGATCGCACCCAACCCGCCACCAGAATTCCACAGAAAATGTCGGCGTGGCAGGGGAATGCTGCTATCGAACATAAATGAACTCCGTTGAATTAAGGAGGGCCCAGCAAACATTCTTTAGGCCGCGCTCTTGCACGGCCGCAATCGCCCGCGAGGCTTCGTCAGGGGTTGGTTTGCGACCAAGTGACAAGAGGTACGCTTGATTCACAGCGCCTGCCACGTCATCGCGAGCGGCTTGTAACGCGCGTTCGGCAAGTTTCGCCGACAAGCGTTGCACAAAAGCGTTATTCATCAATTCAAGTGCTTGCAAGGGAGTCGTGGTTACTCCACGTCGCGGTGTCTTCACGCTTGGATCGGGGCAATCGAACGAATCGAGCAACGGATCCTTGCCGCTGTTTACATTGATTCGATACACCGTCCGTCGATTGAACTCGGGTTCCGCACGATCGATCGGCGTGTAAAACGTTGCGTTGAATTCAGTCGTTGTGAAGGGACGAAAGCTCGGTCCACCCGCCGCTGGATTCAACTGTCCGCTCGCGACCAACATCGCATCTCGGACTGCTTCGGCTTCCAGTCTCCGAGGTGCAAAGCGCCACAGCCATTGATTGTCGGCGTCTGTCGCCGCTGCAATTAGACTGAATTGTGATGACTGTTTGTAAGTTGCCGAATTGACGATCAAGCGATGCAACGCTTTGACGCTCCAACCGCTGTCCATAAACTGCGTCGCTAACCAATCAAGCAATTCCGGATGGCTGGGCGCAGCGCCGCTTGATCCAAAATCGTTGGGGGTCGCGACGAGGCCCTGACCAAAATGGAGGTACCAAATGCGATTCGCCATTACGCGAGCCGGCAAGGGATTGCGAGGGTCAGCGAGCCATAGAGCAAACTTAATTCGGCGTTGGGCTTCAGGAGCATCTGCGGCAAGCCCAAAGTTGGCGTTCAGATTGGGAATGGCTGCGAGCCCACCCGGTGTAACCACTTCCGCGGGCGAATTGACTTCACCGCGCTTCAATCGCTTTGTCGGTTCCGGCTGAACGCGAGTTCCGACATACGACATGGCCACAGTAGTCTTCTCAAAAGTCGCTAGCGTTTCACGAGCACGGTTGACGTCGGCGAGCGCCACCTCGCGTTTGCCAAGTTGCTCTGGCGTTAGGCAGGCAAGAATCTCTGAAAGTGCCAGCGAGTTTCCACCGGATCGAAACGAATCGAGAACTTCGTCATCAGACAGCGCGCGATCATAAAGGGCGGCCTGTTTGATACTGCCTGTTAACCAGGGTCGACCGCCGCCGGTATGGCGTAGACCAAGCAGCACATGGGCGTCGCCGGCTCGAAATGTCTGTAAAGGGGACGCGGGCTTGTAGGATTTTCCAAAAGGTTCACCGTTTCGATAAAACGCTATGCTGTTATCGCCGCGATAGACCATTGCAACATGTACCAATATCCCCGCTGGCGATTGCTCATCGGGTGCCGCGAGGTCCTTTGTTCTCACGAAGCCTTCGCTACCAGCCATCCATTTCTTGGGTTGCTGTTCGCCGAAGACGATCGCATCGAACACCTGACCGCCGCTGCTTTGCAGCGAGATTGCCGCACCGCCGCCTTGCTCGAGATTTGCCAGCGATACCCAAGCTTCCAGCGTCTTTTCGCGGATGTCCTTTGGCAACGGAGCGGACTTAAAATACGCACCCTCCTTACTCAGCTTCAACAAACCACCTTCGATCGTGGCGCCACCCAGCAATTCGCCCGGCAACGTTGCTGCTTGATCAACTGTAAAAGTCCACTGTACAAACGGGGCTGGTCCCAACGCGCTCGCTTCGTTCGAACGCTTCTTTGCCGCCAACGCTCTGCCTACTGCTTCAATTGCCGCGACTCGCTCAGTGGCTGCCACAACTGCTTGTAGTAACGCTTTTCGCTGTTCATCGCGCGCCTTTGCTTGTTCCTCGCTTGCAATCGAACGCTCACCGTGCTTCACACCTTCGAAGACCGACTTGATTTGGTAATACTCTTCGTGCGAAATCGGGTCGAACTTGTGCGCATGGCAGCGGGCGCAGTTAATGGTAAGTCCCAAAAAAGTTTGGCCGACGAC
>JANLQO010000460.1:0-17201 GCA_031367855.1 Planctomycetia bacterium | reverse complement strand
GCCAACTGGAAGAACCTTTTCGCTTTTGGGGAAGCTTTGGGAGGGATCTGACTGAAGAGTCTACGCGAGTCTAGGCAATCCATCCAGTGTGTGACGATTCTAAGGTGCCCAGAGTCGATCGGCGAATCACTGTCAAGGAAGTTTTTTGCTTTTTTTTTTGCGCTGATAGCGTGTACAGACGTCCATCTAATTCAAGCGTTGCAAGCATGGCTTATGACGGTTATGAATGACATAGTGGCGGCAAATTCTACGCACATCCGCTGGCTAACCAAATAGGTAATTTGCGGCGAATGCATTTGCGCTGTGGGTTCAGGCAAAAATAGCTTTCACGCCTCAAGCCGTTCTTTCATCGTGGCCGATACCTCAATCTGTCCAAGTGAATGACTTTTACAATGACGTGAAGGCCGCTTGGCAAGCACACCGGATAACCTGCAAGAGCCCATGGATGGCTCGTCTGGTGACTGACGCGTATGACCAGGCTGTTGGGGTAGTTTGCAAGCAATTGGTGTTCAACGTTGATCCAGCGAGGAATACCGATGCGAGTGATTTACTTTCAGCACCACGAAGTATCGCGGGACCGCAAGGAACTGCAGTGCTGACCAGGTTGGAGGGCGATTTCGGCGGCGACTTCGTACGTCGAAACCGGTCTCGGCCAGCTACCCCCGTACAGGCCAAACCGCGCCAGTAAAATTGGTTCATCGTTTAGGGAGAAGTGTCTCGATGAAAATGAACATGTTGTTAGGATCCCTGATGCTAGGCGCTAGCCTTTGCACACCAAGTTTTGGTGGGGGACTTTTGGACCGTATGCTCGGTCTCAAAGGCGCCGGCTGTGACAGCACATGCTGTGACACTGGTTGCAATGTAGATCCAAGCTGCGGATGCGAATCTGCAAAAGGATGTGGCTTGAAAGGTTTACTGCGTGGACCAAGCTGTGGCTGTGAATCAGCCTGCGGCAATGGTTGTGCAGCAGATCCAAGCTGCGGATGCGAATCCGCAAAGGGATGTGGACTGAAAGGTCTACTGCATGGACCAAGCTGTGGCTGTGAATCAGCTTGCGGCAATGGTTGTGCAGCAGCTCCAAGCTGCGGATGCGAATCCGCTTGCAGCAAGCCACGTCGCAAACCATTGATGGAATTGCTGGCTGCCTTGAAGCCATCGAAGTCCTGCTGCGATAACGGTTGTGCAGCTGCACCAAGCTGCGGCTGTGAATCAGCTTGCGGTAACGGTTGCGGTAACGGTTGCGGAGCAGCACCAAGCTGCGGTTGCGAATCGGCTTGCGGTAACGGCAACGGTTGCGGCAACGGTTGCGGCGCCGCTCCAAGCTGTGGTTGCGAAACCGCTTGCGGAAATGGTTGCGATGCAGGTCCTGGCCGAATCGCCAAGATGCATCATCGCTTGTTGAGCAAGCTCTTCAAGAAGCGTGGCGGATGCGATTCACTCGCTTGCGATGCATGCACACCAGCCTGCAGCTCTTGTGGATCGGCTCCAGTATCGGCTCCAGCCGTACACAGCGAAGCCGCACCCATGGCTCCAGCACCAGTTGTTGATCCAAGTGCTTACCTTCAGAGCAATCGACGTGTCGTTCAAGCTACCAGCTATGTTCGCTAAGCTCACGCTTATCGATCTTGGTAGTCCACAGACGCGTTAAAAAGTAAGACGGCCCGCAGATGAATAATTTGCGGGCCGTTTTTCGTTCAATCTTCAATCGCTTAATATAAACATCCAGCCCAATGCAAGACTCGCTAGCGCTGCAACGGCAGCGAGAAATACTCGTCATCCCAGTCGAGTTTAAAGTCGGCAAGCCGCGCGCGAAAGGTATTCCAGTCCAACAACCGGCCAGCTTGTTCCCCTTGTACCAACACAGCCAATTGTTTGCCATCCTGCGAATACTCTAACAAGTTGATCGAGTTGTCAAATTTCGCAAGCCTTCCCATGTAACGCGCCGGCTTTGAGGCGATCGACCATAAATCAATATCACCCGAATGCAGGCCAACTGCCAAGACTCCATCCGGAGAACAGGCCAATGCAGTGACTTCCGACGTACCCTGGGTTAGTAACTCAACTTGCTCACTGACAAGATCGACCCATAATAAGTGACCTTCCTGCGCACCTACAAATGCAAGTTGTTCATCATGGCTGAGCGCGGCAGTTTTTGGGATGGTCTCTTTGCCCAGTTCGATGACTTTGTGCAAATTGCAAGTGTCCGAGTCGAACAGGCTAAGAGTATGGTCATTGGAAAGTGCCAGTGTCCGCTGTTCACCGCAAACAATGTCTTCTATTCCACTGACCCGAATTCGCTTTGCCGATTCCGTGTACACTCGTGAGTTGATGAGAGATCCATCAGCGACACTGATAACTTGCAATCGACCAACCTTGTCGACGCTATCGCCAACCCAATATCTCTTTCCATCGCGAGAAAGACCAAAGGCGGTTTGCAATCTCCAACCGATCCGGGGAAGGCCGGTGAATATTGTGCGCAGCTTGGATGCGGACGCGTCCCAGAGAGAGATTTCACTGTCACCCACACCGAATTCCTCATCGGAAATATTTTTCAAACCCGTATCGACCGCTAGGAAAAGTTGTTCAATGGCCGTTGAGGCTGGCGGAACATTGTCGATCAATATTCTTGCTCGCGATGGATTCTCTGGTGCGCGCATGCTATCCACCACAATAAAGGCGGAGCCTTCATCAAAGTGAGGAAAGAAAGTTGCCGGCAACTGCGATTTTGCGGTCCTCGTCGATTGACGGGCAACAATGGGAGTGGTTCGCCATATCTCCGGTGGATGTAAATCGAAACGCATAAGTTGGTTGTTATTCGCGACCCAGAGTACATCGCCGAGTCGATCGAAAGTGACGTATTTCGCGCCGGATCCCGGAATGGGCATCGACATCGTCTCTTTGCGACTACAGGCATCCAAAAACAACACGCTTTCGATGCCGCTAACTGCAACCCAATTCCCATGGCTTGACTTATCGATGTGACTGACATTCGCCGAACGACTAAATGGGCTTCGCTTTAACATGAAATCGAAGGACTCATTAGTGGGAATATCGATAAGGCTTACACGTCGATTGGACGCCAACAACAACATGTTGCGGTCCTTCATCAAATGCATACTGGAATAGTTGGAGTCCGGTAGCGGTGAAGGTAGGGGTTGGTCATGGTTCGGTAAAGCAAATTGCTCGCGTTCTGCACCTAACGTCACCAACCGATCGCTTAGAATCTCTACGTACTTGACCGTTCCCGCTGCTTGGTACGACGCGACACGTTTCTTGGACTTCGTATCCCATACAAAAATACTTCCGTCCCGCGAAGCAGACGCAATCCAGTCTCGCTGAGAATCATAAGCCAACGCATAACACCAATCCTGGTGCGCTTTCCATTTTGAGACAACCTCACTCGAGTCAATATCAACCACTTGGATCCAGCCAGAGCGGCAGCCGACCACCAGACTGCGATTGTCGTTGAGAAACACCAAGCTACGGATTCCTTCAACGAAGCCTGCTGCAATTTTCTCCGGTTCGATCGCTGGCAACAGGATTTCTCGAAACGGCCGCTCCGGCCAAGGGCCGAATACATAGAGAACGTAAGCCTCGTCTTGGTTTTCCAGCGTACGCGTTACGTTTTCGCCAACGACGAAGTGCTGCTCATCCGGTGCCCAAGCTATCCCAAATGGGTCGATTGAGGACGCGATGATCGCCCTCTTTCGCAGATCGAATCCCTGCATGGTTTGAATCAGCAACTCGCGCAAATGCCGTTTTTCATCTTCACTGGGAACCAGCACGACGGCCTTCTGGATGTCGCGTTGATTCTCCCAGGTCCAGCCATTGTTGCGGTCTGCAATGCGTGACTGAATTGATGAGGCGAGCGAGAAATAGGCATTGAGTTCGTCGCGTTTGTAAGCTTGCCGTAGCGCTTCATCTCTTGATTTACCCACAGATTCCAAGAATGATATGCGAGTAACGTACCACGTAGTCGCAATCATCAGCGTGAGCATGGAAAGCGCAAGCGTCACGATTGCAACAAACTGTCCGGGATTTCGACCGATCCAGCGCCGCGACTTTTCGAGTCGCGTTACCGGGCGCGCTCGGGTCGGTTGCCCGCCAATAAATCGTTCCACATCTTCCTGAAGATCGGCAACCGAGGCATAGCGCTTCTCGGGCTGCTTTTCTAAACATCGCAAACAAATGCTCTCAAGGTCTTTCGGAATGGCCGGCACAAGACGTTTCGGAGGGATCGGTTCGGCGTGCAAGCTCTGCTGAAGCGTTTCTGCCGTGGAGCTACCTACAAAAGGAGGGCGACCGGTCAGCAACTCATAAAGTGTCGCACCAATCCCATACACATCCGCCCGCACGTTGACCGTTGACCTTTTGCCAAGGATTTGTTCCGGTGCCATATAGGCCGCCGTGCCGAGTACTTCGCCCGTGAGACTTATCGAAGATTCTTCAGTGGCTCGTGCCAGCCCAAAGTCAGTTACTTTAATCTCGCCGGAGTCAGACAGCAGTACGTTGGTCGGCTTGATGTCGCGATGTAAAAAGCCTATTTCATGCGCAGCCCTGATGGCGGCCGCGATGCTCAGAACGTATTTTGCGGCTAAATTCGCATCAACCGGAGTACCGCCATGTGCTCTGGCCAGCGAAGTGCCTGGGACGAACTCCATGATCAGAAAAAGCTTGCCGCGTTCTTCGATCACGTCGTAAATCTGCACTACATTGGTATGCTTCAGCTGGGCAACGACGTGAGCTTCCTTGAGCAGTCGTTCGCGATTGTTGCGAGACACCCACTCAACGGACTTGAGCGACTTAATAGCAACTTCGCGGTTCAAAGATACCTGGAGAGCTTTGATTACGACCCCCATGCCGCCCACACCTAGCAGACAAATGGGATTGAAACCGTCGGGTGCCATCGATTCGCGAAGTTCGACGGTGGCGTCAAATGGGGTGGCCGTCGAATCGCTTCCAGCGGCGCGAAATGTCCTGTCTGTATCGCATTCCAGCTCGCTTCCGCCGTCAGCCAACAGCCGCTTTCCCATGGCAAATTGAACTTGCAAATCAGCGGCGATGTGCGGAAACCGAAGCAGGTACTCGGACTCGGTTACCGACGAATCCACTTGCTTTCGTAGCCAGAATTCGGCGTAAACAAGATCAGCCCATGCTCGATTGTCCGAATTGAGAGAGGCATCTTCGTTCAATAATCGATCCAATTCGTAGCGTTCGCCCGACAGCCAAGCAGCCCAAAGTCGACGCACCAACGCCTTCGTCTTCGCTTCGTCTCTGGGTTCGCGTCTTTTATCAGCCATGTTCCGCCTCAAAATCGCCAACCATTTGGCCGTGCGTTTATCCAGTGGATTCTGGGGATCAAGCTGGGGAACTTGCTAGGGACTACTTTTCTACTCTTTGAGAAAGTTGCCGGGGGATTTTGATCGGCCGCGCACCCGGCGCGGCGCCGTTGGAAGCGATGATCACGACGATCGGAACGCATGCTTTAGTCTAACGCGAGGTGAAGATAACTGTCCAGATAACTGTCAGAATTCTAAAGTTGGATTCCGAGGTGCTTTACAAACTCGTAGGTGAGGCCACCTTGGGCGAGGCCGTTTTGCGTTTGGTATTGAGTGATAGCGGCTTTGGTAGCGTCGGATAGCTGGCCGTTGAGTTCGCCTGGATCAAGGCCCTTTTCCTTTAGCTTGGTTTGTATGTTGGTGATCATTGCCGGAGTCGTATCGGCGGTGCAGAGGACACGCTGCCAGACGATCTTCTCAGGAGCGATCAACCGTTGGCGGGTGATCGTGGTGTATTCGGCGGGGATCTTGATTTCTTTCTTAGTGGCGGGACGCACGAGTTCTCGGACCATCACCTTCTTCACTTCGGCAGGAACTTTAACCTCTTTCACTTCGGCTGGTTTGACGAGCACCTGCGTAGTGAATTTCTCGATCGCACGCGGTACCTTTTCTTGTTGAACCTGAGCCGGTTTGGTCAGTAAATTCCGAGTGTAAGCTTTGATCTCGCCAGGATCTTGAACGAGACTGAGCACTTCGGCATTGGTGGTTCCGTTGGAATTGAACGGGTTCGCATCGAGTTTCAGGGCGAGTCGCGCGACGCGGGTTTCGACTTTGTTCTCTTCGGATTGGAACTGCGGTTCAGTTGCATTGATCTTCGTAAACTCTGGGGCGATCACCACTTCAACTTCTTTGGTTTCATACTGAGCTGGTACGAGCTCATAACTGATCGCTTCAGGTTTGATAACGATCTCCTTTTCCACCTCTTTAAATTCGGCCGCAACAATCTCGTAACGAATCGCTTCGGGTTTTACGAGTAGACGTTCTTCGGTCGATTCAAACTTGGCTGGTATGCGGACGCGCAAGTAGCACTCGCCAGGCTTTGCATCAGGAGGCAATTCACCCAGCTCGGCGAGCAACGCGGAAACCTGCGAATCGGTCGCCGGTGCAGACGGTTTCTCGTCGGCACGGGTCCAGTAGCTTGCCAGCGCGATGACAACAAGGCTGAACGCGGCAATTTGGCCTACTAATGGGCGCATATTTTCTCTCCTGAGCTGAATGTAGCTAGACTTTCCTGACCGAACGAAATCGATCAGTGTCCATAGATCCAGCTTAGCCAAAGCAAACTGCGTTCGCCAGTATTTTTGCCCTAGCAGCAGGTGAATCAGCGGTGAACTGACCCTCAGTGTAGAACGGTTTTCCCCAACCGTCCCCAACCGTTTTCTGCCGAAGGGCAACGAACGAATTCAGTTGTATTTTTCCAACGGATGAAACCGTTCAGTGAGACAGCGAGCAGTCCACAACGATTGAGGACCTTCGTTCGACGATAGTTTTTATCAGCTCCGATCAACAGTAGGCGCGAGATGCCTTTAAAGGGGCGTTTTGCTCCGTTGACCAGCCACCTCGCAGACGAATTTCGGTACCGCGTAACCCGGCAAGTGGTTTCGCAAGTGCTCGACAATCGCGCGCCCTGTCGCAAGGGAAGATTCGAAGTGCAAACCGCCCGCAACTCGATCCAAGTGATGGAGGTAATAGGGTAGAACGTGCAAATTGACCAGCTGCCGACACAATTCGAGCTGAACTGCAGCCGAGTCGTTGACGCCGCGGAGTAGGACCGTCTGATTGAGCAGCGTCGCGCCATAGGCTCGCAGTTTGTTCATGGCGTCTGCAAAGTACGCGTCGATCTCCTGTGGATGGTTCACGTGTAGCACAAAATACATCGCCGCCCGGCTAGTACGGATCCACGCCAACAGTTCTTCGCACACTCGTTGTGGAATGACGACTGGAAAGCGTGTATGAATACGAATGCGACGAACATGTTGCATCTGATTCAGTTCATCCACCAGCCACTGAAGTTGCGCATCAGGGACCGTCAGCGGATCGCCGCCGCTGAGAATAACTTCCTCAATAGACGTATCGCCTTGCAGTGTTTCGAGCGACGCTTGCCAGCCGCTTTTTCCCTTCGGCGCGGAATGGTAAGCAAAGTGCCGACGAAAACAGTAGCGACAATGAACGGCGCAGGCGCCGCTAGTAATCAATAGGGCTCGACCGGCATACTTCTGCAACAAGCCAGGATTGCGGACAGCAGCGCTGTCCCCGACCGGATCCTGCAACCCCCCTTGGGACCACTGCTCTGCGACTTCCTCAGGACTGGCTAGCACTTGACGCAACAAGGGATCATGTGGATCGCCAGATCGCATGCGGGAGATAAACTCGCGTGGTACAAAGACTGGAAAATCCGTTTCGGCCAGGTCTGAAAAGTCGCTTTCTGGCAAATCGAGCAGCCTGAGCAGCTCGCGGCTTGTCCGAACGGCAGCGCGCATGGCATCCTGCCAGCGAACGGCGGGCTCGGAAGTGGCTTCGACACCGCCGGGGATTGAGGCTAAAATCGTCGCCATTTGCTGCCTCGCCGGCCGTTGGGAACCACGTTGAGCCCCACCCGGGGCTGCAGTCCGAGCCGAAATTGGCGAACCGCTGCACATAAGTTTGACTTGAAACATGAGGATTTGAAGTGGGTACCTATAAAACAAGCGATTTCAAAAAGGGTCTGAAGGTACAGATCGATGGCGAACCGTATCTGATGGTGGAAATGACCTTCGTTAAACCGGGCAAAGGAAACGCGCTCTATAAGTGCAGATTGCGCAACTTGGTACGCAATACGATGCTCGACCGAACTTACAAAGGCGGCGACGAACTTGAATCTGCTGATGTGGAAGAAATTGATGTTCAGTTTCTTTACAAACAAGCGGATGGTTACGTATTCATGGATAGCACCAGTTTTGAGCAACATGAACTGTCCTCGGCCCAAGTGGACGAAGCTTGGAAGTACCTCAAGGATGGAATGACTTGCACGGTGATGCTGTTCAACGGGATGCCCATTTCGATTACGCCACCCATTCACGTAGAGTTGGAAGTGACGCAGTGCGAGCCCGGTGCAAAGGGCGACACCGCCACCAACGTAACCAAGCCGGCAACCGTTGAAACGGGCGGCGAATTCATCGTGCCAGGGTTCATCAAGCAAGGAAACATCATCAAGATTGATACGCGAACCGGCGATTATGTTGAACGTGTGAACAACTAGCGCGTCCAGTGTCGCCCCCAGCAGGCCCGGTAAGTGCGACCCACCGTGGGTCACTCTTGCCGAGAGTGACCTAGTGCCGCCAGTGCGTTTTCAGTGTAGAACGATTGTCCCAATCGTTGATTGTTAGCAATTGCAACAATTGCTTTACACTGGCGCGACTTTAATTTTTTGCCCACAATTGTCGGAGACCAAAGTGCAGCATTGGATAAACAAATTCCGCTGCGCTGGCCGTGGCTTGATTCTGGGCCTGCGGGGTCAATCGAGTTTCGCAGTCCATTTTGTGGCCGCTGCCGCAGTCATCGGCGCCGCTTCATTGCTGCGATGCGAGCTCTGGCAGTGGTGCGTCTTACTCTTGTGCATTGCGATTGTTATCGGACTTGAGTACCTGAATAGCGCGATCGAGCGTCTCGCCAAAGGGCTCTGCTTAAATCATAACGAAGACGTGGGTGCGGCGCTCGACATTGCCAGCGCGGCGGTGTTGATTGCAAGCATCTTCTCTGTCGTGATCGGGGTTTTGATTTTTGGTATCCAAGGTTGGCAATTCTGGACTCATTAAGAAGCCAAGTCTAATAGTCGTTTGACTGGCGAGTCTTCTTTTTGTCCGATTGAATCTTCTTGTCATCGAGGCGTCTGCGTTTGGATGATTTCGACGGCTTGGTGGCAACGCGGCGTTTGGGTTGTACCAGCGCGGCGATAATGAGGACTCTCAATTTCTCGCGACAACTGCCAATGTTCTGAACTTGGTCGCGAAACTGCTGCGACTGGATGACGACATCACCCTCGGTGGTGATGTAGCGCTGAGCCAGTTTGCGAAAACGATTCATCGGAGCAGGCGGCAGGAAATCGGGCGGAAGTGCCCAACGCAATACGGCTTTGCTATTTACTTTGTTTACGTTCTGGCCACCTGGGCCGCTACTGCGCGCGTAGGACCACTGCAATTCGTCTCCAGGGATGCTGAGATTTTCGTTGATGACCAGATCCGACACCACCGATTCCTTAACCAAAATATGGCCCTACTACTCTGTCACACAGCAAAACGTGGCATAGGCTGCCAGCCTGTGCGGCCTTACCGATCCGCTTCACAGTAACTCTGAATGCGCACTTACCTCAATTATAGTACCTTTTTTGTGGGCGGGCTGCCCATGTTTCCTTTTCGCTACAATCGACGTAAGTGAAATCGATGTCTTAGTACTACTATAATGATAGGTCCAATAATCATCGCTGCGTCAGCGCTGTAATCATTTCGGCAGCGATGCCGAGATTTGAGTTATCAGGTCAACTTAATGGGGCTTTGCTATGAACCAGGAAACTCACCCGCTGGCTTCGCTGGATGAATGGGAAGACGACCTGCTGCGACGCTATCCCGAGCCGCAGCAAGCGCCCACTTCTGGCAAGTCGTTTCGCAACTACGCCGCTGAAACGCGACCCTCGGTGAAAAAATTTTACGAGCTGAACCATCGCTGTCAGACACTGGAGTTCGTGCTAGCCAAACGAGCGCAATATCTGGTACTCGAAAAACGACGGATGGGCATTTGGGAAGCGATGGAGTATTTGAATACGCTGATCGATGACAGCGATCCCGATATCGAGTTGCCGCAGATTGAACACTTGCTGCAAACCGCAGAAGCCATTCGTAAAGCAGGCAGGCCGCGATGGTACATTTTGACCGGCTTGATTCACGATCTCGGCAAAATCTTGTGCTTGTGGGATGAACCGCAGTGGGCAGTGGTTGGGGATACGTTTCCAGTCGGTTGTAAATTCTCGGAGAAGATCGTGTTCTACGAGGCGTTCAAGGAGAACCCAGATACCACCAATCCTGCCTATCAAAGCGAACTGGGGATCTATCGCCAGCATTGCGGTTTGGACAACGTACTGATGTCATGGGGACACGACGAATATCTGTATCATGTTGTTCAGGACTACTTGCCTCCGCCAGCGTTGTACATGATTCGCTATCATTCGTGCTATCCAATCCATCACGAGGGCGCCTACAGTCAGCTGATGAATGAACAGGATCGCAAGCTGTTCGCTTGGGTCAACGACTTCAATCAATACGATTTGTATACCAAGCGTGATGAGCGGATGGATGTCGCAGATCTGAAACCGTTTTATGAGGAGTTAATCGCAGAGTACTTTCCTCGAGTGTTGAAGTGGTGAGCAAGCTCGCACAGGTGGGCGGATAAAAAGTGTAGAACGGTTGTCCCCAACCGTTCTGCCCCGTTCTTTCCAGAACGATTGAGGACCATCGTTCTACAATGTCGTGATCAGTCCAGCACATAGGTATTTTGCCTTACGTTGGGAGAATCGCGCCGGCGGAGCGACGCGGCACTCCTGTGGTTTTGCTATCAATTCCAATTGTTAAAGTTTGCGGATTACGTTGACTTTTCTTTTCGCGAAGATTTTCTGGGTTGCACTAAATTTGCGGCTCAGGACGCGCCGATAGATCCAATTAACCCCAGATTGGAAAAGCTGGGGGTTATTTGCGGGCCCAAATCCGTGGGACCGTATGGACCTAAAAGCCAGAACTGCTAGAGAAGGCGCGGCAACCGTGAAACGAACAATAGCCGTTATTGCATTGATCCTTACACAGACCCTTGGTTGGTCGGATTCGACTTCCGGACAAGACCGAGGGATGCGAGGGTCGAGTCGTAATCGAGTTCCAACCCGATTGGTTGGAGCGCGCGGACCTCAAAACATGCAAACCGCTGGTCACATCCAGGTTCAACCTGGTGAGACGATTGTGGAGGAACATGTTGAAGCCACACCACTCGCAGATGGCGAATACATCGTCGACGAGCATGCTCATGAGCACGAGCCTGGGTTGGTCAGCGGTGACGGATGTGACTGTGGCGGGAGTGGTTGCGACAGTTGCGGCGTCGGCCAATACGATCACTGCTCAACGTGCAGTGCGCCGGCTCGATTCTGCATCTGCTTGCCATCGCACGGTTGGGTACACGCAGAGTACTTACTTTGGTCTCAAAGCGGAATGAACTTGCCGCCTTTGGTGACGACCAGTACCGCCGCGACATCTCGCGCCAACACGGGCGTCCTCGGACTCGGGTCGACGTCATTGCTTTACGGCGGAAACGATAGCGTGCTTACGGACGCACGGTCTGGCGGTCGAATCCGATTCGGATGGTGGCTAGATCGCTTCCCTGGCCTGGGGGTTGAAGGCGAGTATGTTGGCGTAGGGAAAGGGACGGAAGATTTCTTCCGCCAATCGACGGGTACACCTAGTTTGGCTCGACCGTTCTTCAATGTGCTTACTGGCCAAGCGGACGCTGAACTAGTGGCATTCCCCGGAGTGTTATCTGGTTCTATAGCAACCCAAGTCTCATCGCAATTAAATGGTGCCGCAGTTCGCTTCCGCAGGCAAGCTTGCTGCTCGAGTGGCTGTGGATATTCGGAGTTTTGCTGTCAAACCGTCCCCACTTCCTCGCGACTCGATGGAACCATGGGTTACCGATTCTGGGAACTGAAGGAATCTCTGCAAGTTACCGAACGGTTGACTTCACTGCAAACGGCCAACAATCCTGGCAGCTTTGTGATCACGGACCGCTTCGATACACGCAACCAATTCAATGGTGGCGAGCTTGGTTTCATTTGGCAAGGGCGACGCGGCTGGTGGTCGCTGGATGCGCTCATGCGAGTTGGAATTGGAAACGTTCATCAGACCGTAACAATCAATGGTCATACAACCATCAACGACAACGGAACCGTCACAGATTACAACAACGGATTCCTAGCTCAGCGGACGAACAGTGGTACTTTCGATCGCGACAAGTTTACGATGGTTCCAGAATTTGGTTTGACGGCTGGCTATCAAGTGACCAAGCGATTGCGGGCAACTGCCGGTTACTCGCTGATTTATTGGGGCAATGTAGTACGCCCAGGCGATCAAGTTGACCCAATCGTTAATCCCAACTTGCTAGCACCTGAAGTTACCCCGTTTACTGGGGCACTCCGACCTCAGTTTCAGTTCCACGAAACCGATTATTGGGTACAGGGGCTAAACTTTGGTGGCGAGTTTCGCTGGTAACAGTGAATCTCGAATTAGCGAGCATTCAAAAGGCATTTGGTCCAAGCGGTCCAAGTGTCTTTTGGCATAGCAGCATTAAGCAATTCACCGAAGCTCGGCCTACGGATCAAGTAGCAGCCGAGCTTTTTGAATTTGTGCATGTTTACGGAGGGGCATCTCATGGTCAGTTTCATCGCCCGACTCATTGCTAAATTAAAAAACCGCAAACAACGCAAACGCATTCATCGCCGGTTACAGATGGAGCACATGGAGTTCCGAGCGCTGATGGCGAGCGACTTGGGTGTTATCTCAGGTACCGCTTTCACTGATAAAGGCGATGATGGATTCGCAGACCCTCGAGACACCGTTGCCGATGTAGCTATTTCCGGAGCAACTATCCAGCTTTTCCGTGATAGCGGTGTGGTAGGAGTCAGTGGATTATTCGACAACACGGATACACTTGTCGGAACGGATACTACCGACGGCAGCGGTAGATATCTGTTTGACAATACCAATGTCACTGGAGGCGTTGTCGCAGGCACCTACCACGTTCGTCAAACTGCGGTGGTTGGGAAATTGCAGCGTGCCTCGCAATCAATTCAAACCGTCACCCTGAGCGCGGCAGAGGCTGCCGGTTCGGCTGGAACGAACATCGATAACTTCGATACCACTACGCAAAGCGTCACGGCGGATCTTATTTCGCCATCGCCCAGCAGTTCAGTTGCTACGGCGGGAAACGAATCGCTGGGTGGCGAGCGCGATATGTTGGTTAACTACACTTCCGCGGACCCTGCTGGCAGCATTACAGCCGCCGTAAGCGGTGGGCTATTAAGCGTCAGTCCAGGCTTCAATTCAACGGGCACCGTCTTCGTGACGTTGGATGGTACGGACGGTGACGCAGCTACCATCAACAACACTAACGGCTTGAGCAACTTCGACTTAACCAATGGCGGTACCGATGCCGCAATGCAATTCAAGTTCGGCACCGAAGCGGGCAACAGCATCGTAGTTACAGTTTACAGTACGCCCACGAATTTCTCGACATTTTCACAAGCTTTGCCGGATACTTTGGGTGGTACCGAGAACCTGACGATCCGCTTTACTGATTTCACTGCAAGCGGGGCGGGAGCCGATTTTACCAACGTCAATGCCATCCAGTTTCAGATAAACGTGGTTGCTGCCGCTGACGCTCAATTCGACTTTACGCAAACCGTTGGACAAACGACAAAGACGATTAACTTCGCGAACCTAAACCCAATATCCCTTGGCAACAGTGTATTTCGCGATAGCAACAATAACGGGACGAAGGATGGTGCCGAGGTTGGCATAAGCGGAGTCACGGTCCAGTTGTATGAGGACACCAATCTAAGCTCGGACTACAACAACGGCGTGGATACTCTGGTGGATTCTACTACCACCGATAGTTCGGGCAACTACTCGTTCACAAACTTGCTGCCAGGCGAATACCTCGCGCTGATTCCAATCTCACAGTTCGCCGTCGCTCAGCCGCTGTTCGGGCACGAATCGAGTTTAGAGCCTACGGGCGCTCCCCTTCCCAACACGGACATTGACAATGACGATAATGGCGCATTGATCGCAGGTATCGGGGTCGCTACTGCAGCGATTACTCTAGCCTCTGGAACCGAACCGACCAACGATGGTGACACCAATACGGACTCAAACTTAACACTCGATCTAGGATTTGCGCCGCAGATCGACTTAGTCGTCGACAAAACCGTAAATATCTCCACGGTCAACGCCGGCAACAACCTGACCTATACGCTGGCGGTTCGCAATGATGGTCCATCAACCGCTGCCAATGTCGTCGTCGTCGATGATTTGCCAGCCGGCTTTACGATCGTTTCCGCAACGAGCACCGTTGGCACGGTAACTCAGACGGGCAATGCCAATGGCGAGGTTTCGGTCGCAATAAATACACTAAACGCGGCCGCGACTGCAACCATTACGATTGTGGTTACGGTACCTGCAAGTGCGACAGCTGGCATAATCACCAATAGCTCCACCATCACCGGCAGTGGCGATGAAACGGACCCCAGCGATAACACCGACTCTGTAGGTGTTACGGTTACGCGTTTGGCGGTGCTAACACTGACGAAGTCCGATGTGCCCGACCCAATAGTCGTGGGTGGGCAATTGACTTATACCATGCTGGTCACCAACACTGGGCCATCCACGGCGACCAACGTAACTGTCGTCGACACTCTGCCTGCTGGACTGACATTCGGATCAGTGACCACTACAGCAGGAACCGCCAGCCAAGCCTCGGGAGTGATTACCGCGACCATTCCCACATTGGCTGTGAATGGCCAAGCGACTGTGACAGTGATTAGTACTGTTTTGGCAACTTTTGCAGGAACCACGATTGCCAATTCGGCTACTGCAGACGCCGATGAAGCCGCACCGGTGAATGCCAACGCCAGTACCGCCGTGAATCCGCAGGTTGACTTGCAGATCACCAAGAGTCATCCAGCGGGCACGGTCAATCGCGGTGATCAACTCACCTACACATTAAACGTGATCAACAAAGGTCCGAGCGGCGCGACGAACGTAGAAGTTGTCGATACCCTGCCAGCCGGCTTCACCTTTGTCTCGGCCACCGGCGGAACCGTTACCGCGCCAAGTAACGGCAATCAAACGGTAATCGTGAACGTTGGCAGCTTGGCTGACGAAGGAACAGCAACCGTAACCATCTCCGTTACCGTTGCTCAGAATGCTGCGGCTTCGGTTACAAACTCCGCCATAGTTCGCTCCACCGAATCAATCGCCGGATTCGATTTCGCAACGAGCAACAATACGGCGACGGACCCGACGAACACCTCGGGAACTGCCGATCTGCGAATCGACAAAACGGGCCCAACGACGGCAGTGGCTGGTACAACGATTACCTATTCGATCGTTGCCACCAACGATGGACCGACGGATGCGACTCAAGTAAGTGTTGCGGATAATTTGCCCGACGGAATTCAAGTGCTCACTGCTACTTCATCGGTT
The DNA here is from genome assembly GCA_031367855.1 of Planctomycetia bacterium. Taxonomy (GTDB): domain Bacteria; phylum Planctomycetota; class Planctomycetia; order Pirellulales; family Pirellulaceae; genus Aureliella. Next base: position 1,594 of record JANLQO010000460.1, on the reverse strand, counting down.
GGCACCGTCAATATCCCAGCCTCAGCCCAAGACACCACTGCCGCGAACACTGATGACCTTGTCATAACCGTCGGTGCACTGGCCAATGACGCGATCGCGACCATTACCATTACCGCTTTGGTTCTGCCCGCGTTTCGCAGTAACTTAGTAAATGTTGCCACCGTCTCTACCGCCAACACTTCATTGGTAGATCCGACTGGTAACAACTCGGATACGGTCACGACGACCGTCAGCCCCACAGTGGATCTACGGGTACAAAAGACCGCCGCGACGACCATCATCGCGGGTAATCAGTTGACCTACAGCATGTCGGTGACTAACGTCGGGCCGTCGCAGGCAACCAACGTTCGGCTGACCGATGCTCTTCCCGCGGGAGTTACGTTTGTAAGTGGCTCTAGCAGTGTAATTTCAGCTTCCATAACAGCCGCTACGCTGACTAGTGGTGTAGTGCTGGGAACGATGAATCCTGGCGCGTCGGAGACGGTTACCGTGGTGGTGAGCGTCAACGGTGCCACTCGCGGGTTGTTTACCAACACGGCCACCGTGACTGCGACCGAACCAGAACCTTCGAACGATCCTAATCCCAATACCGCTTCAGCACCAACGACTGCGACTGGCAGTGCGGTACTGGCCGTTACCAAAACGGATAACGCCACGGTAGTTGCTGCCGGGGGAATTGTTACCTACGTCATTTCGATTAGAAATGATGGGCCTTCGACCGCGACCAACATTGTCGCGACCGACACTCTTCCCACGAGTGTAACATTTACCTCGGGCACTGCCTCCAACGGTGGCACCGTGACAGCGGCGTCCAACACCGTGACGGCGAACATTCCATCGTTGGCGTCGGGTGCAACGGCAACAGTCTCGATTGTCGCGGCCGTTGGAGGGTCGGCGACAGGTACATTGACGAACAGCGTTTCGGTGGACTCCGCGGAGCCAGAAGCTGCCGTTGTGGCGTCCGACACGACTTCAGTTGCTGCGTTAACGTCCATTTCGGGCAGATTGTTTCGGGACGTTGATCGCGACAATGTGCAGGACACTGGAGAGCGTGGCTTGAGCGATGTTACCATCACGCTATCGGGGACGGACACAACCGGCGCGACGGTGAACCGAACAACTCAGACCAACTCCGCCGGTGACTACAGCTTTGCAAACACTCTGCCTGGCACTTATACGATTAGCCGACCAACATCGCTTGGAAACGGATCGACCAGTCCAGGCACAGCCGGCGGCACATCGGGAAACACCACCATCAACAACATTACGCTCGCCAGCACGCCCGCTACAGCGAACAATCTAGCCGTAGCTTCGTCACCATTCAGCCTCCGCAAGTTCTTGGCCTCGACGCCCGAGAACGAAATCTAACGTGTTTTTTCGTCGGTCAGCCGCTCCGTCAGCGGACGGTTTCTCTGCGCCGTGTTGGCAACCATGGTTTGCTTAAGTCCATCGGTTCGTCGACGTCGCTTGGTGCGAGCCGACGGAGCGACTTCTCGAAAAATGTGTTGATGTTCAAGGTCTCGCCATCGGGTGAAGTGAATGCCAAATCTCACATTGCCTTACTATCAGGAAACGCTCATACTTGTTCCGGCTA
>JANLQO010000444.1:0-11209 GCA_031367855.1 Planctomycetia bacterium | reverse complement strand
CCCAACTGCTTGATCATTATAACTTCGACGAAACACGCAAATGGCTTAAGCAGCCAGCCAACGCCAAACTCGCGGCCGAGATCGTCGGGGAATTATCGATTGGCAAGACCAAGCGTTTGGATATCGCCGAAGAGATTATCGAGTGGTTGTTCCTTTCGGAGATCCCCAAGGGCTGCGTCGATTACATGTTGGACTGCACCGAGAACGCACTGGCATCCATTCCGGAAGAGACTCTCAAAACTGCGATCCCAAAACCTGAAGAACAGAAGTCGCGTAGCCGCTATTACGACGATGACGACGATGAGCACGATTGGCGCAACAACCTGATTTTCAAATTCTGGTTGGATGCCCTGCAGCGTTTCGTGGGGCGAACGGACATCAAACTCACGCCGCAGCAGCAGGCAAGAATTTGGTTGCTCACGCGATTTTTTGACGAACCTTGTGAGGGCGCGGCGCGGCGCAGATTGGACATTGCATCGCTGGCAGAAGCTTTTTACATCAAACTCGCAACGCGCGATGACGTTATGGATGCGCTCGTCGGACCGCAATTTGGCTATCGCCCGTTTGGCGACTTAAGCAGCCTGACTTCGCGGCCTGTATCGAAAGAGACGCAAACGCTGCTAGAACGCGATAAGCGGTTGACCGAAATGGTCGACACGATACGCGATCATGTGTATGCGATTGAAATCGCGCGTGGCGAATCAAGTACGGCGGCCAGCAACATCGTCATCGCACTTTATTCGCTAGTCGGCCTAGACAAACTTTTCCGTATCATGGCTGCCATGGATTCTGGCAAGCTGAAGGTTGAATCGGGTTACGGACGTGAACCTGGTGCAAGCCGCGCTACGACACTGACACACATGGAGTACGTCAGATTGCTCGGTTTGCTACCGTTGGCTGAGGGCGCCAAGAAAGATGCCGACATCCAAGAGCGTTATAAAACGCTGCAGGGATATAAAAAGTATGCGCGCGGCCTCTCATCCCTGACTAAGCCTGCGGCCATGAGGGCGGTCGAAATCGGCATGCAGAACCTCGCGAGATTGGCTGGTTACGCAGACCCATTACGTATGGAATGGGCATTAGAAGCCGACTCAATCAAAGACTTGGCAGCCGGCCCAGTATCGGTTACCAAAGAGGGTATTACCGTCACATTGCAATTGGACGGCGATGCCAGGCCTGTCGTTTCGGTGTGGAAAGGTGATAAGCCCGTGAAGTCGATTCCTGCGCCTGTCAAGAAGAAGCATCCTCAGATCGCCGAGCTCGCTGATCGTGCTGCCGAACTGCGGCGCAGTGCTAGTCGCATGAAGCAATCGCTGGAAGCGGCCATGTGCCGTGGCGATGAGATATCCGCTGCGGAACTGATTCAGCTTTCAGGCCACGCAATTCTCTCTCCACAACTGGGCCGTCTGGTCTTCATCGGTGATGGAATCGCAGGCTATCCAGACAAGGGCGGCAAAGTCTTGCGCGATTACGCAGGCAAACTTGAACCGATCAAAAAGAATGAGTTGCTACGCATCGCACATCCCAGTGATTTGCTCGCGCGCGGAGATTGGGACAAGTGGCAACACGATTGTTTTACCGCAGAACGCGTTCAACCGTTCAAGCAAGTCTTTCGTGAGCTGTATGTTGTGACCAAGCAAGAGAAGAAAGACCAAACCGCGTCGAATCGCTTTGCTGGCCAACAGATCAGCCCGCGTCAAGCCATGGCACTGTGGAATAGCCGCGGCTGGAATACTCAAGATCAGGTCGTCAAGATCTTTCATGAGCAATCGCTGATCGCCGACGTTTCCTTTCAATATAACTACGGTACGGCCGCCGAGATCGAAGGCTTGACACTCGAATCCGTAGAGTTTCGCAGACGAGACGAATACAAGCCGCTCAAATTCGATAGCTTGCCGGCGCGATTGTTCAGCGAGGTCATGCGCGATGTGGACTTGGTGGTCAGCGTCGCTCACCGCGGCGAAGTCGATCCGGAAGCCAGCGCTTCCACCGTCGAGATGCGGGCCGCCTTGCTTCGCGAAACCGCTCAGTTGCTGGGTCTGAAGAATATTTCTTTCAAGCCATCGCATGCCGTGATCAAAGGCTACTATGGCGAATACTCTGTGCATCTGGGCAGTGCTATGGCACATCGTTTACCCGGTGGTGCGTTGTCAATTCTACCGGTGCATGCGCAACATCGCGGTCGTCTTTTCTTGCCGTTTGCGGATGACGATCCGCGTACGGCTGAACTGATTTCTAAAGTGCTGCTACTTGCCCGCGATGAAGAAATCATGGATCCCAGTATCCTGGATCAGATTGGGGCACCTATTGGCAAACGCCGTGTAGTCGTGCCGCAGGAAGTGACCAAAGCGACCACCGCCGCCAGCGGTAAAGCTAAGTCGCTAAAGAGCTCGTCGAGTTCCGGCAAATCCGGAGCGGCTGCATCGGGCACAGCGCCCGGTGGTAAGCGTCACTTTGAGTTCGCCGAGGGCGGTTCGAATAAATTCTGGGAGATTGAGCTGACTGGCGAAACCGTCACTACCTGGTGGGGCCGCATCGGCACAGCTGGTCAAAGCAAGAGCAAAACGTTTGCCGACGCGGCAAAAGCCAAAACCGAATACGACAAGCTGGTTACCGAGAAAACGGGAAAAGGCTATCAAGAGGGCTGAATCTATGTTTGACAATTCTAAATCATCAATTTCAGACACCCAAAAGTAGTGTGTTCATGAGGTGCTACGTTTTTCAACGCAAGGCAACTTTGCGATGAGGGACCATGCAGCGCTTCAAGAATTGCCCTGTATAGGATTTCTTGCAGGCCGCGATCTCTTCGGGAGTGCCGCAGGCAACAAGTTCGCCGCCTCTGTGGCCGCCTTCGGGGCCAAGGTCAATCACAAAGTCAGCCGTCTTAACGACGTCGAGGTTATGCTCAATCACAATCACGGAGTGTCCCGCGTCCACCAAACGATTAAGACTCACCAGCAAACGATCAATATCGGCAAAGTGCAGGCCGGTTGTCGGTTCGTCGAGAATGTACAAGTTGTGTTTGCCACGTTTCAGTTTTCCTAGTTCGGCGGCGAGTTTGACGCGTTGCGCTTCGCCTCCTGAGAGAATCGTCGAGGGATGACCGAGCTTGAGATAGCCCAGCCCTAGTTCATTCATGACGTTCAATTTACGGGAGATCGTCGCGTGTTCATGGAAAAACTCGCCGCCGTCTTCAATGGACATATCGAGAACCTCGGCGATGCTCTTTCCGCGATAGGTAACTTCCAGCGTGTCCGAGTTATAGCGTGCGCCCTTACAAGTTGGGCAGAGTACTTCCACGTCCGGCATAAACGACAATTGAGTGGTAATTGAACCTTCGCCGGAGCACTCTTCGCAACGCCCGCCCTTGACGTTGAAACTGAATGTCGAGGCAGTAAAGCCTCGCAGTTTCGCGCCGTCGGTGTCGGCGAAAAGCTTGCGAATGTCATCATAGATACCGATATAAGTTGCCGGATTTGAGCGCGACGATCGACCGATGGGCGACTGATCAATGTCGATAATGTCGCTGACGTGCTCATGGCCTGATAATTTGTCATGATCACCGGCAAGGACTCGACTATCATGCAGCAAAGACACCAGTTGTTTTTGCACAATCGCATGGATCAACGAACTCTTGCCCGATCCCGAGGCACCAGTTACACATACAAAACGCTCTAAAGGAATGACGACATCGATATTTTTCAAGTTGTTGTGTCGCGCTCCGCTGACCGTAAGCGCTTTATCTCGCCCCAGCCGTCGTTGTTGAGGTTGCTTTATCGAACGTCGACCGCTCAAAAAAGCTCCGGTTAACGAATTCTTATTTGCCAGGATCTGTTTTAAAGTTCCTTGTGCAACCACTTCGCCGCCGTGAGTGCCGGGTCCCGGTCCAATCTCAATGACGTGATCCGCTGCGCGGATGGTCTCGTCATCATGTTCAACGACCACAACGGTATTGCCAAGATCTCGCAGTTGCTTCAAGGTTTCGATCATCTTCACATTGTCTTTGGGATGTAACCCGATGCTCGGTTCATCGAGCACGTACAACATGCCCATGAGTCCGGAGCCGATTTGAGATGAAAGGCGAATTCGCTGGGATTCGCCACCGGAAAGGGTAGAGGAACCGCGATTGAGATTGAGGTAGTCCAGGCCAATCGCGATGAGCAATTCCAAGCGAGTAGCAACTTCTTTCAAAATCGTCTCAGCCACGGCTTTTTGCCGGGCCGTCGGTTTAATCGAACGCAAAAAGCTCAATAACTCGACCAAGTGCATTTGTCCGACTTCATGGAGACTCTTACCGCTGACGGTCACCAAACGGCGTGTTCGTTTAAGTCGGGCCCCCTCGCATTCCGGACATGGATACTCGACCATGACTTTCTTCAAATACTCTTCCATCCCCGCACTCGAAGTACCTTGTTTGCGGTACCAGCGGTAATGGTGCTCGAGTCCATTGACGACTCCGTTGTACTTCATCTTCTTGCCAACATGCTGGTCGCCTTGCTTGGCACCGGGAGGTAAAGCCACTTCGAATTGTTCACCCTTGGTGCCATACAGCAAAATGTCGACATGCTGCTTGGGCAGCTTTTCGTAGGGCAGGTCAAGATCGATTCCGTAATGTAATGACAGGCTGTGGAGTATTCGTCCGCCCCAACTATCGCGACTGTTGCTAAGAGCAGCCTTGACGAAGGCACCGTCGTTGAGCGAACGGGATGGGTCAGGAACCAGCAAAGTTGGATGCACTCGCATCGATGTGCCAATGCCCGCGCAAGTCGGGCAAGCACCCGCTGGATCGTTGAACGTAAATTGGGCCTGATGCAATTCGCCGGCGACCATAAAGTCGGCCTGACAGCCGAAGCCTTGATAAAACAACTTGTGTTTCGGCGTCAGGCTCTTAGGCTTGGTGATATGAAAGCTCAACAAGCCGTCTCCAAGCTTGAGTCCGTGTTCGAGCGCGGTAACCACTTGAGCATCGATGCCTTTACCGATTACAAAAGAATCGATAATCGCGTCAATCCTGTATTCTTCGTCTTCATCGAGTTCGATATGATCTCCCAAGTCTCGCAGTTCGTCGTTGATCCGTGCTCGGCGATACCCGTTCACCCGAATCTGCTCCAGCAAGTACTCATAGTCCTCACCGTAGATTTTGATGACTGGAGCACGCACTTCAACTTCGGTGCCGGCGGGGAGTGACAATAAATGCTCCGCCATCTGATAGGCTGAACGTATCACCAGAGGCTCCTCACAGCGTGGGCAATGCGGCAATCCCATCGTTGCAAACAGCATTCGCAGGTAGTCGGAAATGTCTGTCATTGTGCCCACGGTCGACCGAGGATTCGAACCCACCGTTTTCTGCTCGATCGAAACAACCGGCGAAAGACCATTGACGAAATCCACTTCCGGCTTCTTGAGTTGGCCAATAAACCGTTTGGCAAAGGTCGACATCGAGGCCAGCAAACGGCGTTGACCCTCTGCATAAACAGTGTCGAACGCCAACGAGGATTTGCCGGAACCGCTGACGCCCGTCACAACGGTCAGTTTGTCACGCGGAATTTCCAAGCTGATGTTTTTTAGGTTGTTCTCTCTCGCGCCATGGATTTCGATAGTGGTTCGCATGCTGTGCCGCTAATTTTCAAAAGAGTACGCAGGCTCTTCGACTTGTTCTTGGCTGCGTTTGGTGAGTTTGAAAGGTGTGGATAATTTTTGCAAGTTTCCATGTCGATAAAGCCATTCGCAGGCGGCTTCCAGATGCCAAGGGTAGACTTGCGAGAAGGCAAAATGGTCGCTGATTTCAGACAACGGTACGACCCGATCTTCCTTTTTCAAGAAGGCGAGCAAAGGTTTCAAATGAGAATTACGATGTCGCTCCAAGTATGCATCGATTGTGTTCAAGGCTATTTGGATTGTCTTCCGATGTTTGCGTTTGGCCATAACGTCAAGGTAAATCGTTTGGAATAGTTCAGGATTCAACTCCATGGCTCGATAAATCACTAAATCTTCGCAAATCTCGCCCGCGCGAATGATCTCGGTGCAAGCCAGGCTGTGAGCAGCATTCAGTACTTGTTGCTGTGCCAGATCGATATCTTCACGCGCTAGCAATTGTCTCGCTAGACGCAGCGCATGAAACGTCCAAGTTGAAAATATCAACAGCTCGCGTTCTTTGTCTTTGACAGCTACGGTATTGGCTTGTTTGAACCAACTATCGATGGAAGCATCCCGGCTGTAAACGATTTCGCGAGTTTCAAAGAAATTGCAAGAGAAAGCCGTGCGCGACGCGCCTTCAACCATCTGCTTGAAGCGAGTGCGGGGAATGATCTCTGCGTGAATATTGATTTCATTCTCCACCAGAATTCGAAAAAGCCGCTCGTCATTTCCATCACTGCGTAAGCGACGCGTTACTCCGTCCGCTTCGATCACCCACACTGCGAGCGACTCTCGCCGCCAGATCGTTTCCTCAATGAGACTGCCGACTTGGACGACCGCCAAGACATAACGATCGCTAGAGACACGCTCTATTAAAAGTGAAAGCGCCGCCTTGAATTGTGCAACTCTGTCCGTTGCCGATGGCTTCTTTATGCCCATGAAAACACCCCTATCCGATGTGGGTAACTTGCGAGCTGGCCACGCCCTCTGGGCGATGGCCAAGAACTGCGACGGTATCCAACTATGATAATGTCGCCGACGCTCAAAGGGGTTGCTCTTGCCAGAAGTCGAAGGTCTATTCGCAACATCCGGGAACCCATCGGGCTGGGTGCTAGACGCAAATGAGCCTAAGGGCCAACGGCCAACGCTGTGAAGCATTTTCGTCAGCGAATTCGTACGTTCTTAAACTTCAGGTACTTCATGGTCGCATCCGGCAGATGCGACCCACCGTGGGTCACTCTTGCCGAGTGTGACCTTGCGACTGCTGGTAATGCCTAAAAATACTTCACAGCGTTGGCCGTTGGCCCCACGATTTGTTTCGTCTTTCTCTTTCAGGCGGTTGGCGCCGTTGGCCTGGCCTAGTGCCGGATAAATACAAAAAGCCAGTGCATTAGAATTCTTGTGAAATTCCAACACACCGGCTTTTTCGTACGATCGTACCGCGTCTCTATATCGAATCCAGGGAGAGTTTACCTTCCCGACTTCGCGGTGCGATTCAATCGGTTCAATGCGTATCGTAACGGCGATGATCCGCTTTTGGATACAAATATCGCTGATTGCCGTAAGTCGACTGATAGCTGTGTTGCGTCGGAGCTGGTTGATATGAGAACCTGCGATAATTCTGTGATTGATTACTTTGCCCAGTCGCTGCCACTAGTGGCTGGTAAGTCTGGGTTGTAGTCGCAGGCTGTGATGCCATGGGCTGGATGCTTCCAGACAGCTGAGAGGTGCACGGGTAAGCTTGCGGCGGGCTCACGACAGGCAGATATACGACGTTGGAACAACCGCACCCTGGGCTCCTGGTTTGCCCCAGTGCAAGCGTAGGATAGGCGCTCGCGACCAAAGTCAACATCAAGCCAACCAACGATACTTTCGACATGACTAAACTCCTGGCCGTAAGGCCGAAAATTGGGTTCTTGCATCGTGCATATCAAATCCAGGCATATCCCAATGCCGCCGCTCTATCTATTAGATGCTCGACAAGTCGTAAACTTCACACAATCGCAAGGAGATTTCTAAATCATGCTTGCGGCGGTAATCCTACCGTTGGGTGGTCAAATCCCCTAGTTCTTGGCGAAGCCGAAGCAGTACGCGAGATTTGGAAACGCGGACAGTGCCAGCTTTCATGTTGAGCTCGGCGGCGACATCGCAGGTGAGGCGTCCTTCAACGACGACCTTCCAAAACGCCTGCCAAGTTCGATCGTGGAATTCAACTTTGATGGCGTTGAGCGCTCGAAGAAGAACGTCATTGAAAATCACATCTTCGTCGTCCCTTGTTAGTTCGGTTTCATTTACTGACTGGTCGGTGGAATCCCGAACTTCCTGGATCCGCTTGGACGCTTCGGTTCCTCCTGCCCCGGCGGGTTCATTTTTACGGCTGTTGAAGTAGTCCACCGTTTTGCTGCGAGCAATGACATTAAGCCAGCCACGAAAAGTATCGCTGGGCCGATCTTTGCGAAATCGCCCCAAGTGAGTGGCGACAGCGGAGAAGACTTCCTGCAGCACATCGACAATATCCTGCTCAGCAACACCCCATCTCCGGCACCAAGCTGCTACTAGTGGTGTATACAACTTTACAAGTCGTTCCCAGGCCTCCACATCTGCACTACGTGCTTCATTGAGCAAGCTGCGCGAGGTGGAGTTGCCTCGAGTATGCTGTTCGGAAGAATCTTTCAAAGGCGTTTCCTCCGCCTTCGCGTAAACGCACTGACTAAGATGCTGAGTCCGACGAGCATCATCGAAATCGAAGCCATGATGGTAAAAGCACCGCGCAGGCCCGTTTGCGTGTTGGCAATCTCGCGATCCAGTGGACGCACAATTTTCAAAACTCCGACCACATCTCCAATTTGCCAATCGCGTTTCGGGCTCTTACTGGTAGGGCTTACGTCATTGTGGCATCCAAGACAGCTCTTTTCCATGTGTCGGGCTGCATAATAATGCAGCTCGCGACGATCGCCGGCTGCCACAAACCGTGTGTATTCTTGTTGCGGCTCATCGGTAGGTTTTGCGTGGGATTCCAACCATTCAAGAGCTGCTTTTTCAATTTCGTCCTGCGGCCCTCCACTTTCCCGGCCAGGCCAAGGATAGCGACCGTAAACACGAACCTGCATGCCCGGGTTCCGTCGACTGATGCGTTCGCCCAGATCGATCGAGAAGGTTGCCGGTAAAGGCAATGCAGGGTGGATCTCAAGATAGTTCTGAGTCACGGCGACTCCGGATGTCTTGAAATTGATTTCCTCAATCCGCTCACTGTAGAACCGCCAGACCTCATCCAGCATTTTGTTTTCCAGCCTGGCGCTTTCCAGCGCAGTCTGGCGGACAAAGTACTCGGAAAGACTGGACAGATACCACATCCCCGCGATCGAGCCAACGACCACCGCACAGAACACGCTCACTGCCAGCGGGTAGCGTTGGCACCATCGCAACGTTCGCTCAACGTTTCCCGCCGGCCGCGCCCGTGTTTGGCGACCTTCCAGGAAACGACGTAGGTCCGTTTCCATATCCCGACCACTCTGATATCGGCGCGAGGGCGATTTGCACATGGCCTTCAAGCAAATGCTTTCTAGATCGCGCGGAATGTCCGGATGCACGCGGCGGGGAGGTCGCGGATCGTCATCCATTACCTGCATCAGCAGTTCACGGCGTTCACCTCGAAAGGGGCGATCACCCGCGATCATTTCATAGAGGACGACACCTAGACTGTAAATGTCGGTGCGTGCATCGACTTGATGCGATGCCCCAGCCGCTTGTTCTGGCGACATATAGGCGGGAGTTCCCAGAATACGGCCATCGGATGTCATCGACTGGTCGCCACAATCACGCTTGGCTAGACCGAAGTCCATCAGATGCGCTCGTCCCGCGTGATCTATGATAATATTGCCAGGCTTGATGTCTCGATGGATGATCCCATGCTCGTGTGCGTAGTGCAGGGCCGCTGCCAGTTCGCAGGCAATTGAAGCAGCTACCAACGGCGTCATTCCCTTGGAATGGTCAAGCAGTTTCTTTTCGAGCGTTTGTCCGTCGATAAATTCGCATACCAGAAACCACACGCCCTCTTCCGTCTGTCCGGTTTCGTACAAGCTGACAATCGAAGAATGTTTGAGCTGCGCTGCGCTGCGGGCTTCGCGGAGGAAGCGCTCAACATCTTCCGCTGAGGCGAAATTACCAGCCCGCTGGACCTTAAGGGCAACAAGCCGCTCCAAGCGCGGATCCCAAGCTTGAAACACATAACCAAATGAGCCAACACCCAGCTCGCAACGCAATTCGAATCGGTCGAGGTAGACAGGTCCCTGTTGAAGGCGGCGAGCCAAGCCGATTCCCGCATCGGCGGCGACGCGGAACGATCCGGATCGGGCCCTGCCCAAAAGAACCGCGTCAGTCCAACCCACTTCCTGGTCGTTTGTTGGGTGAACGGAAGCGGTCGAAAGTTTATGCAACTGATCGGTGAGCGGATCCGCCGACTGGTCTAGGACCTCGAGCTGACTTAGGCAGATCGAGCAGGTTTCAACGTGCTGGGCTATGGATTCATATTCAGCGTCCGGGCAGCGACCGACAGCGAAGTTTCGAAGCGAGTCAGCAGTTGGACAAATGTGCTGTGGCATCTTCCGCTCGCATTCTAAATCACCTGCCCAAATTGATTTTTAAGCACGATTTTTCGCCTTCTGCCAGTTTCTAGCTTCGAAAAGCGCGCAGCGCGTTCGCCGCTAATACAGTTTAACCGCCCCGCGTTACAATTTTCGTGTAACGGTGGTCCGTTCTTGTATTTGTAGGATGCGCACGTGCGCAGCTTCGTCACAATGCTTACCCCAAGTCGGAGTATATCATGATCCCTTCTGTACGACGCGATTTTTTGGTCGATGTAGGCCGTGGCATGCTGGTCGCCGGACTTGGCACTGCCGTGGCAGGAAATCTGGGTTTTTCGACAGCCTTTGCAGACCAAGGCCCAGAATCCCTAAATTTGGGTCCCTACCAAGCGCTGGTAGAATTGATCCGCAGCACACCGCCCGACAAACTCCAGCCCATGCTGGTGGCCAAGCTGAAGTCTGGGGAAGTCAACAATAAGCTACTTATTTCTGCTGCTGCACTTGCGAATGCGGAAGCGTTCGGAGGACAGGATTACGTCGGGTATCACACCGCCATGGCCATGCTGCCTGCGCTGGAGATGGCAAAACATCTTCCCACTGAGCGCCAGTCTTTGCCAATCCTAAAAGTGATTTATCGCAATTCGCAGCAGTGCCAAGAACATGGTGGGGCCTCGAAGGCTACGCTCATGGCCCTGCATGCAGCCGAACATTCTAGCGAAGGGGACATTGGTCTAAAGATTCGCGCCGCCTGCCGCCAAGGGAACATGGAAGACGCCGAACAACTGTTCGCAACTGTGGCAACTGCCTCGCCGCGGGAAGCGTTGAATGCTCTACAGCCTGCAGTTCAAGACGACATCAACGTGCACCGTTTCGTATTTGCGCATCGGACTTACGGTCTGATCGATCTGCTGGGTAACGAATTCGCACATACGCTGCTCCGGCAGTCGGTTAGGCAAATGGTTGACTTTGAACTAGAGCACAAGCGGCAC
>JANLQO010000212.1:0-6018 GCA_031367855.1 Planctomycetia bacterium | reverse complement strand
GCTTTGAGTTACAGCCACGTTCTGGCGAACGTAGCTACGACAGTCGGTATCCGTCTCGGAGAGATTGTGATTTTTTTGGCAAACGTGGCCGAGTCGCTCTGCGACTCGCCGTCATTGCTTGATCAAAGGCGTTCATTTTCGCTGGGTTCGACGAGTCGCGGAGCGACTCGCCTACAAAAAATCACAGCCGTCGGTTCACTAAAACGAAAGCCGCTTACAAGGAATCGTGGATGTCGAGGCAGCGCGTCCCTGGTTGTTTAGAGCTTGCCAAAGCAAGCCGCGTCTGCGGTCAGGCCGGCACTGGACTCGCGGTTCGGCTGAGGCTCGAACATCGGGCGGGTTGGAAGCGGATGAAATCGGGGCGCTTCGGGTGGCTTCGGTAGGTCTTTCTCCGCTTTCCAGCGTGCTAGCCAACCTGGCAAGGGGATCGTCGGCAGCAGGGCCGGTGTGCTTGTATAGCTTTCCGCTGCACATTCTTCCAAGCGATAACTCGGGATGTGCACCAATGTGCAGCCGCTGTGGAACATCAAAACCACGGACAGCGCGATTGGGGCTAAGCAACTAGAAAAAACCGAAGGTGGGTATTTGAGGTGGGACATGTTGGCCCTCCCAGGTAGGATAGAGTCGAACCGAGCCGATCTCGTGTTTCTTATTTATCGAACCCTGTCAGGTTTAACTTGAGTCGATTGCGATGACTTTAACGAATACGCCGCCCGCCGTAGAAAAGAAGCTGCCGCACTTGCGAATCGGCAATCTCGACATCGGCTTTCCCATTGTTCAAGCAGCCCTAAGCGGCTATAGCGATTGGCCCATGCGAATGCTAGCTCGCGAGTACGGTGCGAGCTATTCGCTATGTGAGGTGATGCTAGATCAGTTTTTGGTTGCGATGAAGGATCGCGCCAAGAATCGGCATTACCTCTATAACTCCGCGGAGGAGCAGCCCGTTGCAGGCCAATTGATGGGTGCCGAGCCTGAACAGTTTTCGCTGGGTGCAAAGCGGTTGGTCGAGGCGGGCTTTGCGGTGATTGATATCAATTTCGGGTGCCCAGTGAAAAAGGTCCTTGGCCGGTGCCGCGGCGGTTTTCACCTTAGCCAACCCGAGACGGCGCTCGAAATTGTGCGGCGAACGCGGGATATCGTGCCGCCTGAGATACCGGTGACGGTCAAGATGCGGCGCGGCTTGGACGATACGCAAGAAAGCCGAGACAATTTTTACGCGATTTTCGAAGGTGCGTTTGCAGCCGGCATTGCTGCGGCGACGGTTCACGGGCGAACAGTTTATCAGCGCTACAATGGACCGAGTCGCTGGGCCTTTCTGTCCAATCTGAAACGTGAGTTTCCCAAATACACGGTTCTCGGCAGCGGAGATCTATTTACACCGCGTGATTGCCTGCGAATGATGGCTGAAACGGGCGTCGATGGAGTCACGGTAGCTCGCGGCGCGATTGGCAATCCCTGGATCTTTTCGCAGTGCCGCGCGTTGGCTGAGGGTAAGCCTATGCCGGACGCGCCCAGCGTGTATGAGCAACGACGAGTGCTCCAGCGACATTGGGACTTGGCTGAGGAGCTTTACGGGGAGGCCCGGACGGGACCGCTTTTGCGAAAGTTTGGGATTAAATACGCTGCCAGTCATCCGCGTCATCTCGAGGTCCGGCCACAATTCACCCATGTCCGATCTCGAGCGGATTGGGACCAAGTGTTGCAAACTTGGTACTCGGAAGATCTGCCAGGCGTGTTCCCGTCGCCCGATATCCACCATGTCCAGGGCTCCAGTTGCAGCGATTACTGGGTCTCTAACGGCTGATTCGTGCGAAATTTGAGATTAAAAAGTTGACACTTACCCCTGCTAGCGGGTAGCCTATTGGTTGGGGAGAAATCCGTCGGTTCGCTCGTCGCCACTTGGCATCGAACCCGTCGGCTCATGGCCGCCTGCCGTAAAGTTGACTTCTCATTCGCAGGTTGCACGTTAGTAAACTCGTCACGCATATCGCCTCGTGTCCTTTGCACATCGGAGCATGGAAATGTTCACATTGAAAAACGCTTTGCTGGTTGTGATCGCGATCGCCTCGCAATCTGCCATGAATGGAGTTGTGTGTGGACAGGCTCAGCAATGGGCTTCGTTACCGACAGATAAACCTGCTGCGGGTGAAACTACACGTGTTACTGGAATGTTCAAGAACAAAGAGAATGCGGATCCGGTGGTTATCAAGCGATACGTGCAAAACGAGGTGGCGCGGTTTACGAATGTAACTGCCGAAACCGATACAGCGAGTTTCGCGCCAGTCCGCCACGCCTTAATAGCCGCCATTCGCTCTGCTCAATCGGAGCCGGCTAAAAAGTTAGCTGCGGATCATCTTGTGACTCTCACCAAAGTAATTGGCGCCAACGCCAGGTATCATCCAGCAGCCCGAATCAACTCCATGGCTGCATTGACTGAATTGGAATTAGTATCCAACTCACCTTACTCTGAGACGTTCCTACCGCTTGTAAACATTGCAAAAGATGAAACGCAGCTACTGCATATCCGCGCGATTGCAATTTATGGGCTAAACCGCCATGCGCGTTTGACGAAACTCACGCCAGCTTTTGCCGAAGGACTGGCCAAAGCGATGACCGTCATCGTTTCGTCACAACCAAAATCAGCCATCGATGTCAAGGCTCACGCTTGGATGGTTCGACGCGGTTTCGATGTGTTATCAACACTGGCTGCGAATCATGCGGTACAGCCAGCCATTACCCGCTTACTCGACGATAAGGAACTGCCAAGCTTGCGGCTGGCTGCGGCTGAATATCTACCGCGCGTTGACCAAACCAAGTTGAAATTGACCGAAGAGCAAAAGGTCCAATATTTTATCGGCTTGGCTCAAGTACTCGAACAACAGCTTGTCATGTGGTACGAACGCGAAGAGGACAAGCTCAATATGAAGTCTGGTGCCGCCGCAGGCGGTGGCATGGGTGGCATGGGTGGCATGGGTGGCATGGAAGGCGGTATGGGCGGCGATGGATTCGGTGGTGGTGCTAGCGATGGTGGTTACAATATGGATGGCGGCATGGGCGGTGGCGGTGGCGGTGGCGGTAGAGGCGGCATGGGTATGGGCGGCATGGAAGGAGGCATGGGCGGCATGGGGATGGGAGGAATGGGCGCGGGCGGAATGGGAACAGGTGCCACTGCGGCAAAGCCCAAAGCGCTCGAAACGCAACCCTGGGAAGTTCGAATGACGCGACGCAATGTCAACCAAATCCTGCAAATTGCGCATGTGGCTTTGGATTCTAAACAAACAAAAGGTGGACGCCCAGTTTCTGCGGTTGGAAAGGGACTGGTTGATTTGGAGCTGCCCGCAGACATTTCCACACCTGCCAGCGACCTACTCAAGGCCATCGAGTCATTGCAAAACCGGATTAACGACTCCAGTAAAATCACCACGATGAATTCGCTGATGAGTCAAACGAAAAAACTCATCGAAAAGATTATGGACCAAGTTCGAGAAGTGCCTGCCCTTACGACGCAGTATCCAAAGTATCAGCAGAAAGACAAACTGAACGAAGTCCTCGACCAGCCTAAAGCCAGTTTGCCAGCCGCTGATGGTACACCTGCAGCCGAGGGTGCTGGCACTCCTGCAGCTGAAGGCGCGGGTGCAGCTGAAGGCGCGGGTGCACCTCCATCGGGCACTCCTGCTCCGGGCAATCCTGAAACGGGCACTCCGGCACCGGGTGCTCCTGCGCCGGGCGCGCAACCGGGCGCTGGTGCTCCAGCCGGCCCGAACGCTGGCAAACCTGCGGGCGGAAACTAGACGATTGTAGAACGTTTGTCCTGAATCGTTCCAGATAACTCGCTGGCTCGCTTCAACGTTTTCGTCCGTTGGAAAAAAGGCGAGTTGACTTCGGTTCGCTGCCCTTCGGCAGAACGGTTACGGACGGTTGGGAACGGTTAGGGACAACCGTGCTACACTTTTTTTCAGCCTAGCATCCGGCTTGCTAGAAGACGATGTCTGCGAACGCAAGCTGGAAGCCTTACGCCACACCTACGATAGGTAGTCTGTTGAACGATACGAAGCTTCGAGTGGTCGGCATCTCGTTTGAACACATGCACATGGGCGACAACTTGCGCATGGCAAAGGCCCATCCGCAGTGCGAAGTTGTCGGCATTTGTGATGCGCAGCCACATCGGCTGACGCCTGCACATCGCGATCTCGGCTTAACTTCGGATCAGTTGTTCACCGATTGGCAACAGTGCATTGAACGGACTCGGCCAGATCTAATCATTCTTTGCCCGTCCACCGGCGACCATGCATTATGGGTCGAGCGATTGGCACCGTCAGGCTTGCCGCTGTTGCTTGAGAAGCCGATGGCTGCCTCCTTGGCTGATGCGGACCGAATTGTCAATGCTTGCCAGCAAAATAACGTGAAGCTCGTGATCAATTGGCCCTTGGTTTGGGTACCCAGTCATCGAACCGCTAAGCGATTGATCGACGCAGGCCGTGTCGGTGAATTGATCGAAGTTCATTATTACGACGGAAATCGAGGCCCCCTGTGGCATACCGCTGGAAAACTCGAATTGACGGCCGAAGACGTTGCCCGCGAGAAACCCAACAGTTGGTTTTATAGTCGCCAGCAAGGCGGCGGATCGTTACTCGATTACCTCGGATACGGCGTAACGCTGGGTTCGTGGTTCTTAGGTGGCCGTGTGCCGATCGAAGTGACGTGCGTCTGCGATGAACCAGCGGGGCTAGAAGTCGATGAGCATTCGATTACCATCGCGCGTTACGCATCCGGTATCAGCAAGTTTGAAACGCGGTGGGGAACTTATACTGATCCTTGGGTGCATCAACCGCAGCCCAAGTGCGGCTTTGTTTTGGTTGGAACCGAAGGGACAATCAGCTCGTATGATTACGAATCTACGGTGTTGGTGCAGGATCGTGCGAACCCCGCCGGCCTGCAAGTCCAAGCAGATCAACTCGATGCACCGAACCAAAACCCAGTACAGTATCTGGTGCATTGCCTTCAGCACGACTTGCCCGTCGAGGGGCCACTTTCTCCCGAGCTTAGTCGGCTGGGGCAACGCATTGTCGATACCGCTTATCAGAGTGCTCGTCAGAAACGCACCCTAGCTTTGCTGCCTTAGGCACCTACTCCAGGTACGTAGTGCGATCGGCGACGGAATCGTATTCTTGGAGCAGACCATCGGCACTAGCCTGAGTCAACTTGCCCTCGGCTACTTGGACCGCCAACTGCCGACGATAAGACTCGCACAACTGAGCTCGGTCATAGCGGGCAAAATTCATCATGTCGTGAATGCGGCTACCAGGGATGATCTTGGTGACGTGGAAACGGCCTTCGTTATCGATCACAACTTGGGCTTCATTGGGATGGCCGAACAAGTTGTGATGGCTGCCCATGACTTCTTGATAGGCGCCGACTAGAAAGATCCCGAGGTAATAAGGTGATGATTCGTCCCAGTTATGCAGCTCCAGCGTTTCCTTGACATCTTTCAAATCTACAAAGCGATCGATCTTGCCGTCGCTGTCACAGGTTACGTCGACTAACGTCGCATAGTCCGTCGGTTTCTCATCCAAGCGATGAATGGGTACGATCGGAAACAACTGGCCAATCGCCCAGCTGTCGGGTGCGGATCGGAATAGAGAAAAATTGCAGAGATACTTCTGAGCCAAAATGCCCTTGAGCTGCTCGAATTCTTCCGCCGGAAAGCGATCCGCTTGGGATTCATGCAATGCCCTGGCACAGATTTCCCAGTAGAGCACTTCGCCTTTAGCTCGGTCTTCGAGGCTGATTAAACCCAGGTTAAACTGGGTGTGCAATTCGTCCTTCAACTCGAGCGTGTCGTGATAATATTCGACGTAGTTCTTCACGTTGATTGAATCGCACAGCGCTTTCATCTCGGTAATGACTTGCGGATCGTCATCATCGATCGTAACCACAGGTTGGTCGTCAGCAAAAGTTTCGATTTCATCGCGGATCGAAGTAATAAACACGGCGTGATAAGCCGTCATGAAGCGACCG
>JANLQO010000428.1:0-27050 GCA_031367855.1 Planctomycetia bacterium | reverse complement strand
TAGTCGCTCACTCCAACTCTTCATTTGGCTCTTGGTCAATTTCACACCACGTTGATGACTGAATGTTGCGACGTGCCGAACCGGTGACACGGCCAGCCGCAGCTCGCAAGGCATCTCTAATCGCTTGGGGAACAGACATCCGGGCACCTCAATCTAGATGGGCGCTCCCCTGAGTTCGCGTGATGGACCCTACGCATCGAATGAAGAAAAGAAAACCGGCTCAGGGCTCAGTGCAGACAGTTTAGAACAAAGCTATCAAAGGCTAAGGCGTTTAGGCTATCTGCCCTACGCATGAGTCGAGCGCGCCTAAGCCTTTGCTACCATTGTTCTAAACTAGTGGGTTCGGTGGGACGTTTTTATTGTCCTAGTGCCTTACACACTTGACGAACCTATCAACTGATGCCATGATTTAATCATTCAATCAATTGGTTGACCGATTAGGTGAATGCCTTGACTATTTTGGTGGAACAAGCAGGCAATTTTCGCAACGAGCCACTGCAGTCAGTGACGGTAGCTTCGCAGCCAGCTGATTTGCTGGTGTGCGAACGCACTGCCAGTATCTTCAGAGCGCTCGGCGACGTGAACCGCTTGCGGTTGCTTTCGCTGCTCGCGAATCGGGAAATGTGTGTTTCAGAGCTGACATTGGTGCTGCGCGACAACCTGCCGGCCATTTCGCAGCGTTTGAAGTTGCTGCGAGCGGAGCGTTTGGTATCCACCCGGCGCCAAGGCAAGCATGTCTTTTATCGCTTGGCAGATCAGCATATCGCCGAGTTGATCGCCAACGGCTTGGCACATGGCGAAGAGCCTGACGAGTGAGAGAAAAATCTGGATATTGAAATTTGAAGTACTTTAGATCTCAGCGGGAAGCTCGCGTGAACATCCAGTTTTCCCGCCGCAAAAGGTACGTGGTCGAAATATGAGCAAAAAAAAGATGGACGTCGAAGGAATTCGCGAGTTGCTGCGAGCTAAGGGACTGCGCGCAACGCCGGCTCGCATTGCGGTAATCGATTTCCTCGACGGATCCGCGCATCCGAACACGCACCTCGAAGTCACGGAAGAGTTAGTGAAAAGTGGCTTTGAGAAGTCCACGATCTTCCGCGCGCTCGGAGATCTTGCCGAAGCGGGCTTGTTGCGAAAAATGGAACTCGGCGATCACGTTTGGAGATTCGAAAGGGTTGGCGGACAGGGCTCCGATACTTCCGCCCATCCCCACTTGTTGTGCGTCGACTGCGGCAGTATCCAGTGCTTGGACGACAACCAGGTTGAGCTTAAAGCTTCGCAATCAGTAGGGCGGATTGAAGATGTACTTCTGAAGGGTCGTTGTCCAGAGTGTCGCGAGTAATCTCCAGATTCGATTGCGGAATTTCCTCCTCACAAGTCGCTTCCCCCAGATGCGACTAGCCTACCAAACACGTGGGTCAGCCTCTCCGAGGCTGACAATTCAGCGTTTCGGTGTGATACGCTAATACCTAATAAATGGAAACTGGAGCTTGACCATTGCGTAGAATCTCAGGGTAGGGCTTTCAAGATCCAACGCGAAAGGGGCGTACTTTCGCCGCCAGATTCGTTGGCGGACGGTCCCGGTCAAAGAATTGAGTACGAATTCGCTGCAAAATCCCGTAAATTGCGCTGATTGGGATTGTGAGCATTGCCGATTTCGTCGACCCTTTGACAATCTTCCAATTTAGTCTTCCGAAACTTTCCGCGATCGGGTTTCCGGAGCTTCCTTCGATCGTTTTGCGAAGCTTCTCCGTGCGGACCGATAAAGAATTACTTTTGGCAACCAAAGCCTTTGCAATCGATGACAGAACCCGCAGTTGGTGGTATCTGTTTTCGACCCTGGCACTTTATTTCGTTTGTCTAACAATTTGTCTAAGCAATTTGTCTTGGATGGTCCGCTTGTTGGCCAGCGGAGTCAGTGCTTTATTGATCGTGAGAATTTTCATCATCTATCACGACTTCCAGCATCACGCCATCTTGGTGCACTCGCGGTTGGCCGCCGCCATCATGTACGTTTATGGGTTGCTAGTGCTGAGCCCCACGAGCGTCTGGAATCGATCGCACGATCATCATCACAAACACAATTCGAAAGAAACCAACGAGCACATTGGTTCGTTTCCAGTGATGACCTGCGAACAATACGCGGCTTCGACGCGGCTTCAAAAGTGGCAATACATCGCGTCGCGTCATTGGTTAACTATTGGACTGGGCTACCTGACCGTCTTTATGGGGGGGATGTGTATCCGAGCCGTAATTATCAACCCGGCTCGGCACTTCGATTCAGCCCTCGCCCTGATTTTGCACGCGGGACTGGCCTTCGGCTTGACATTGATCGGTTGGCAATATCTGTTTCTGTGTTTGATTCTACCGCTGACGATTTCCTGCGGAGTCGGGTCATACCTTTTTTACGCCCAGCACAATTTCCCAAGCTGCAAGTTGAATCACCAACAGAAGTGGAGCTATGTTCGCGCCGCCCTCCACTCATCCAGTTACATGCGGATGCACCCTATCATGCGTTGGTTCACCGGCAACATCGGCTATCACCATGTGCATCATTTGAACGCCAAGATTCCGTTTTACAAACTGCCGGTGGCCATGGCATCTCTCTCCGAGCTTCAGGAACCGCAGTCGACATCTCTGCGTATTTCAGATATTTGGGCATGTTTGCGGGCCAACCTCTGGGACACCAAACAAGATCGCTTCGTCAGTTTCCGCGAAGCGCGGCTGGCCAATCGTTAGGTTCATAGGTTGCGATCGGCATTTCTCAATTGGCGGCGCCCCCTAGGTTGCGCAGTACCAGCCCGAAGCGCAAGCGAGTGAATGACAGTGAATGCGTTGCGTTGAAGCACTCGCTTGCGCTTCGGGCTTGTATTCCGCGTGTTTAGCCCTCAGTGGCGCTGCCTGGCTGCCTCACAGATCATGGATTACCCTTGGAGGAAAGGCGGCTCGCAGCGCGTTGAGAACGGCCAGGACGTCGATCACTTCTTGAGCGATAGCGCCGCTAACGGGCGTCAAGTAACCCAATGCAGCCAAGATCATGCCGATAATGCTGAGCGCCATGCCACCGACGGCGCTCTGCAAGGCGATAGCGCGCATCCGGCGGCTTATATGCATAAACTCGTCGACACGCGTGAGCGAGTTGTCCATGATGACGACACCTGCCGCTTCCGCGGTAACGTCACTGTTTTGCCCAATGGATACGCCCACTGTGGCGGCCATCATCGCCGGGGCGTCGTTGATGCCATCTCCAACATACAGGGTTTTCGCTTTGGCAGTTTCGCGTCGCACGATGGCCAGTTTCTCTTCGGGGCTTTGCTGCGAATAGACTTCCGTGATACCCACTTGATTGGCGAGGAAGCGTGTTTCGGCATCGCGATCTCCTGAGATGATCATGACGCGCTTAAATTGGTGCTTGGGGCCCAAGTGATCCACAAACGTGTGGCTCTCGGGACGTGGCGCATCGCGGAATTGCAGCTTCGCAGCATAGTGACCGTCTATGGCCACGACACACTCGAGCCCACCTGACGAAGCGGGCAAGTGCTCAATTCCATGAACCTGTTGTTCGATGAGTTGCTTTCGACTGGTCACTTGGACCGTATGACCGGACACAGTACCGCGTAGGCCCTGTCCAGGTCTCTCGCGCACGTCGCTGGCGGGCGAAAGCGAGAGCCGTTCCGTTTGGGCAGCAATCAATACCGCCTCTGCTAGCGGATGCTTTGAGTATTTCTCGAGGCTGGCCACCAAGCCGAGCACTGTGAGTCGATCACAGTCGGGTGCAACAAGATGTTCCGTTAGCTGAGGTTCGCCGTAGGTCAGAGTTCCCGTTTTATCAAAGATTGCAATGCGACAACCGGCGATCTGTTCCAGAACTACAGGACTTTTTACGATGATCGATCGCCGCGCACACAAAGAGATCGAGCCAATGATGGCCACCGGAATCGCGATCAGCAGTGGACAAGGAGTCGCAATCACCAGTACGGATAAGAATCGCAGGGATTCGCCGCTGATCGCCCAAGCCGCCACGGCTACACCCAGCGCGATGGGTGTATAGATCGCTCCCAGTTGATCGCCCAGCCTTCGGAGTTGAGGCCGTTTACTCTCCGACTCGCGCATAACTTCCATAATCTTGGCATACCGCGAGTCCGCCGCCAATTTAGTGGTACGTATGGTGAGCGCTGAATCTCCATTGATGGAACCCGAGATCACGGCCGAACCGACGGTCTTGGTGATCTGAAACGGCTCGCCGGTCAAATAGGATTCATCCATGACTCCTTGCCCCTCAATCACCTCACCGTCGACGGGGCAAATATCATGCGGATAGATCACTAGTGTCTCGCCGATTTCTACTTCCGCGAGCGCTACATCAATGATCTGGCCGCCCGTTTTGCGATGTGCGATCGATGGCACGCGTTTGGCCAGAGCAGCCAGCACCGATGACGCGCTTCGCAGTGCGTAACTCTCTAGTGCTTCGCCGCCAGATAACATCAATACGATGATCGAACCGGCCAGATACTCGCCCAGCAAAACAGCCGTGACAATGGCGATGCCACCTAGCAGATCCGAGCCGAATTCGCGTTTAATCGCCTTTAGACCCAACTCTGCAACGAGTGGCAAGCCGCCTACTACCAGAGTCGCGAAGAGCGGCACAAGGTAGGCGTTTGCTGACCACCCCATCCCGAAACGCAGGTAGAGATGCGCGGCGATACATACGACCGCAAACACCGCAATCAGCGTCGTTTTTCTTTGCAAAAGCGCGGCCGACGAGTACCAGCGTGGATCAGGTGAAGCGATTGTCAGCAGCCTTGTGAGGACACGAAAATGCAGAAGCTAGCGATATGTTAGCGATTCTTTCCCGCTCGCGATACGCTGCAGGCTGGGCCAAGCGCAGGCCGTTAATACCGACTGCGTCGGAATCAATTTTCCAGACTCCGACCCGATTGGTTCCGTCGCCGCGCAGGTGACTTTCTAGCTTGGGTAGTCGGCGACGTAAATCGCTTTGACTTGCGTGTAATCGTAGTACGTATCTTCGCAGTTTACGCCACCACCGGGTCCACCGGAAATTCCTTGGCCACCATAGGGTAGGCCGTAGGCAATCGAGTTGTGGCAGTTGACTTGGCAAGTGCCGTCGCGGAATTGCTTTGCAAGGGCTACGCCTTGCTCGATATCGCGCGTCCACACGCTAGCACCGAGGCCATACGGCGAACTGTTGGCTAACTGCAATGCTTGCTCCGCCGAACTGACCGGACAGATGGTGGCGAAGGCGTGAAATACCTCAGACGGATTACAATCGACGCCCGGCTGAGTCCGATACAAAGCAGGCTTTATGTAGTAACCGGTGCGTCCCGCGACTTCGGCGGGTCCACCGCTTAGGATCGCATCGCCACCACGTTCAAGAGTTTCTTGTTGGGCACGCAAGATGCGTGCACGTTGCGTGGCATTCACGACAGCGCCGAGCTGTGTGCCCGCGTCGGCTTGATAGCCGATCTTCAAGTTCGCGAAGAAACTCTTCTGTGCATCGATAAAGTCGTCAGCGATTTTCTTGTCGACGAACACGCGATGGATGGTGCAGCACGTTTGACCGAAGTGCTGGTTGGTATAGCGACCGATTTTGCGTGCGACAAGTTCTGGATCGGCGTCGGCAAGCACAATTGCGGAACCGTTGCCGCCCATTTCACGCTTCATGCGCGTGCCGTGCTGGTCGCAGGTCCGCATGATCGATTGACCAACGCCCGGCGAACCGGTGAATGAGATGTAACGCACGCCTGGGTGTTCAGCGATGCATTGGCCGGTGATCTCGCCTCGGCCGGGAAGGACGTTGATGACGCCCGGCGGAAAGCCCGCTTCCGCAGCTAGTTTGCCGATGTAGAGTGCGGAAAGCGGCGTGTCTTCAGCGGGCTTGATAAGTATGCAGTTGCCCGATAGCAGCGCGGGGAACATGAACCATGCGGTCAAGACGACCGGGTAGTTCCAAGGAATGATGCCCGCGACAACGCCCCATGGTTCACGGTAAGTAAAACCTTTGACGCCCTCGGCCAATTGCAGCGCTTCGCTATCACCCATCTCAGCGCCCTTTGCGACGCGGCAGAAATACTCGGCACATTCGCGGATTTGTGTAAAATCACCCTCGGCTAGCTCTGAGACCTTACCGCCGTCCAAAATCTCGCACGCGAGCAACACGTCGCGATCGCGGTCGCAGAGTTCGACGAGCTTCATGGCCAGTCGACAGCGTTCCGCGACCGAAGTGTTCTTCCAACCATTGCCTGCTGAACCATGGAAAGCGAGGGTGGCTGCGTTGACCGCGTCCGCAACCTCCGCTTGTCCCATTTCGCAAACAGTTGCGAGTACTTCGAGTGAACCAGGGTCTGAAGTTTCGAAAGTGACGTTCATGGTGCCTTTGACACTGCGGCCACCGATGATCCCACCGAGAGGCTTGCCACCGTTTTTACAAAACTCAACGAACTGCGATGGGGCGACAAACTTGGTGGCTGTGAACGCGCGGACTTCTGTGGCAACTGCGGACATGAATGCACCTTTAGGATTGGGGAGGGCAAATGGCAACGAGTCAGTGCTTCGCCCCAACTCATAGCTGAATCGTAGCACTTTAGGATTTCAGAATCAGTATAACCAATGCGCGGCGAGCGGGTTACCTGGTAGGCGGCGTGAATTCTTGCAAAGTCACTAACACCTGTATGAGATCCGGGCTGTCGATTACACTCGTCAAAGCCCCTGCGAAAAAGGCCGCTGTTTGGGCTAGAAGACTCCTTAGACAGAAGCATTGATGTCCAATCTAGATTTAGCAGTTCACTTTTTTTTTCAGATCGCTGTCATTCTGCTCGCCTGTCGCGTCGTCGGAATCATTGCGGCTAGATTTGGTCAGCCGCAAGTTGTGGCCGAGATGATCACGGGAGTATTGCTCGGGCCTTCGCTCTTCGGATTGGTGTTGCCGGAGTGGCAGCAAGCGATCTTCCCGTGGGATAAGACCCAGCTGACACGCGATTCGCAGAGCTATCTGTTTCCAGCTTCCCAGCTGGGATTGGCTCTGTACATGTTCATCGTGGGGCTCGAATTTCGAGTGGATGTGATCCGCTCGAATTTTTCGAGCTCGATCGCGGTCTCGTTGGCAGGGATGATTGCGCCTTTTGTACTGGGTGCTGGGCTAGCGTATGGGATGTTTTATCACTCGAAGCTGTTTCCCGAGGGCACGTCGCTGTTCGAAGCGATCATGTTTCTAGGTGCGTCGATGTGTATCACCGCGTTTCCTATGCTGGCGCGGATTATTCACTTCAAAGGCTTGACGGGGACGCTGATGGGGACCGTGGCAATCGGTGCAGGCGCGATTGATGATGCCATGGCGTGGTGTTTGCTAGCCGTGGTGCTATCCAGTTTCGATAACGATTTGACCAAAGCATTGTGGAGTATCGGAGGTGGGATTGGCTTTGTAGCGTTTGCGATCCTGGTATTGAGACCGACGCTAAATCACGTACAGCGCTGGCTGATCGGCGCTGATGGAAAATTGACCGATGGAGGTGTCGTGATCGGCTTGGCATGCATGGCGCTGGGGGCATGGTTCACGGATAAGATTCAATTGCATGCCGTTTTTGGCGCGTTTGTGATCGGCGCGATGATTCCGCGAGGAGCGATGCAACGCGATTTGGTCGAGCGAATTCAACCGCTGACGGTTGCGCTGCTTTTACCGCTTTTCTTTACATACTCGGGCCTCAACACGCGAATCTATCTGCTGAACTCAACCTATTTGTGGTGCATTTGCGGATTGGTATTGCTGGCCGCGATTGGGGGCAAAGGAATTGCATGTTGGCTGGCCGCGCGCGCTTCCGGAATAACCAACCGCGAAGCGCTGGGAATTGGTGCATTGATGAACGCACGCGGACTCATGGAGTTGATCATCATCAACATTGGATTGCAGCGCGGAATCATTTCGGCTGAGCTTTTTGCGACCCTGGTAGTTATGGCCGTGGTCACTACGCTAATGGCTTCGCCCATTTTTGACTATCTTGTAAAATCGCCTAGTGCGCAGGAGCCGCTTACTGAAGATGCACAAATCCTTGCATCTTAACGGTGAGGCTATGCTGAGCTTTGGTGGGCAAGCCGCTAAGAGTCCATTCCGGCTTGTGAAAGTCCAGCGGAGGCCCGATAAAAGCTCCGCAGGAGCGTCGCTCTCCCATTGTTAGTGCTCGACGCTTACCGACGGTGATGCAGGGCATGGCGGAGCGGTTGGAGAGGCGGCACATGTGCGAAAGTATGGGCTGATTTGTTGATTAATTCATTGGGGTGCTCGATCTTGGACGCTGATACCTCTTTAACTCCCAAAATTACCGAAAAATTGGTGGCGGGAAACTTGCTGAAGTCGGCGTGGGAGGATCGCGCGGAAAGAGCTGCAATTTCCGATTACTACAATGAGTCGGAGATCGATTATCGAGTTTGGAGCGCCGAGGGTTATCGGCATTTTGGATACTGGCAGATGGGTATTTGGCCGTGGCAGCGGCGACGCATGTTGGAAGCGATGAACGATGTTCTGTTCGAGCAATTGGGTGTCGCAAACCTAAAAAGTGGAAACATAGGGGACTTAGGTTGTGGCACGGCTGCTGTTGCACGTTATGGATGCGATCATTTGCCGCACCTGGGCTGGCATGCGATCACAATTTCGCGCGAGCAGGCTGAGCAGGGGCAGGCGAAATTTGAGGAAGCAAGGCGCTTGCACGCCGAAGATCGGACTGGTATGGACAGCGTTCATCATGGGGACTATCACGTTCTTCCCTGGCCGGACGAGTTTCTCGATGCGGCGTTTTACTTTGAAAGTTTGTGCCACAGCACAGAACCCGAAGTGGCGCTACGCGAAGCCGTGCGAGTCCTTAAGCCGGGTGGCAAGTTGGTGATCGCGGACGGGTTTTTGAACCATCCTTTAGGCAACACATCACGCTGGTTTCGTTGGTTGCACAACGAGGTCGCCCACAATTGGGCCGTGCCGAGTTTCCACGAGGCCGCGCTAGTCCCTGATTGGCTGGAGACGACAGGGCTTAAATTGGTGAAGCAACGTGAGCTGGGGTGGCGCGTAGCCGTGAGTGCATCGCATTCGGTTCCGTTGGTGGTGATGCATACGGCAAAGTTGTTATTCCGCGGAAAATCGACTGCCTGGCAATGGAAACATCTGCGGGCAAGTGCATTAGCTATGTTGCTCGGTATGCAACGCAAAAATTTCGGGTACTATTTGTTCACCTTGCAGAAACCGCATGATTGAGCGCAGATTGCATGGCAATAACGGATTGCATTCTGGGTAATTTGTGACGTTGGTTGGTTAACTGAAACAGCTGAGGCGAATGCGACCATTTGTCGCGTGCCCCAGAGTGCTATTGAACAAACTGGGTTGCGGGTACGATACTGACGAAACTGATACTAGGTGAAGTGATTGGGCAGCGCGAAAGCGCATGCATGCTGTACTAAACAATTGACCTTTTCCCGTGCTCAGCCTTACGCAAGATGCTCGTTCGAGCAACGACGCGTGGGTTGTACAGGCAAGAAATCAACGTAGAGCTATGAGTCGATTTCTATTTCCACGATGGACCAACAAGTTCTTACCAATTCTGGGCTTGTTCGCGCTGGCTGGAGGCGGTTACGCCGCGTCGGTGCTATTGATCGCAACCGATCCGGTAACGCTGAACGTAGGTTATTCACCGGATCAGCCAGTGCCCTTCAGTCACAAGATCCACGCTGGTGAACTGAAGATGGATTGCCGTTACTGTCACGTGAATGTTGACAAAGCCGCAGCAGCCACTGTGCCGCCGACTGCTACCTGCATCAATTGCCACAGTCCGATGGCGGCCAACGGTGTGCCTGAGTATTCCGCAGTGCATCCAACGAGCGCGAAGTTGCGAGCCGTTCATGAGAGTTGGGCTTCGGGCGAATCCATTCCTTGGGTGAAGATCCATCGTCTGCCGGATTTTGTCTATTTCAATCACGCCGCGCATGTGAACCGTGGTGTTAGTTGTGTAAGTTGCCATGGTCGCATAGATACGATGGAAAAGGTTTATCAGGCTAAAGAGCTATCGATGGCTTGGTGCCTTGAGTGTCACAACAACCCCGATGCGAACATTCGCCCTGTTGAGTTTATCACAAAGCTCGACTGGGAGCCTGAGAAGGGGCGGACTCGGGAGGAGATCGGTAAGCAATTGCGCGTAGAGAACAATATCCACCCGCGCGCTAACTGCGCGGTTTGCCATCGATAAGTTTAGAATCCGAACGGTCGGTTTAGCGAGCGTAATGTTTGCAAGCTTGTGCCGAATGAAGACTTGAGTTTCAGACGAATTCACAATCCAACCATCCAGCGTAGTGCTGTCCCGCAGATGCAGGCGAATAAGACAATGTCGGCGAATAAAACTTATTGGCGAAGTCTGAACGATTTGCAAGAAACGGCAGAGTTCGAGCAGATTGCCAGTCGCGAGTTTCCGCAAGCGGCTTCCGAATTTCCGGAGGGTGTTTCGCGCCGGAAATGGTTGAAGCTGATGAGTTCCTCGTTGGCTTTGGGTGGTTTTGCGGGTTGTCGCTATGGGCCGGATGAAATTGCTGCCTTTGTGGTTCGGCCGCCTAACAACGTCGCGGGTGTACCCAAGCATTATGCCACCAATTTCGAATTGGCGGGCCGCGCGTGCCACTTGCTGATCAGCAATATGGACGGTCGCCCGATCAAGGTTGAAGGCAATGCGCAGCATCCACTGATGCGCGCCAGCGAACCCAACGATTTGGGGGACGCTGGGGACAAGTCGCGATTCGCCAGTGCGGGCAGCGATGTTTTTGCCCAGGCGTGCGTTTTAGGTTTGTACGATTCGGATCGAGCTAGCCGCGTCGCGAGACGTGTCGATGGCAAGCTGGAGGCGTCTACTTGGGAAGATTTCGCAACTTATGCCAAGGCGCAGTTGGAAGTTCTCAAGGCCAACGGTGGTTCTTCGCACGCAGTTCTAATGTCACCTTCGTTGTCACCGGCCGTGAATCGCTGGGTTGCCGAATCGTTCAAACTGCTGCCTAAAACAACGGTGGTGCAGTATTCTTCGGTCGACGTATCGAATCAGGCGAAAGCCTGCCAGCAAGCTGCGGGAAAGCCAGCTGAGTTGGTTTACAAGCTGGATGCGGCCCAAGTGATTTGTGCCCTGGATTGCGATCTGTTGGGCAATGATCCGAACATGATCTTATACACTCGCCAATTCTCGAAAGGGCGTGTTCCCGAGCCGAGCAAGATGAACAGGCTGTACGCCGTCGAGGCCCGTTTTTCCGTGACCGGTGCGGCGGCGGATTCGCGTTTGGCGGTTCGCAGTTCGCAGATCGGCGCGTTCCTGCTGCGGCTGTCGAAGAGGGTGGATGACCTGCTGAAGAATTTTCAGCCAACGCTCCCTGCTGAAGGGGAAAAGCCTTTTGAGCTGATTAAATCTGAAGAAAAAGTGAATCGCTTCATCGATGCGATGGCCGAAGATTTGGTCAAGCATAAAGGTGCGGGTGTGGTGGCCGTCGGTGCCCAGCAGCCACTCGATGTGCAGTTGCTGGCGCTCAAGTTAAATCAAAAACTCGAAAACTTTGGCAAGTCGGTCATGCTGATGCCAAGCCGCTCGGCCATTGAGGGTGTTCAGCCCACCAGCTTAGTCGAGCTGGTGGAAAAGCTTGACTCAGGTGCAGTGACGAGTGTTTGGATTCTGGGTGATAATCCCGTCTATACGGCGCCAGGCGATGTGGCGCTCGGCGATGCACTGAAGAAGCTTGAGAACACGGTTTACTTGGCTGAGTTCGAGGATGAAACGGCAAAGCATTGTGCGTGGAGCGTGCCGCTTGCCCATCAGCTGGAGAGCTGGGGTGACGTCCTCGGTATCGACGGCAGTTATGGTATTTCGCAACCGCAGATTCTTCCCTTGCTGGGTGGCAAAGCGGCGATCGAGATCATGGCGATGCTGCACGGCGAAGAAGTCGGTGCAGGTAGTTCAGAGCAATTGATCCGCCAGGTTACCGACGCAGTAGCTGGCAAGCCAGTGACCAGTCGTCAATGGCGAGAAGTTTTGCATAGCGGTTATTTAGTGGGGTTGAAAGCGGAACCGCTGGTTGGTTCTTTCAATGTTGATGGTACCGATCCGACCGGTTCTGTTGACTTGGATGCGATCGAACAGGGTTCGCTTGAGCTGATGCTAACAGTCAGTGATTCGTTGTACGACGGACGGTTTGCCAAGAACGTTTGGCTGCAGGAGTTGCCGCAGTCGATCACAAAGATTTGCTGGGACAACGCGGCTTTGGTCAGCCCCAAGACTGCAGACTTGCTGTCGCTGAAGCAGGGCGAAATGACTCGGCTGATTCACGGTGGCGAAACGCTCGACCTGCCAGTGTTCATTATGCCCGGTCAAGCCAACGGTTCGATTTCGGTCCAATTGGGATACGGACGCGTTTGCCGAGACGAAGCAGTTGACAGCAATGCCGAAGCCGCGATCGGCCAAGACATCGCTTCCTTACGTTCGTCCAAGGCGATGCACTTGGTGCAGAACGTGGAAGCGAAACCGCTACCGCGGCCCTACAAGTTGGCGACTACGCAAGACCACTTTGCCATCGATGAGTTAGGTCTAGAAGAGACCAAAACGCGTGCTCAGCGATTGATTCGCGAAGGCACGCTTGAGCAGATCCAAGAGGGAGGTGCGGACTTCGTCGAGCATCTCGGCACTCATCATCCGGCGCTCGAGTCGATGTGGGAAGAGCCGATGAAGGTTTTCGAAAGCGACGCCACGGTCAATCATCAATGGGGCATGACCGTCGACTTGAATAAGTGTACGGGCTGCAACGCTTGCGTGATCGCTTGCCAAGCGGAAAACAACGTGCCTGTAGTGGGTAAAGAACAAGTGACCCGCGGTCGCGAAATGCATTGGTTACGAGTCGATCGCTACTTCCGTGGTGATGCTGACACGCCCAAGATAGTCAATCAGCCAGTCGCTTGCGTACATTGTGAAACCGCTCCCTGCGAGCAAGTTTGCCCGGTAGCGGCGACAGTGCATACCGAAGAAGGCATCAACGCGATGGCCTACAACCGCTGTATCGGTACTCGCTACTGTGCCAATAACTGCCCCTACAAAGTTCGCCGTTTCAACTATTTCAACTACCAAACGGAATACGGCTACTTTTACGGGTGGCAACAGAAGGGCAAGCTGGAAGAGGCGAGCCGCAAGCTGCAAACGCTTGTCCTGAATCCCGAAGTGACAGTCCGCGGCCGCGGTGTGATGGAAAAGTGCACCTACTGCATTCAACGAATTCAGAACGGCAAGATTCAGGCGCGCACCGAAAGCCGTCCGCTTCAAGACGGCGAAATTCAAACCGCTTGTCAGTCGGCTTGTCCATCGCAAGCGATAGTTTTCGGCGATTTGAACGATCCGAATAGCCGCGTCTCGAAAATTCAAAAAAGTGAACGAGCTTACGAGATGCTGGCGGAGTTGAACATCAAGGCGCGTACGTTGTACTTAGCCCGAGTTCGCAACACCCATGCTCGTTTGAAGACCAGTGACCAGTTAGAAGTAGCTCACCATGACCATGCTGAGCATTCAGAATCCCATCAAAAAACTACGTAGAGTCTGGCGAGGCCAATGGCGACCATAGCTAGTAACAAAGTAATCGATAACACGATTGACACACCCGGTCGGCGCACACAGTTGGTGACCGGTAATCAGACGTATGGTTCGTTGACGCACATGGTTGCGAGAATCAGCGAAGAGGCTCAACCGCTGGCGTGGTGGGTCACGTTTTTGCTGGCGGTTCCGACACTCGGAATGTTCGGTGGACTGATTGTTTATTTGTTTCTGACGGGGGTCGGCGTTTGGGGTAACATGTCGCCAGTTTTCTGGGCATGGCCAATCGTAAACTTCGTGTTCTGGGTCGGTATCGGTCACGCTGGAACGCTGATCTCTGCGATTCTGTTTCTGTTCAGGCAGAATTGGCGAACGGGTATTAACCGCGCCGCAGAAGCCATGACAATTTTCGCGGTGGTATGTGCAGGCACTTTTCCTGGCATTCACGTGGGTCGTGCGTGGCTGGCATTTTGGTTAACACCTTACCCAAGTTTAAATCTATGGATGTGGCCGCAGTTCCGCAGCCCTTTGTTGTGGGACGTGTTTGCAGTTGGCACCTACGCATCGGTTTCGCTAGTGTTCTGGTATATGGGTATGATCCCTGATTTGGCGACCTTCCGCGATCGTTCGACGAATAAATTCCGCCGCATGGTCTACGGAATTTTGTCACTCGGATGGTCCGGTTCGTCGCGTCACTGGATGCGTTATGAGAAGGCTTACAGTCTGCTGGCTGCTTTGGCGACGCCGCTGGTTCTATCCGTGCATACGGTAGTTAGCTTTGACTTCGCCGTTTCGCAATTGCCGGGTTGGCATACAACGATCTTCCCACCCTACTTCGTAGCAGGGGCGATCTTCAGCGGCTTCGGCATGGTGGTTACGCTGCTCGTTCCGGTGCGGGCGATTTACAAGCTCAAAGATGTGATCACGCTGCGTCACTTGGATAACATGAATAAGATCATCCTGGCGACGGGTTCGCTGGTAGGTTTGGCTTATGCGACTGAGTTCTTCATGGCTTGGTATAGCAAGAACCCGTATGAAGTGTTCGCTTTCTGGAACCGTGCATTCGGTCCCTACTGGTGGGCCTATTGGATCATGGTTAGTTGCAATGTGATCTCGCCGCAGTTGTTTTGGTTCAAGTTCTTTCGGACCAACGCCGTTGCCATGTGGATCGTTTCGATCTTTGTAAACATTGGCATGTGGTTCGAGCGATTCGTGATTACGGTAACTTCGCTGAGTAGAGACTTCTTGCCAGCCAGCTGGGGATACTTCACGCCAACCTGGGTCGACCTCGGTATGTTGGTGGGAAGCTTTGGTTTGTTTTTCACGCTGTTTTCGTTGTTCTGTCGGTATTTGCCGATCGTCGCGATAGCGGAAGTGAAAGGTGTAATGAGTCAACATGCGCACGCGGAGCATCGGCATGGTCATGGCCACTCACATGGCCAGTCACATTAGGTCCTGATGGAAAAGGGACTGATCCCTTTTCTAATTGTCCGGCAAGTTTCCATCACAAGTAATTCCAACAGTTCAAGAGTTAGTCAGGTTGCTGAAAAATATGAGCGATCATAAGCCTGAGAAAAAAGCTAAGCCTCCACGTGCCTTTGGGTGGGTGGCCGAGTACACGGACGACTCGAAATTGCTCGAGGCGGCGCGTAAGGTCCGGGATTCTGGCTATTCCCGCACCGATGCATTCACGCCGTTTCCCGTGCACGGAATCGATGAGGCGTTGGGAATCAAGGCTACCGTTTTGCCTTGGTTTACGCTGTTTGCGGGTGCGACGGGAACGAGTGTCGCGTTGCTGATGCAATGGTGGACGAACGCCTATGACTATCCCTACATAATCAGCGGCAAGCCGTTTGCCAGCTGGCCAGCGTTCATTCCTGTGGCGTTTGAGCTGACGATATTGTTTGCTGCTTTTACGACCGTGTTTGCAATGCTTGGTTTGAATGGGTTGCCGAAATTTAGCAATCCCCTGTTCACTAATCCAAAATTTGACCGAGCCACGGATGACCGTTTCTTCTTGTGGGTTGATTCTCGCGATAAGTACTTCAACACTGATAAGGTAAAGAGTCTACTTGAAAGCACCGAACCGGTTTCAGTCGAAGAGGTACGTGAAGATTCGAGTTCGCCGGAGATCCCCAAAGCCATTTTCACGGCGATTCTCTCCGTGATTCTGCTAACATTGATTCCTGGAGCCATTTTGTTACGGATGCGGTCGGCTCGAAGTGACGCGCCACGTTGGCACGTGTTTTTCGACATGGATTTCCAGCCGAAAAAGAAGCCTCAACAGACGACGACTCTGTTCGCAGATCGCCGTGTTCAACGACAACCCGTGCCCGGCACTATTGCGCGAGGCGAATTGGATTTGGCGGATCCCTATTATCTCGGATACGATCCCGATAAGACGGCCGCCTTGGGAGCTGCGGAAGCAACGCGAATGGTCGCGTTCAAGGTTCAAGATGCAGTTGTTCAAGATCCTCAACCGGATCCCACCGCTAAAGTGCCGGTTGTAGATAAGCCAGCTGATCCCCAGCCGGTTGCTGGGGCAGGACCAGCCGCCGCCGCGGCCGAACCCAACTACGCTTGGCTAACCGAGTTCCCCATCGAAGTGAACGACGAGCTGTTCGCATTGGGAAAGAAGAAATTCGAAATCAATTGCGCTGTTTGTCATGGGTTCGGCGGTTACGGCGATGGGCTTGTGTCGCAACGTGCGGTGAACCTGGTGCAGACTTATTGGCTTCAGCCTACCAGCATGCATTCGGATAATGTTCAGAAACAGACTATTGGGCGAATCTACTACACCATAACAAACGGTAAAGGCAGGATGGCGGGGTACGCTTCCTCGCTTTCGCCGCGTGAACGTTGGGCGGTTGTACTTTACGTGCGGTCGTTGCAGCGTAGCCAGAATGCCAAGATCGAAGATGTCCCGGAATCGCGACGTAATGAATTGTCGTCCAAGTAAACTTATGCGTCTATCGTATCACGCTGTAGAATTCAGGTAAATTTGATGGCTGCGAACACCTTAAACGACAATGTCACGATGCCCGCTAGCTGGCGTGCAAAGGCTCCGATGCTGGCTGCGATCGGTTTCTGCAGCGTTCTGGTCAGTCTCGGTTTGTTTCATTTCGGTTCAAGTTCCGAGAATGAGGCAACTGGCTTTCGGATGTTCTTTCATTCGTACTTGACGAATTATGTTTACTGCCTGAGCTTCTGCCTGGGAGCATTGTTTTTCGTGCTGGTTCAACACGTAGTGCGAGCCGGTTGGAGCGCGACGGTTCGTCGTGTGGCTGAGTTGCTTGCAAATACAATTCCCTGGTGGGCGGTATTGTTCTTGCCAATTATTGCGGTCGTCTACAGCGACCAAGGTAACTTGTATGAATGGAGCAAAGGGCCTGGCAACGTGCAGCCAATTATTGAGTTAAAACTCAACTACCTGGCCCCTAATTGGTTTTTACTGCGAGCCATAATCTACTTTGCTGTCTGGTGTGTGGCTGCTAATTTGTATTTTCGCATGAGTCGTGAGCAGGACGAAACGGGCAGTACCGAGATCACTCTTAAGCTCCAGCGCTGGGCTGGTCCATTCATCATTATGTTTGCTTTGGCTCTGAATTTTGCGGCCTTCGACTGGATCATGTCGACGGATGCGGCGTGGTACAGCACAATTTTTGGGGTATATATCTTTGCTTCGGGAATGCTCAGCTTTTTTGCCGTAATGATTCTGACTTGCTACCTCATGCAGCGCAGTGGGAGAATGCAGAAGTATGTGACGACTGAACACTATCATGACTTGGCCAAGTGGCAGTTTGGGTTCATTGTGTTCTGGAGTTACATCGCTTTTTCGCAGTTCCTTTTGTATTGGTACGCCAACATCCCGGAAGAGACGTTGTGGTACAAGGAACGCCTTGACCTCAGCACGGGGTGGCGACCCTTGGGTTATATGTTGATTGCTTTACACTTTGCAGTCCCCTTCCTGGGAACTTTACCGCGTGCGGTCCGTCGCAATAAGGGGGTGATGGCTGGCTGGGCGGTTTTCATTCTGTTCGTGCATTGGCTAGATATGACCTTTTTGGTGATGCCCAACGTTGGTCCGGCCAGCGTCGCCATGCTGTTTGGGCATGCTGTGTGTTGGGTCGGTATGGTCTCAATCTTCTTGGCGTTATTCCTGTTCCGTGTCGGGGAAACGCCAATGGTCGCTACCCGAGATCCCTGGTTGCCGGACGCTTTGGCGTACCAGCAGATGCCGATGTAGGAATTAGTTTGTGCAAATTGTATTTTACACCTAACGTATAATAAGAATTAGTAAGGCGTCTCATGGCTCGCTACGACGACTTGAATACAAGCGCGATCGCTTACGCGACTTTTGTAAGTGCTGTGTTGTTGCTGGTGATCATCTTGCTAGTTCAAGCGCTTACGTACAATTGGGTACTGGGCGAAGATGAACGCAAGCTGGAAAACAGTCACTACACAGCTTCCGATAGTGAAATAGCCAAGCAAAAGGCGAAATTAGAAGTCTTAGAAAACGTTATGGTTGAGGTGATTCCGCCGGCTGCGGATGGTGTTGCTGCCACTGAGCCTGTGAAACCAATCCTGGAAAAACGGTTACACGTACCGATCAAGCAAGCAAAAAACTCGATTTTAAAAGAATTCGGCAAGTCAGCCGAAGCTGGTTCGGGAACCTGATTGGCCCTATTAAACATGCGTTGCTACAAATTTTGGTTGATGGTGTCGGTTTGTGCTCTGGGCTGCCTCAGCCCAGAGTTCACAGGTCGTTCGTCACCGTATTGTAAGGGTCAATTACTGACCGAACTTCCCGAGGCGGCGCGCGGCATTGCAGTGTTGGATAAAGTCGGCGAGTTTGTGCCGCTGGATTTACTGTTCAATGACGAACGCGGTAATCCAGTTGCGTTGGGAACATACTTCAAAAAACTCAAACCGATCATCCTAACTTTGAATTACAGCGATTGTCCTGGTTTGTGCATCGCCCAACTGGATAATTTGGTTTCAAACCTGCGTGAGCCTTTGGGGCAGGATCTCGGCGAGCGATTTGAGATTGTAACAGTGAGTATTGATCCCACCGAAAAATTCACGAAGGCGCGCGATACGAAGTCCAAGTACGTAGGTATGCTGCGCGATACGAAAGCGGAAGAGTCATGGCATTTCCTCACCGGCGAACAGCGGCAGATTTCGAAATTGGCTGATTCCGTCGGATTTAAGTACACCTACGATAAAGTCAACAAACGTTACAACCACGCTGCGGTGACGTATTTTCTTAGCCCTGACGGACGCGTTTGCCGCTACTTTGTTTCGCTTGGCCTCGAGCCGCAACAGGTAAAGCTAGCAATCGCTGAAGCCGGCAAAGGGATACTGGATGAATCCATTTCGGACTCGTTTATCCAAATGTGTTATATGTACGACCCTGAGGCGAATCGTTATTCCGCCGATGCGCGTAGCGCCATGGCTTTGGGAGGTGGGGCATTCGTCCTCATGCTCGTTGGCTTAACAGCGCCGTTCTGGTTTGGGCGTGGTGCGGCAAAAGCGCCAACTGCGACGACAGAGGACTTGAACTCTACTGAAAACAGCTACATTCAATCTGAGGTTAACAGCTCAGATCACAATTCTTCTGACCATAGTCCCTTGCAGGACACGCACGAGTAATCGCTATGTCGCTTTACGGATTTCCCCTGTTACTAGCCGAACGCAGTTCAGAGCGCGCACCCGGCTCAAGCTATTGGTTTCCTCCCCAGGCTTCGACGTTCGCTCAGGACGTAGACTCGCTCTATATGTACATCATGTACATTTCGGCGTTCTTTTTTGTGTTGATTGTGGTGGCGATGGTTTGGTTCTCCCTGAAGTACCGTCGTCGACCTGGCTACGAAGGCGACTCGACCGCGCTTCATAACAACGCGCTTGAGATCCTCTGGACGGTAATTCCGACCATCATTGTGGTTTGGATTTTCGCCAAAGGTGTCTTTGGTTACATGGACATGATGACTCCGCCGGCGGCTACGATCGATGTCAATGTGACAGCCAGAAAATGGGCTTGGACGTTCCAGTACCCCAATGGTGCCATTAGCACGGAATTGCATGTACCGATCCATAAAGCGTCACGAATGCGGATGCGTTCCGAGGATGCGTTGCACGCGTTCTATGTTCCCGCCTTTCGCTGTAAAGCAGACATCGTTCCGGGGCGAGTAACCAACTTGTGGTTTGAACCCATCCTGGAAGGTACATTTGATTTGTTCTGCGCCGAATATTGCGGCGATGAACACAGCAACATGATCACCACAGTCACCGTTCATAGCGAAGAGGATTATGCGAAATGGTTGGCGGACGCAGCCAAGCCGCCGACTGACATTGAAGCTCATGGACTTTGGCTCTACGAACGCATGGGCTGCAAGAGTTGTCATTCGATGGAACCCAACAAGAAAATAGTTGGTCCCAGCTTTGCGGGCACTTTTGGAACCGAACAAAAGGCCGCGGGTGGGGCGGCAATCCTGGTCGACGCCGGATACATTCGCGAATCGATTCTCGAACCGCAGAAGAAAATACGAGATGGTTATCAAGGTGCATCGCAGATGCCATCGTTCCAAGGCAAATTGAAAGACAACGAGATTTTGGCGCTTACCGCATTCATCGAAGCATTGAAAGACGGCAAACTGACAGACGAAGAACTTGGTAAGAACGAAGACAAGCCGGCGGATTCAAAGCAGTAGTAATTCGCAGTTCCAAAGACAGCATTAAATTCACATAGCTCAGTTGACGAGCGATTTTCAAAGAGGAAAAAAGCGATGAGCGCGGTAATTACCCAGCCGACACATTCGCACTACGAATCCAACGAAGCAGACAATTTCCTAATCAGTTCCAAAGGGGTTCTGAGCTGGGCGTTGACACTGGACCATAAGCGCATCGGACTGATGTACTTGGTAGGTGTTATGTCGGCTTTTTTCTTGGCAGGTATCCTGGCGTTGGTGCTACGCACAGAATTGATGACTCCTGACCAGTGGTTTTTGACCACACAACAGTACAACCAAGTCTTCACGCTGCACGGCGCGATCATGGTGTTTCTGTTCATCATTCCCAGCGTGCCGGCTGCGCTTGGAAACTTCCTGGTGCCAGTGATGCTGGGTGCGAAAGATGTTGCCTTCCCGCGGCTGAACCTCGGTAGCTTCTACTTGTGGGTCAGCGGAGCGATTTTCTTCCTGTCGGCCATGCTCTACACCGGCCTCGATACCGGCTGGACCTTTTACACGCCCTATAGCACTCAGACGCGCGGCCCGGTTGTGGCTGCGACCATGGGCGTGTTCGTGCTCGGGTTTAGCTCGATTTTCACTGGTCTAAATTTCATCGTGACCATCAACACCATGCGTCCACCCGGTATGTCTTGGTTCAAGATGCCACTGTTTTTGTGGGCTACTTACGCAACCTCGATTATCCAAGTGTTAGCGACACCCGTGCTCGGTATTACTGTGCTGTTGTTAGCAGCGGAACGAGTATTCCACATTGGTATTTTCGACCCACAGTTCAATGGTGACCCCGTAGTGTTCCAGCACTTCTTCTGGTTCTACTCGCACCCGGCTGTATACATCATGATTTTGCCAGGCATGGGTATCATCAGCGAATTGATGAGCGTCCACTGCCACAAGTCGATCTTCGGTTATCGCTTCATTGCTTATAGCTCGATCGCGATCGCGCTGTTCGGTTTCTTGGTCTGGGGACACCACATGTTTACCAGCGGTATGGCCGAGGTGACGACCATCGTCTTTAGCGCTTTGACTTTTACGGTATCGATTCCGTCCGCAATCAAAGTTTTCAATTGGTTGGCAACGATGTACAAAGGCACAGTACAACTGAACACGCCCATGTGCTATGCGTTGTCATTCATTTTCCTGTTTACAATCGGTGGATTGACGGGTTTGTGGCTGGGTGCGCTGTCTACTGACCGCCACTTGCACGACACGTATTTCGTGGTGGCTCACTTTCACTACGTGATGGTCGGTGGAACACTCGTTGGTTTCCTGGGTGGGATCTTCCATTGGTGGCCGAAAATGACGGGCAAAATGTTCAATGATTTTTGGGGCATTGTTTCCTGCTGGTTTGTCTTTGTGGGATTCAATCTAACGTTTTTGCCTCAGTTTGTGATGGGTAGCCGCGGTATGCCTCGACGCTATGCTCGCTACTTGCCCGAGTTCCAGGAGATGCACCA
The DNA here is from genome assembly GCA_031367855.1 of Planctomycetia bacterium. Lineage (GTDB taxonomy): Bacteria > Planctomycetota > Planctomycetia > Pirellulales > Pirellulaceae > Aureliella. The sequence goes on along the minus strand of JANLQO010000428.1, from coordinate 5,255 downwards.
AATGTCGACCGTGGGCGCCTACTTGCTAGGCCTCGGTTTATTCATCGCTCTGGGTGTGCTCTTCCACTCATTGCGACGCGGTAAGAAGGCACCGCCCAACCCATGGGGTGCTGCGACGCTCGAATGGCAGTGCGCTTCGCCGCCACCCTATTACAACTTCGAAACACCTCCAACGGTTAACGATCCTTACGACTACACTCCGCTCGTTTACCGTGATGCCGAACGCGGCTGGGAGTATGTTCAACCTGTTACCGCATCCAAGCACGTTTCGCACAGCTAGTCTTGCCCCACCGTCCAGTGCGTTTTAGTCCAGTGCGTTTTACGCGGTACGCTTAACGCAGCGCAATTTACCTTAGAGCAATATCGATGACTTCACACGACTCGCACGACGCAGGCCATGGAAATGGTGAACATGCGCATATGCCGTTCCAGGCGCATCATTTCGACGACCCTGAGCAACAGTTTGATGCTGGCAAGCTCGGCATTTGGTTGTTCCTTGTCACCGAAGTTCTATTCTTCAGCGGCATGTTTTGCGCGTACGCTTTGTATCGCAGTTTACATCCAGAAGTGTTCACCTTTGCCAGTCAGTATTTGAACGAAATGCTGGGTGCTTTCAACACTGGTGTGCTGCTTTTCAGCAGCTTGTCGATGGCTTGGGGAGTTCGCTGTGCGCAGCTTCGTCAGCGTACGGGGCTGGTCGTCTGTTTAGCGATTACCTTGGGTTGTGCTGCCATGTTTCTTGGTGTGAAGGCGATTGAGTACACGCACAAATGGGAACTCGGTCTGCTGCCTGCCGGAGAATATGTTTCGCAGTTCTTGCAAACGTCTCATCACGAAGGACTGTCGGTTTGGCTGTATATTTTGAGCGCAGTTCCAGCGCTTTGTGTGGTGGGATTCGGTGGCTGGTACGTCCTGTCCGTAGTGCAGGGCAATAAACTCAAAGCAGAAGTTGCTGGCCCACTTATGGTCACTGCATTGTGCTACTTCCTAGGCGTGTTTGTCGGCATTGTATTTCAAAATGCCGAAGCTGCGTCTCATGCTCAACATGCAGCCTCCGCGCATGCCTCTGATTCGCACGCCGAGCACGCAGATGCGGGGCACGCAGATGCGGGGGGTGAGCAAACAAGCGAACAAGTGGCTACAGCCAAGCTGGTTTCACACGTCGAGCCGAATTCCGCCCCTGGCTCGCCCACTCTGGCAGCCGTCGATCAAGCGGGTGGTGCGGGAGTTTTCTTCAGCATTTACTACTGCATGACGGGTGTACACGCGGTCCACATTCTTGGAGGGATGGTCGTCTTAGCTTGGCTGTTAGTTCGAGCCACCAAGGACCATTTTAATGAAGAGTACTTTGGTCCGGTGGATTACGTCGGATTGTATTGGCACTTGGTCGACTTGATCTGGATCTACTTGTTCCCCCTACTTTACTTGATCAAGTAGGCTGGACTGATACTCGAAACAACTTGCGTTAAAACTCATAGGTCGATTTGAAAATGTCTGAACACAAATCTCACGCTGGCAAACACCATGGATTCGCCCACCCAGCGTCGATCAAAAGTCTGCTGTTGGTGTTCTTTACACTGATCATTTTAACTTGGTTGACGGTGTTTCAATCGACGTTGAAGCTAGGCAGCATGGAATTGGTCGTTTCGCTGGTAATTGCGACCATTAAGGCGTCGTTGGTAATATTGTTCTTTATGCACATGATCCACGACAAGCCGCTCAACGCGATCGTGTTCCTTAGTTCATTCATCTTCGTAGCCTTGTTTTTAGGTTTCACATTGATGGATGCGCACAGCTACAAGGACACTTACGAGTTCAAGAATGTTGATTCTCCGCCGAAAGTCGCCGCTGCGACTGAGTAGTTCGCTGACTTTAAGGCGAACGGCGCTCGCGTAATCTGGGGATGAAGCACTACTCTGGTAGCCGACGAACCGTGCCGGGTGTGACCGGCTGGCCGGTCTCGGCGCTGTGGATGGCGGCAAAGCAGAGCTCAAGACTTTGCAAATTATCTTGGGCGTTGATTGTCGATTCGCGGCCTTCCTCGATTGCGCAGAGTAGTTCGCCCATCGTGCCGTGAAAGCCGTCGGGAAACCACTTACCTATTAGTTTGGGTGTCCAATTGCCTGTGGCTGTGCTCACGGTCAATTGCTGCTCCTGATTGCCTGAACCGACACTGTGGAGACTCCCCAACGTCCCCGCTAGAAAAGTTCGCTCTTGTGAACCGCTAGGCAAGCCAGCGTCGAAGGCCAGGGTTGCTTGTGCTTCGTCGAATTCAATCAGAGCTTGACCGAGTAGATCGGGCATCAGCTGTTGACCAGGAACGCGGGCCGTGGAAGCGAAAACGCGTTTGGCTTTTTTGCCGTGCAACAGACAGCGGACCATGTCGAACCAATGAATCGCATAATCGTACAGAATTAGATGCTTGATCTTTTCGAACTGGCTGCCTTTGACCCAAGTATGATCCCAGTGACACGATAAGTGCGCACCGAAGACTTCGCCGATTATGCCTGAGTTGACCACCTGCCGCGCGTAACTGAAATGCGGTGCCCAACGCCCGTTTTGGTTGATGGCAAGTCGACGGTTCATTTTGTTCGCAATTTCAATCAGCCGCTGACCATCGTCTAAATCCAATACAAATGGTTTTTGGCTGAGCACATGTTTTCCTGCGCGCAAAGCGGCTTCGATGATCGGCGGACGTTCCGGTGGGTGCGTCGTGATATCAACCACTTCGATCGAATCGTCCGCAAGCAATTCTAAATAGTCATCGTAGACTTTGGCTGCAGGATAAAACTCTTGCCTACGCTCTTCAGCTTTGGCGGTATCCAAATCGCAAAAGGCCGTCACTTTGAAACCCGCGGCAACGTAGGCTCGCAAATGATAATGGGTAATTCCCCCACAACCGATCAAGCCGATGTTGGGCGAATAGGTGTGCGGCGACTGCGGGCGATAGGGCAGATCGCTGAGTCGGTCGAGTCGGCTGGTCATATCGATTTCCGCGATTGGGGCGAGCAAGATTGTGAAGGCGTACGCTGTTGAGAGGAATCAAGAGTTGTCAGGGTATGAAAAAAACCTGCAAGCCGAAAGAGCCTACAGGTTTTAAGGTTTAGATTAACGGAGCCCGAGAAGTTTACAGGCCTGCAGCTTTGGCCAACTCTTGTGCCTTGTCCGTTTTTTCCCAAGTAAATCCGTCACCGCTGCGTCCAAAATGACCACCCGCTGCGGTCTTGCGATAGATCGGACGACGCAAATCGAGGTACTTGATAATACCGCTAGGCGTGAGGCTGAAGAGCTTTACGACGGCGTCTTGAATCTTAGCATCTGAAACTTTTCCGGAGCCTTGAGTGTCTACGTGAACACTAACGGGTTCCGAAACGCCGATCGCATAAGCGAATTGGACTTCGCAACGATCCGCCAAACCAGCGGCCACGATGCATTTGGCAACATGACGCGCCATATAAGCCGCGCTGCGATCGACTTTGGTTGGATCCTTGCCGCTGAAAGCACCACCGCCGTGACGACCCCAACCGCCATAGGTATCTACGATGATTTTGCGACCTGTTAAACCACAATCGCCTTGAGGGCCGCCAACGACGAAGTTACCCGTCGGATTAATGTGGTACTTGATATCGCCCTTGTCCAGTTCGGCTGGAATGCAGCTCTTGATGACTTTGTTAATCACAAAGTCTCTGATGGTTGCATTATCGACGCTTGGAGCATGTTGGGTCGAAACTACAACTGTGTCGACACGCACAGGTTTATAACCGTCATACTCGACAGTAACTTGACTCTTGCTGTCCGGGCGCAACCAATTGACTTCGCCGTTAAAGCGCGCGTCTGTCAAGCGATTGGTGATCCGATGCGATAAAGCGATCGGCATCGGCATCAGTTCAGGTGTGTCATTGCAAGCGAACCCAAACATTAGCCCCTGGTCGCCTGCGCCAATATCTTTGCCTGCCGCTTCATCGGAATTCACACCCATAGCGATGTCAGGGCTCTGTTCGCCGAGCGCGACCATGACGCTGCACGTATCAGCGCTGATGCCCATTTCATCATCGGTATATCCGACTTCGCGGATGACATGACGAACAACTTTGGCGAAATTGACGTTGGCTTTAGTTGTGATTTCGCCCGCAATGATTGCCAACCCGGTGGTAACCATCGTCTCGCAAGCTACCCGACTCATGGGATCTTGAGCTAACAGGGCATCTAATACGCCGTCCGAAATTTGGTCAGCCAGTTTGTCTGGATGGCCCATGCTGACCGATTCGCTAGTGAACAAATATTTGCCGGAAGCCACCGAAAGGACCCTCTCAAATGTGGGGTAAATGAAACGTCGATTGCGACGAAATGGTTCTCAATGCAGTTCCCGATTTTGCCGGGACTGGGAGTATATCTGCGGATTTACAGGTACGGAAGTGTTCCCGCCCTGACTCAGCGTTTTCCTAGGAAAAAGGCATTGCATGGTATCGCAACGCATCCAAGTATCCCAAATCCAAGAATCCCAAACCCGGTGCAGTTGCTGGCGTTTGGCGTTGTGAGAAATCTTAAACCGTGTATACTCCTCAGTTCGTTTGAGATCACCGGCAACGGGACAAGGATGTAAGTCTTTAATCTCAAGCGGGTTACGCGATCGTAACCCATTCATTTAGAATTCGTCGAAAAGCGTTTTTAGAAGCTGTGGGAGCCGACTGATGGCCCGTCAATGTGATGTTTGTGCGAAAACCGCATCGTTTGGAAACAGTATCGAGATTCGTGGTAAAGCCAAATATTTAGGGGGTGTGGGTACGAAAGTCACCGGCATTACCCGTCGCAAGTTTCGACCGAATTTGCAATCGGTGAAGGTTCAACTGCCAAGCGGCGAACACAAATCACTTCGCGTTTGCGTTCAATGCATCCGCAGCGGCTACATTCGCAAGATCGTCAAGCAAAAACCATTCGCGCTGCCCGTGAAGAGCTAGCCCCGTGAAGAGTTAGCGTTGTCCAATTGCTCGCAAGCGAACGATTGAGGCAATCGTTCTACACTCGACCTCGCCAAGCAGATGAAAGGGTGCATCTCCATGCAAGTAAGAGCCCTTGAGGTCGGCTAGTCTTTGACACTCCCGACCGTCTGTGGTTTTGAAAAGCGTGGCCGAGTTGCTCGGCAACTCGGACCCATCTTCTGTTTATGGGTTTTCTTATCGGCCTTCGTGTTCGTGAACGTAGTCGAGCCGCCGAGCGACTCGTCCACATTTTGGACAAAGAGTCGTCGCATCCGC
>JANLQO010000202.1:0-9852 GCA_031367855.1 Planctomycetia bacterium | reverse complement strand
ACAGGATTCCCCAAAAAAACAAAGGAATCCCCGAGAGAACCCCTTTACCGCTTGGGCCTTCTTAACCGATCGATTCCCTCTCGGGATCGAGCAACATGAAACATCAGCTCACTTTTTACAACATCGACTACCTTGCGTAGGCAAACGAACAGGGCGTTGCCCTTAAATTCGAATAGCGTAACTTCAAAAAGCGCAAGCGAGTAAATGAGTTACGCGGATTCTCTCGCTTGCGAATTGGGCTTGTATTCCTTATGTTTAGCGCAAAGTTGCACTGTCCAACCAGGCTTTGGAAAAATGGGCAGACCCGGACCCCTTCTTGAGACAATGTCTGGCATCGTCACAAGTCCGTTAACGTGAACAAAATCATGAACCTCAAGCATTCTATTCGGAATTTGAAGTTAGCATTGCTTTGCATGGTAGTTTTACCATTTTCGAATTTGGTTGGCGCTACACCGCTCGAGCCTGCGGCACCAAAGCCCAATATCGTTTTCATCCTGACGGATGATCAAGGATATGGTGATATCTCGGCGCATGGCAACCCAGTACTAAAGACCCCCAATCTGGACAAACTGCGTAGTGAAGGCTTGCGCTTTACAGATTTTCATGTCAGTCCCACGTGCTCGCCGACGCGCAGTGCACTGTTTACGGGCCGCCACGAATTTAAGAACGGTATCACCCATACGATTCTGGAACGAGAGCGACTGACACTGAAAGCAACCACACTGGCGCAAATTCTTCAAACATCGGGTTACACGACCGGCATTTTCGGCAAGTGGCATTTGGGTGACGAAGCGGCATACCAACCCAATCGGCGCGGCTTTGACGAAGTCTACATCCACGGTGGCGGTGGCATTGGACAGATCTACCCCGGCTCGTGCGGGGACGCACCGGGCAACAAGTACTTTGATCCAGTGATTTTGCATAATGGTAAATTCGAGAAGACTACCGGCTACTGTACCGATCTTTTTTATGCCCAAGCGACGAAGTGGATCGACTCGCAGCGCCAAGGGGACAAGCCCTTCTTTGCCTACATTCCTTCCAACGCGCCGCATGGACCCTACATCGCAAAGCCCGAAGATAAAGCACTGTACGAAGGGAAAGATCTAAAAAAGGAAACGGAAAGCTTTTTTGGCATGCTGCATAACATCGATCAAAACGTGGGCAAGCTGCTGGCGAAACTCGATGAGTGGGGTATCGTTAAGAACACGCTGGTCGTGTTCATGAACGATAACGGTGGGACGGCTGGTGTGAGCGTCTTCAACGCAGGCATGCATGGTTCAAAAGGCTCGCCCTGGCTTGGGGGAACTCACGCCAGTTCCTTCTGGCGTTTGCCGGGCACGATCCAACCGGCTGATTGCGATGCGCTGGCTGCCCACATCGATTTCTTTCCGACGATAGCTGAGATCGCAGGCGCGAAAATACCTGACGACGTGAAACCGCAAGTCGAGGGACGCAGTCTCGTACCGCTGCTCGATAATCCGCGGGCCGCTTGGGCAGATCGGACTCTAATCACCCATCTTGGCCGCTGGCCCAAGTTCGCCGATCCGAACGAATCCAAATATAAAGCTTGCAGCGTCCGCAATACGCGTTGGCACCTCGTATCTGAAAATGGTGACGCGAAGCCAAAGTGGGAGCTGTTTGATCTCCAGTCGGACTATGCAGAAAAGACCGACGTTGCGGCGCAGCACCCCGAGGTAGTGAAAGAATTAACCGCTGCTTTCGATAAGTTTTGGAGCGAAGCGGTGCCGCTCATGGTCAACGAAAATGTAGTTGGTCCAACGATCAACCCCTTTCAAGAGCTTTACTACAAGCAATTCGGAGGATCGCCCACCGCTGAAGATCTTGCCAAGATGGATCCCAAAAGCGGACCTGCGGCACCGAAGCCGAACCAGTGAAAAAACTAAATCAAGCAACTAGGCAATGCAAAACATAAAGCGAATTTGATGTCCGATGAAATTCCGTCCGAGAAAACCGATCAGCCGCGGGAATTGGGCGTGCAACCGATCGCTGCGCTGCTTGAACAATTTCATCTGAAACCGCACGACTTGGTGGCGGCGTCGACCGAACAGTTGACCCATAAGATGGTCGCCCGGGCAGTGAAAGGCAGACGGCTGACCAGCAATACCAAAGGCATCGTGCAACGCGCGTTGAACAAAGCCGCCAACAGCAATTTCACTTTTTCGCAGCTCTTTAATTACTGACAAAGAAACTTGCCAAACCCTACATCCAAGCACAACGTTGTACGTTTTTGCAATAATTTAAACGGTATTTTCTGACCACTGTTGCGCAGCGGTGCCGAATTCTCCCTAAGGCTGAGTGGAACTATTTTTGTGCACAAAGCAAACAGAATCGTCGGTGCTATATTATGTCCTGGAATATGCTATCCGCCTGGATCCGTCAAATGGGTGATTGGTCGCCATCAAGACTAGGTAATATGCGGCGTTCGATGAGCGTGGAAGCGCTAGAATCGCGAGCGATGTTTACGGTTACGTACCATGGTGGAGCGTTGCTCACCGCCGTCGAGGCTCAGGCCGTCTACCTGGGCAGTGATTGGAGCACTAACACTTCGCTGAAAAACCAGACTGAGGCTCTCGATACCTACTTGGCGAACCTAGTGCAAAGTCCCTATATGGATATGCTCACCAACGCGGGCTACGGCGTGGGGCGCGGATCAGCAACAATCGGCGTCGTCAACGATGTTTCGGTCAATAAGTCATTTGACCTGAGCGACACGAGCATTCAGAACTACTTGAAGTCGATGATTAATTCAGGCAAAGTGGCGGCCGTCGATGCCAATCGCCTGTATGTAATTTATGTTGAACCAGGGGTCGTAGTTTCATTGGGGCGCGATACCAGTCAGAATAGCTTCTTGGGCTACCATGGTGCATTTTCCGCGAGCGGCAAGGACGTTCGCTACATCGTACTACCTTACCCAGGGTCGCCCAACCCATCCCCCAGTTCGCAGGGTAACGCCAGCATTGTGGACGAATTGACGATGGTCACTTCGCATGAATTAGCTGAAGCCGTTACCGATCCAGACGTCAACTACAAGTCAATCGGCTGGTACGACGATCGGCTGAATGGCGAAATCGGGGACCTCACTTCGAAGACAATAAGGCTGAGCGGCTACTTGGTGCAAGCTGCCGTCGACAAGAACGACCGCGTGATTTATCCAAATACTTCATCGTCAACTACCGCACCACCTGCGACTACGCTCGCTGCACCGCAAATTGTTTCCGCAGTAGCGCTTTCGCCTACATCGCTGCGCATTAATTGGACCGGGGCGACCGGCGCAACAGGCTATCGCGTATATCAAGTAGTCGGTGGGACAAAGACGTTACTGGCCAACGCTTCAGCCAACTCAACATCCGCGACGATTTCCCATCGGACGGCAGGCCAAAGTCTCAATCTAATGGTCGAAGCGTTTAATGCAACGACCACCTCAGACTCTCGCTTGCTTAGCGTTACCCTTCCAAACGCGTCGATCGCATTGGCTGCGCCGCAGTTAACCATCACCCCACTAACATCTACGACCGCACTATTGACATGGGGCAGCGTTCCCCACGCCGACGGATACCGAATCTATGTTATGAATGGTAACCAAGCGGTATTGATAGGTTCATTTGGTAGTGATGCCACGGGCGCAATCGCATCCGGCTTAACACGCGGGACCTCCACACAGTTTATAGTCGAAGCCTTCAGCGGAAGCGTCGTCGCTGATTCATCTTGGGTCACTGTCACAACTACGCGTCGTCGTCGGTGAGTCTTGTAGACCGCTGGAATGTGGTGAGCGGGTCGCGAAAAATAGGGCGTCGCGCTAATTAATCTCATTTCGACAACAGGGGTGGCATGGGGCAATCGAGCAGATCTGAAATACCGCGTAGCAATTCGAATTCTTCAAGGGTTGCGTGTCCATCGGCAGATATTGACTTGGCGCATGCGTTCACTAGTCTTCCTTGATTTTGAGAACTCGCCTGCGTTAGCTCGGCGAGCGCCTTCCGCAAGGCTGACAGGTTGCATTGATTGCGTGACTGTAAAGTAATTTGCAACTCGGGGAGCGACGCTGCCGCAGAAGCGAATGCACGCGCGGCCTCTAAGTCGGAATTGCCCCCATACGCAACCGCGGACATCACGACAGCGCACGCTTGAGAGAGTAGTGGCAACGGTCGAATCGTGACGGGTGCGGGGCGTGAATCTTCAAAGTGCGGTCGCAGGTGGCGGAGTACGATTTGCGAGAGAACCCACTCAAACAAATCCAATTGTCCATCGGCGAGTGTCAATGTCTGTAAGGCTTCGATGAACTGCCTATATTGTGGCTGCGACATCGCGGCCAGGGCAGGCAAGGAGATATCCACCAAGGGCAATCGTACACGAGGATCCAGTCCATCCATCTCTGGCATAAGCTGAGCAACCAGTGCTACGACGTCTTCGGTCACTAGTTTTTTTAGCGATTGAATTTGCTGGGAACGGATCGCTTGGTCTTTGTGGAGTAACAGCGTAAGAACGATAGCGCGTGCAGCGTAGGGTGTGCGTGCGGCCAACAAAATCGCCTCAGGAATCATCGGTCGCATCTCAGCCGCATACTGGACATGTGCCATCGTTGGGTTGCCAATGTGCTTGACTGCTCGATCGACAACTTGCAATGGAATTCCAGCAGTAGGGCCAGTTCCCACCAGCGAAGACGTGCCCAGCGACGGATTTGCCAGCTCGCTGGCAATCAGGCGATTCGATGAACCGACGTTGGGGTATTTACCGTCCCAGGACGGATCAAGTTCACGAATTCTCTCAGCTAGGGGTGGATGTGATGACCAGAGCCCAGCCATATTCTTCCAAACACCTTCCGCGAAAAAAATATGGCTGGCCTGAGCGGCATTCGGCGCTTGCAACTGCGAACCCATTTCGAGTGCACCGATTCGCTTTAGCGCGCCTGCTAGGCCAGCAGGGTTGCGAGTAAACTGAACGCCCGAGGCATCTGCAAGTCGTTCGCGTTGCCGCGAAATGGCCGCTTTGATCAGATTGCCGAGGAACGTCCCGATAAATCCGATGACTATCAGTGCAAGTCCGATGAGCAAGACCGCCATCGCAGGATTCCCCGATTTCTCATCATTGCGTGATCGAAATTGTCCCGCGTAGCCTACCGACCGAAAAATCAGCTGACCGACCAACCCCATTAAGAGGATGCCATACAAAACGCCCATTACGCGAATACCGATCCGCATATCGCCATTCAGTAGGTGACTGAACTCGTGAGCCAAAACGCCTTGCAGTTCTTCTCGCGTAAGCTCTTCCGCGCAGCCTCGGGTGACCCCCAGTACTGCATCGCTGGTCGAATACCCTGCCGCAAAAGCGTTGATGCCTGGTTCCTGGCTTAGAAAATAAACTGGAGGCACTGGTACCCCGGAGGCGATTGCCATTTCCTCGACAACATTCAGCAAGCGGCGTTCAACGGGATCCGTCGAATTTGGATAAAGTCGAATTCCGCCTAAACTTTCCGCTACGGCAGCGCCACCTCCGGCCCTTAGCGCGATGATTTTGAAGAACGATCCACCAAGGATCAGCAGCAGTGTTGCCGCACCTGCGAGAATGGGTAACGCCGATCGGTTCACTTCAAACTGCCCCGGCTGATCCGTGGCAGCACTCGACACCATCGCCACCACTGCCGCGACAGCGACAACAATCACGATCGTCGCCAAACAAAACATCACTAGTAAAAAGAACGTGCTGCGACGAGCTTTATCCTGTCTCGCAAAGAAACTCGTCGTGGCAACTGCAGTTCGGGATACTGGTGCGGCACTCACGAGAACGAAACTTTCGGCGCATCAGCAATAACGGCTGCATCAAATTTCAATAGTTCAGCATTGGTTGCATGGCCGAACATGCTCGCAAAGATGATGGGCGGAAACGTCTGTTTATAGGTGTTGTATTCCGTCGCCGAGTCGTTGTATGCTTGCCGAGCGAACGAGACCTTGTTCTCAGTGGAGGTGATCTCTTCGCTTAATTGAATCATGTTTTGATTTGCTTTGAGATCGGGGTAAGCCTCAGCAAGCGCGAACAATTTGCCGAGTGCTCCGCTTAAACCTTGTTCTGCTCCTGAAAGGGCTCGCATTGCCTGGGGATCACCGGGATTTGCAGCGGCTTGCTGAAGCCCAGTGACCGCTATCCCACGGGCTCGCACAACCGCTTCGAGCGTCTCGCGCTCGTGAGTCATATAGGCTTTCACGGTTTCGACGAGATTAGGTATCAGGTCATAACGGCGTTTTAACTGAATTTCAATTTGTGAGAACGAATTTGCAAAGCGATTTTTGAGCGTCACCAAGTGGTTATAAACTCCCGCCGCGTACATGGCGATTAACAAAGGAACGCCAGCAATAACAGCGAGTGCAATAAGCCAAGTCATGTCCAATTCCCCGAAAGAGATTCGTTACTGGTGGTACAATCAAGCCTCGATCTTTGCCGCGCTAGGTCGAGTTCATCATCGAATCTAAGTCATCTGGAGCTTGTAGTATATAGCTGCAGATTTGATTGCGGAATTAATGTCAGTAATCCGCATCGCGTCGATCCTGTAGGACCTCCCAACGGGCTGGGTCGAAAAACTGCCTGATGATATCCCCGTCTAATTTAGCGGTGTGCCAATCACTAGGCGCACTTTTTTCGAACGTAGGTGGCGACTCGAGTGGGCTCTTGATCGAGAATTCGGCGTGGATACGCGGTGCAGAGCCGCAGAGTGGATTCCAGTGTCATGCGCAAAAGATAGCCGCGTGAGGTCTCGGGGGATTGGGCAAGATGTTTGAGGTGTTTGGCAACGCTGCGTGGAAAACCGCCTTTGGCAGCTGCGCGAGCCCATTTGCCAGGGCCTGCGGCGGTGCGGGCGGCGCCACCGGTGTGCAATAAATGCTGGGGGAGGTCGAGACCGCGAATGGCGTAAGCTTCGGCCAGCAAACCATTCATTAGTTCTCGTTGTTGCGCACTGCGTTGCCAACAGACACTGCTGGAGTGCTGGCGATAGCAGAGCACTACTTCAGCGAGGTTCGCCAGTTGTCCGCGCTGGGTCATCCGCAACCATAGATCATGATCCTCGACCCACTGATATTCCGCTCGGTAGCCGCCGACCGCGCGAAAGGCTTCTGTGCGAAACATGGTCGTTGGATGGAACAGACCCGTTCTCCGGTGCAGCAGGTTGTGTATAATTTCGGAGTGACTCGTGGCCAGCCGGCTACAACAAAGCGGATCGCCATCAATGTCGATCTCGAGTATGGAACCGCCAACCGCAACGCATTGGGGCGTAGCGCGCATGTACGCAAGTTGCTGCGTTATGCGGGAAGGCAGCGCAATATCGTCGCTGTCCATGCGACAGATCAGTGGCCCGCGCGCTAATTCGCAGCCATGATTGAGCGCGCTGACAATGCCCGCGTTGGCTTGATGAACGACTCGAATACGAGCATCCTGTTGGGCGAACTGAGCAAGCAACTGATGGCTGCCATCGGTACTGCCATCGTTGATGCAAATCATCTCCCAGTCGCCAAACGTTTGGTCGATAATGCTGGTTACAGCATCTGAGAGATATTGCCCAGCGTTGTAAACTGGCATCACCACGGAAACAAGCGGATCGTGCATCAGGCAGCTCTTTTTAGGTTTGAATGCTCTTTTATGGTCGCATCCGGCAGATGCGACCCACTGTGATTCGCATGCGCCTTACCGTGGGTCACTCTTGCTGAGAGTGACCCTGCGCTGCCAGCATCGCCTCTCATGGTTTCATCGCTTTGGGCAGCGTCGACGACCTGCCACGCGGGGTTGAGAAGATGTTCGCCATTGAGGGTGCCGGGACGAAACCACCGAGCAGGTGCATATGCGATTCGATCATCGCGGTTGTTTAAATAAGCGGCCCACCAGCTAAACGTACTGTTGGCGATCACGTTGCAGGCCGCGTGACTCATCATCACCAAGTCTTCATGTGCCGAGTGACCGCGGGTGTGATCCACAAAGTGTGTCGGCGAACTCAAACGCAGATGCTCGCGGCACCAGGGAAGATCGTTGGAAAACACAAAAACCTGAACATGCTCATGCCGGTCCACGAACCGTTGCAGGCTGGTTCGGTAGTATTCAAGACTGAGTTGTTCGTAGATCTGTGCGGTTGCAGCGTTACTGACATAATCGCCACGACGTATGTGCAGTGAAATGCTGGGTGCGGATTGCATGCAGCCGATCACGCGTTGGCTAGCGTCGCTCAGATCGGCGACCGGTGTGAATTGTTTAAGCAGTTCATCGCGTAGGCCTGGAAAGAACTTTTCGCTTTGCCAGTAACCGACTAAGTAACTGTTGTCGGATGACTTTAAATATTTCTCATGGAAACCGAACGGACGCTCTTTGACTCGACGCAGTACGTTCAAGCGTAGCCAATCGGGCAACCAGTTCGAAGCTACCGTGCGATATCGCTTGGGGATGCGCTGGCTGGATAGTTGATCGAGTGCCGTAGCGGAGATCTGAAAGCGATCGAGCATGTAGCCGTGCTGGGGGCCGGTTTGGTAGGCACTGAGATCGAGAGCGAGTTGTGTTGCGTGTTTGGTTGCAAGGTACAAACCAAAGGCGTACTGGAACATTTGGTTTCCGAGGCCGCCATCCAGACGTGTGACAATCATCGTACTCGTGCTTGGTCAAAATTAGGTTTTAGAGTCGGGTGGCACACGAAATTGGATTCCAACCCGTGCCTTCGCATCAAGAGTCAAGCGGCGCGGCGGGTTAAGTTGCGTTTGATTTGTTGTACGATCAGACTGGTTCGATGCGACTTCGGGAGCAAAGTGACGGTTGACTTAGGTTGACGGACTAAATGGGTATGCCAGTATTCGACGAGCATTGCAAACAGGTTGTGCTTCTTAAGCACATTGTCGCGAGCCTGGGTGATGCGGTCGAGCGAGTGTTCGTAGGTGTCGCTGGCAAGTACGTTGCGAATCACGTTTAACGCTAGCTCTGGCTGATAAATGTCGATGGCGGTAAAGCTACCTTCAGGGAACCTGTGGTAGGCTTCGCTGCCGCCGAAATAGATGGGGTAGCTCCAGCCTAAGAATGCATCGGGCAATTTTTCAGTCATAAAGTGATCGCTGTGATCGTTTTCGAGCACGATGTGATATTTGTAAGGCCAGATCGCTTCGGACTTGTCAGCAACTGGTCTAATGCCGCTACCAAAAACATCGATTTGATCGCCCAACTCGGCTTGTAGGTAGCGGACAAATTCAAAACGGCGACGATGGTCGGCAGTGACTGCCTTCGCGCTGCACAGGACACTCAAGAGTTTTGGTTTGCAAGGTGGCTGTAGGGCTTGGAGTTCATCCAAGTCCAACTGATGGCCGTGAGCGCTACCAGGCCAAAGTGCATAGTGCCAATGTTGAGCTTCGTTGCGCAGCGTGACGTGGGGATGTGAAATGTAGGCATGAGATGACCAGATTTGACCGAATTGGCTGGTGTAGCGACTGCGATATTGACGCAAGCTAGCGGGTTCGCCGGTAATGAGCAGCGTGTTTGCAGGCGGACACATTTGCACTGCAGGTTGCCTAAGATCATCGTAGACCACCCATGCGTCGACCGGTTCGCCATCGGGTTGGAATAAAAACTGAAAATCGCCCCAACAACCAGTACATTGAGGCGTTTGTCTCGCCAAGAGCGATTCATCAAAGGCGGCAGTCATCAAGACTCTGGGCATAAAATCATTCCAGTAGCGATTTCGGGTGGATCACCTCAAATTACTGGAAATCGCTGGTCAAATACAAGGTCAGCATGGGAGGAGGCATTCCCTCCATGGGTCGCTCCTGCCGGGTGCATTCCTTCCGTGGGTCGCTCCTGCCGGGCCTGCCGGGTGCG
>JANLQO010000198.1:0-11861 GCA_031367855.1 Planctomycetia bacterium | reverse complement strand
CCTTTGATAGCTTTGTTCTAAACTGTCTGCACTGAGCCCTGAGCCGGTTTTCTTTTCTTCATTCGATGCGTACGATCCATCACTCGAACTCAAGGGGGCGCCCATCTTGATTGAGGTGCCCGGATGTCTGTTCCCCAAGCGATCAGAGATGCCTTGCGCGCTGTGGCTGGCCGTGTCACCGGTTCGGCACGTCGCAACATTCAGGCATGGGTCGGCGAGCGGAGCATGATCGCTCGATTCTTCGAGTGTCGATCGACTGCAAAGCTCGAGTGAAGATCGGCCCATTCTCGCGTGGTGGATCAACTCGCGACCCCAAGTCATCGCACGCAGTTTATAAAGCGGATAACCCAATTTTCAGACAAGATGGGGTTAAAGATCGAACTAGTTTACTATCCACCATACCACAGCAAATACAATCCAGTAGAACGATTTTGGAGCGCGCTTGAGCGTCATTGGAATGGCACGCACCTGACGACTATCGAGACGTCGTTAAAGTGGGCTATGACGATGGTCTGGCAGCAGATCCATCCAATCGTCTGGAAGGTGGACTATTCTGATGCTATGCCACTTTACCAAGTGAGCTGAATCTGCGCCTTTTGGAAGAGTGATCGAACTACATTCTTGTACAGCTAAAGGAACTGCGTAGGGCAGGTAATCAGTGAGCTGCTCCGGCGGGATAGAGTTTGCAACCAATGGTGGCCGCTTCGCCCGCCAAGCAGCCGCTTGATTACCTACCCTACGCAATTGGTGGGTTCGGTGGGACGTTTTTATTGTCCTGGTGCCTCAATTTGAAAAGGGGGCCACATCTCTAACGACTACCGCTAGTGAGCTTGTTCTCCAAACTCAGTGGTTTGGCGAGATCGATGTGGAGCATAGAACTCGCATCAGCGTGCCATTTCAGCAGAATCGCGAGTTTCTCTTGAGCCGAGGGTTCGCCGGCTACTTCATTCCCAGGCGCGTGGCCCCAATCGATGAAGCGGTTATCCGAGGTTTTAATGCGCATAATCCAAGGGCTGGGGCCGGCCATGCGTTCGTCGCGTTCCACATAAATTTGCTTGAGACGCAATTCCACACGGGCGGACTCAAGCAGTCGACACAGGATCAGCGACTGTTTGATTCGAGTATCAGAAAAGGCCATGCCCACATCACTGGGAGGTGTTGCGCCCTCTGCAAAAACTAAGAAGTAGCCTGGCACCTGACTCGAATCGAAATCCGCAGTGGGCAGGACAACGCCTTCATCATCTACTGGGTAGTAACCCGTTTTGATCGGTTTTTTGGTTTGCGATGTGCCGGTGTCTGTATGATGGCCTTCGTAATAGACCATAGCGACCGGCCGGCGGTACACAATATCTACCGTGACTTTGCCGCCAGGGAGTTTTTGAACACGAGACGCACGTTGCACCCAACTGTGCGATTCGAAAGCGTGGGCGATCGTCGCGCTCGCTTGGGGATCGAGCACAGAGAGTTGGCCAAGCCCACCGTTCTTGAAAACTTCTTCGCGAACATTGGTGCTACGAATCCAAGTAGGTTGCGGCGTGGTGACTAGGTTTTCGATTCTTACGGCGTAGAGGGCTTTGTCGAGATGTTCGGCACCCCAGTTACGCCAAGCAAAGTAGCCAAGGACTAGCAGCGGGGCTACACAAAAAAGCAACGCGCCGCCAGGGATGTATTGCATCCATTTTACGAGCGTTTGAAGCCCGCTCGGCTTAACTCCCTTGTCCTTTGATGCAGCCAACCTTGGCAGCTCCTAAACACAGCGTCACTAGTAAACGAATCCACATTCGGAGCGCGGCGATTCCGCCCACATGCCCAGCGTGCGAGCTCCCGAAGTAGAGTCGCAAGTTCTTCTTACCAGATTCGAAGCTGTGACTGCAACGCGACTCCGGTCTTCAATTCTACGGCGCGACGAACCGAGGCAATTAATGCTAGCACTTGAGCGCTCGTGACCGCGCCTGACGCAATGATGTACCCGGGGAATTGGGCGCTCAACGTGGCTTCGCCATCTGAGGCTCCACGCACTCCCGCAGTTTCGAATAATTCGCCCAGACTTACTCCATCTGGTTCAACGAATGCGAGTACAGTTCGCAAGTCGGTTGACGGTTGATTTGCGCGCTTAATGATCCAACTGGTTTGCATGCGCCGGGTTAATTCAACTTCGCCGCCCGGTTCCAGTTTAAGATTGACCGCTAGTACAATCGCATCATCCAAGCTACTTCGACGAAAAGCAAACTGAAGCCCGCTTCCCTCGCGGCGGTGGATGGTTCCGTCACGATTCAAGACCGTCGCTGCCACCACGCGACTGCCAATATCGTCGTGAGCTGCTCCCGAATTACCCACCACGGCACCACCCACTGTTCCAGGGATTCCAACTAGATGTTCTAGCCCTGCCAATCCTGCGGCGACGGTCCTCGAAACCAAATGCCCCAATTTCGCGCCTGCGCCTGCTTTTACCGACACGCCGCCGATTTCAATCTGCGTAAAATCCGCAGCCGCAAGGCTAATGACCAGCCCATCTACGCCGCTTTCACGGATCAGCAAGTTCGAGCCACCTCCGAGAATGCGAGTGCTCAGCCCCGCGGCAGAGGCTTGTTGGACCAGCGCGCTCAGTTCATCGACAGTCGTAGGTTCCGCGAAGTAGCGCGCTTTACCGCCAATACGCAACCAACTGTACTGAGCGAGTGGTTCATTTTCGCGAACGATGTGAGGAAATTTCTCGGGCAAATTCATCGTGTCGGATTCAAATCGTGGTGGATTAAACGAGTCAATGGAATCTGAAACGACCATTGTAGCGTGCGGTTTGGAAACGCGTTACCGCCGTCCATAGACTATTTCGCTAAGAGCGATTCGAAAAAAAAACGATCGATCTGTGCTAGAGAATCGATCGCTTTTCAAAATTATGGCATGAACGCTGCAACGAGCAGAGTGCTGCCTGAGTCGTGTTTACCTAGCACACGCGCGTTGCAACAATTCACCAATGCGTGATTTGCTTTGCATGCCTGTGAGACTGAATCGTTTCCAGTTGCCTGATTCCTGGCTGAAAACGACTACTTGTGGAAGAGTTTCACCCCGCATTAACTGCTCGGCTAGCTCGGGACGCTCGTCTTTGTCGATGAGTACGACAACGACCTCTTTTAGATCCCCTGATTCCTTCATAGGCTCTATTGTGTCGCGCTTCATGACCTGGCAGGAGGCACACCAACGCGCTCCGACGAGTATCAACAGCGGCTTCTTTTCCTTTTCTGCTTTAGTGAACGCTTCTTCGTAGTTGAGAGAACTCTCTTTACCTGCACCGGTTACGGCCAGTATGAAAGCAAGTGCCACATGAACCATACTTGTCATCCTTCTTGAAAAGACAATACAGCGGGACACCCATCAGCCTTGAAGCTGCTCTGCGAGCAGACCCAGAAGCCTTTGGACAACATGTCGGTGCATCCATACCGCGTGCGATTTCTTTTGAAAACGGCTCTCGCTTTGCAGGACACTTTAGGAGTATTCCAATCTCCATCGCCAAGTTGTGGTTTTACGTGGCGGGGTTCCCTCTATAGCCAACTCTTGGCTAGCGAAGACCACGTCACGTATGATTTACTTCGGTGTCTGGTCGAATTGCTTCAACTAGCCAGCACACCAATAGGTGTCACGTGTTAGACGCAGTTCCCAGTTCATGATGAGGAAAAAGCGTAGCAGCCAGGGAATCTAGCAAAAGTATTCCGATTGCGTTGCGTCTAACGACCAATTGGGCCGCAGTATAAACCAGCAGTTCTTGGTCGCAACCAGCCAGACTGCTTCCTGGTATCGGGAAACGGTCCCAGATTCGGTGATGCTAGCATCCCGCCGTGGCAGAGAATTGCGGTCAATTTTCCCTAAGTCGTTCGCTTTTTTCAGGTTAGATAAGCGACGCTAGCATTTTTCGAGCTGGAATTAGGCACCGGTTTGGGTGTACACTGCTCAATAGAAAACTTTTCAAATTCTCGATAAACTGTCAGGATCACTGCGAAGCGAGGCCAGATTTGCCCCTTTCGCTGTATTTAAGGCGAGGCACTCTCATCAAATGCGACTTCGAATCGGGCTGGTCGGAATCTCTCGTGATTGGCAAATGCGGCATCATCCAGCCCTTAGGATGTTGCAGGAGCGCTTCGAACTGCGGGGCGTTTACAGTTCCGTGATGGCCTTGGCTGACGGAGTTGCGAAGGAGTTTGGAGCGCAGACCTGTGATGGTTTTCGGTCGATGATTGCTCGGGACGATATCGATGCAGTCATGATGCTCGAAGGTGACTGGTATGGCGTCGCGCCGCTCATGGCGGCTTGCGAATTTGGAAAAGCCATTTACTGCGGCGGAGAAGTCGATTTTGATCCACAGCAAGCCGCCGAGTTAAGACACGCCGTTAATGATTCGGGCGTTGCTTTCATGGCGGAATTTCCCCGGCGATTCGCGCCTGCGACGTTGCGGCTGAAGGAACTGATTGCAACCAGGCTGGGGCAACCGAAACTGCTGTTTTGCCATCGCCGACTGCCGCGTGAGAACTCCGATGGTCGTCGCAACGGAAGGTCATTGACCGCGCGTGCTGACCGGGAGCTCGTAGAGTTGATCGACTGGTGCCGATTCATTGTGGGGCGTAACGTGAGAGCTGTGCAAGCGATTGGACACCCTGGGTCAGAATCGGCGACAAGGGAGTCCGATTACCAAGTGCTCAGTTTGGATTTATCCGAGCCGAGCGCGCCGCCTTTTGCCACGCTGGCTCAGATCAGTTGTGGCGCGTACATGCCAGCTGCGTGGTCTGAAGCGATCACTTTTCGCCCCCCAGCGGCGGTCCAAGTTTGCTGCGAAAAGGGACTCGCGTTCGTTGATTTGCCAAGCACTTTGATCTGGTTCGATGAAGCGGGGCGTCACCAAGAATCGCTCGAGACCGAATTGTCGGTGGGCCAGCAATTGTTCAGCCAGTTTCATCGCGCGGTGACAAGTCTCGTGCGCAAAACAGCGGATCTCGAAGACATCTATCACAGTTTGACGACCTTGCAAATGGCCCGACGCAGCATGGGCACCGGTCAGCGCATAACGCTCGATGCACAAACGAGCATGTAAGGTGGGTTGAGGTACGAAAACCACCGGAATCACGGATCATGCGCTTGGTGGGTCTCGTTCCTCGACCCACCCTACGACCTACAACCATAAAACTTCTGAGAAATCGCCAAAAATCTCTACGGATCGACGTGCTTGCGGTCACTAACCATTTCGGCGGTTAGTATATTCTGCAAGACTCGACTTCTGGGGCTCTGCCATGCGATTAACTCTGCGAACACTTTTGGCCTACCGTGACGGTGTCCTCAGCCCCGCGGAAACGAGCGACTTGCATCATCGAATCAAACAAACGGAGGTCGCCAGCAATCTGCTGAGACGCATTGAGATTCTTGTCAAGCAGAAGCAATTATTGGCTCCGAAGGTCAACGGCACGGGCTTGGGTGCGGACGCGAATACGGTGGCGGAGTACTTGGACGATTCGCTCGCAAGTGATCAAGTGCCCGAATTCGAACGAATTTGCATCGCAGAATCCGATTTGGTCCTAGCCGAATTGGCGCAATGCCATCAATTGCTCGCCCAAGCTTTGCATTCTCAGGTGAGTGTGCCGCCGAGTGTAAAAGCGTTGGCCATTAGTTTGACGAATCCACAGAATCAGGCAGCCTTGGCCAGACGCTTGAAAATCGGTAGTGCGAATTCGTCAGCGGTCATCGAACCGTCGGGAAGCATTCGTCGCGCTGACGATGCACACGCGGAATCACTGATAGTGGCTGCTGTACCTCAAGGCAGTGGCGAATCGGCCGCGCAGCGCTCGCAAGTCCAAGCGCCAATGGTCACTTCGGGCGGTGGATCGATCAATGCCCAAGGCCTGGACCTAGAACGTCCACAATTGGCGCATGAGGTTCCTGAATACTTGGCCGGGCAACGCAGTGGCGGGGGCTGGCGAGTGCCGTTGGCAATCGCCGCGATGGCGGCTTTGCTAGGTCTACTTGCTTGGCAAGCCCTCGGTCCGCTAAGAAATGTACGCGAACTGTTCGTTGCTGGTAATGCCACGTTGGACGTACCTAGGCCTGAAGAGACCAACGAGCAAACAACTGGGCCTGCTTCCGATCTCGGCGGGCAGAGCGATTCCCAAAATGCCACCCATCGCGATGCAACTGCGGACACTGAATCCGTTGAGCCCAAGAGCGATCCGAATACCAAAACTAGCAACGTAGCCGCTACAGTTGAACCCACAGATGTGGCCGCCGGAAACTCGGATATACCCCGACAACCGGATGCCCAGGGGGAACATGAAACACTACAACCAACTGACATAGTTGACAACACATTTCGTTGGACTCCCGGCCATGATGACCTGCAATCAGTCCTGCTCGTTCGAAAGACGGTAGGTGCAGCGGCTTCGTTG
The DNA here is from genome assembly GCA_031367855.1 of Planctomycetia bacterium. GTDB lineage: Bacteria > Planctomycetota > Planctomycetia > Pirellulales > Pirellulaceae > Aureliella. The sequence continues at coordinate 5,439 of JANLQO010000198.1, read as the reverse complement.
CGGCGAGTTGCAGCCAACGTTCCCATACCAGCAGATGTCGAAATCGTTGTTCCGCCTTCCATGCGGCCGACGTTGGATTTAGCAGGTCGCTGTTCGTGGACCGCGTGCGGGCCAAGCTTGATGCAGCTTGCCATCAGCGAATCTGTCACGATCAACACGCCCTTGTGCCGAGCCATGTGCCGACCCTTGTTGAAGGCTGGCCCGAGAGGTCGCAAGCTCACAGTTGCGTCACCCACGGTTACAGTCGACCTGCAGTTCGACGATGCGAACAGCATGGCAGCAGTAGAAGTTGCATTCCGTCCAGTCTCACATGGTCCGGTTACTGATAAGCTCGCTTTCAAACCGCTACTGATTATCGTGGCTGTCGAAGGCCAGCTAACGGTGACCCCGTCGCATCAGGATGGCGTGCCCAAAAATATTCGCTTGGTGGTCGGTGAGGGAGTTGCATTTATGGACGGCCAACCGATCGAGTTTGAATTGGGAGCGATTCCTAATTGGTATCGGATTGGCAACGATCGACCGCTCGACTCGCTGGCGGCCACCGACATGCACAAACTTATTTCTGGAGTCGATAACGTGTCCGCGCAATTGAGTGCGATGTGCCTTGATCGTCGACCAGAAACGGCTGCATTAGCCATTCAAACCCAAATGCTATTGGGCGACTGGAGCGACTTTACCGGCAACTTTTTGAACAATGAATTGATGCGCAGCCATTGGTCGAGCGCGTTGGTCCTAGCGGAACAGCTGATTGCCTCCCACGATCAAAATGCCGAGGCTCTGCGGACTGAGTTTGAAGCGGCTCATCCCGGCCGCGGCGACGTACTACTGGCCTTGACCATCGGTGCTTCGGAAAGCGCTTCGCCAAAAGAGTTTCTGCCAAAATTGGTCGAATCTCTCGGCAGTAGTAAACTTGACGAACGCGTACTAGCAACGCATCAGTTGCGACGTTTGACGGGCAAAGACATGGGCTTCCAACCGAGTTTCCCGAACCGTGCGGTGTTGCAACAATGGCGACGAGCAATCGCATCGAGCCCTACGTTGCTGTCGCTGGACAGTCCTCTTTGGGAAGCCAAGAGATTTGCTCCCGATAAGTGAGTTATATCAGCGTTTTATCGACACTTCTCGGCGAACACCACCACGTTTTGCCTTCAATCGTACTCGTACTCAATGAAATGGTACTCGTACTCGTACTCGAAGGAGCGGTTCGAATCGAGTAGCAACGGTCTTTAGTTTCTATGGGGTTTTTAGTCCAAAAAAGATTTTGGACAGCGTCTTGCAAAAAGGCGTTATGGTCGCCCGAAGCACAAGGGTGCTTCCAACGCAGGGATGGGATTTTTTAAGGCATGGCGATAAAAAGTCATCTTTCGTATTCGACGACTTTTGGTTTTAATGAGAGCGCAGGGTGAAACGAACCAAGGCTCTGTGGGGACACAACCTTGGAAGGGATAACCCTCTCGATGAGAAGTCATCGCGAGCGCGTCAGTTTAATGCTGGCACGCTCAATTTGCATTCCATAGTTGATCTGATTTTATGAGGTAGTTCAGTATTGTGAAGAACTTTTTACAGCGCGATTCTATCGCGGTTATTGCGAGTCTCGGAGGAGCCTGCTGACTTAACAGCAGTCGTGAGCGACATAGCGGTTCGACGGCTGTTAGTTCTCTGCGTCAGGTGGTGGCGGATCGTAGTTGAATTCTTGCCACTTCACAGCGTGATCCATCGGTTCGATCCGCAAAACCAAATCACCGTTTTGAAACAGCCGAACGGTCCCAGAAGATTGACTGACCACGATGCCCACCGCCTTGGTGAGCTGCGAGATGGCGGCCGCAGCCCAGTGGCGCGAGCCGAGCCCTTTCGAAAGGGTTAGATCCGCATGAGCTACTTCAAGAATCTGGCGGCTCTTTTCGACGACACCTTCGGGCGAGACGACGAAGGCGCCGTCCATCTGCGCGATCTCTTTGATGTCTTCGCGAACTTTGGGGTCAAACAGGTTTCTCATTTTACGGCTGTAACCGCGGAGCGGATCAAAGCCGCTGTCTTTACAATGCTGTAATACGCGGCGCGTATCACCCACGACAAACAGAGTACCCACCTTTTTGCCTTCCCGACCTTCCCGTCCAATCTGCGTCGCCAGGTCAATCACCGTTTTGAGACTCTTCAGTGGAACACTGCTCTCAAGCAACTGGAGATCGCGCGAAGTCAGCCTGCGCATGCGGTCGTCCAAACGGATCAGGCTAATGGAATCGATTTTCTGAAACTCAAACCCACTATAGACGGCTATCACGTCACAATTGCTGTTGAGCACACCGTCGGCGACCGCTTCTAGCAGGGCGTGCTGCAGGCGTTCCAGCAGGGGCGATTTCTCTTTGTGAAGGGTGAGCGCGATGAGCCCTTCTTGTGCAGCACCGACGAGGTCTTCTTCGAGGTCAGCCGCGACGATAATTTTCTTGACGCTATCCGGAACGGCTTGCCTAAGTTTCTGCCAGTCTGTCGCTCCATCCAATAAGACCAACAACGCATCGGCATTAGTATCGTGAACGAGCGCACCAGCAGACGCCAACATCAAGGTGAATTGTTTTGTGTGACGCTGCGCAACCATTTTTCTGCATCGAATCAGTTAGTGGCCATGGTCGAATGCACTAGATTGGCGGCTCGTCACATTCGCAAGAATAGCAGTTCGCGCCAGCCCAGGGGCAAATCGCTGAGAGCCAAAGTTCCTATATTATCTAAGCAATCCCTTTAGGACAATTACCGCTGCTTCGATTCGGTGTTCAAGTTGGCAATGTATTGCTGCAATTTACCCGGTTGAGCACCAAAAACCCGTTGATTGTATAGAGCTAACGCGCGCAGGGAGTGACCGCGCGGACCAATGGGCCAGTCACGGCTGGGCTCGGCTCCGAGCGTACTTAACAGGTATCGAATCGCCTTTTGAATCGGCGGCGACTGAAGTTGTTCTTCGGGCAGCGTGTAGATCAGCCACTCAAGTACATGTCCCGTTGTTTGAATTTTGCGTTCAACAATCGGATCATTCGCACGTGCCTCAAACCAATCTGTGCTGAAACTGCCATCGGGATTTTGCAGCGAAAACGCGTAGGCGACGAACTCGTTGAGGAATTGCTCGGAGCGCTCCCAATGACCGGTTATCGGGAGACCAGCTTGCTTGCGTTGCAACAGCGAAAAGGTCAGCCCCATCAGACGGTGCGTGCCTCCACAGGCTGCGCCCACGATGGGCTGCTCCAGTTCTTCCGCAACAATTTTTTCGAGTGACCAACTGCCACCCTGGTTGTCTCGCCAGCGTTGGTTCGGTTCGAGATAATAGGACAACCCAAGGAGTTTAAAGGTCAACTCCGATTTCTCGCGGCAAGTTGCCATTTCGGATCGGACGAGATCGTTGACGGTGTAGCTGCGATCACCAACCTTGATGGGATAGGTGGGCGCGACCTTTGACTGTGCAAGAATCGCCAGGAACTGCCCTTCATGGCCTTGGACGCCGGGGCCCAGGTTGGTTCGAAAGCCGCTCTTAGTGGGTTGAAAAATCCGTTGGGTCTTGCATAGCCCGTTGTAGCTCATCCAGCCAATTGCGTTGACGCGACGACTGCCTGCCGACAATTCCGCCTCGACGCCAAACGGTAGAATCGCATGCATCACAGCCCAGGGGCTGCGCCGCGCAATCGTTTCAGGATGCTGAAGGTAATACTGGAGGAGCAGGTTGATTTCACCCCGCAACCGCAGCTGTTCACTGCTTAGCTGCAAAGGAGCATGACCGACGGGTCGATCGGGTTTGGCTGACGAAGACTCGGCAGCGGGGGCATCGTAGGGATGATCCTCTTGATGAAGCGGAATATCATCGGGCAACGCCGCTAGCGGCTTCGAACCCTCGGTTCCTCCGGGGCACTCCGCGTCCTCATTGTCGCCTTTCTTGTCGCCTTTTTTGCTGTTCTTGGAATTTGAAAGCTTGAGCGGCTTGATTTCTTTGGGATTATCCGAGCCGCCGCCTAGTTTCCGAATGGTTTCGAGTTTCGTCGTATCCAGCTTGGCTGGCGCCGCGCCATCTGCTTTGCTCGAACCGGGCACCGGGCTTGGTGGTTTTTCCAACGTGAGACTAATTCCAGACGGCGCTGTGGCTCTCGATTGGTTGGCGTTGGTGGCGCCTTTGTCCAACGGCAGTTGAAAGGCGCTTAGCGCAAATGGGTTTCGGGCGGTGGTGTGGACGGATTTTTCGGACTCACTATCTTTGGTCGCAGGCTCGACCGGTGGATTGTCCTTCTTCGTTTCATCGCCTGCTGGTTGGCTGTCGCCGGCAGGCTTGATAGGTTCGTCGGGCTTCGACGGGGTCAGCTTTAATGCAATCGTGACCCCGTTGGCTTGTTGCGCCACCACGCTGCTTGAGCCGCCAATCGACAAACTGCAAATCAGGATTCCAAGAGGAAATACACTGCGAAGAGCAGAGTGACGATTAACGAGATTTGAAATCATCAGCGACCAATTCAGGAAAGCAGGATTGGGAATCAAATGCTGGTATCACCGGGTGCCGCGCGCGAGTCGATGCGCCGCCCCGTGGCAGCTACTCGAGTGGATAGTACAGACCGTTTCTCATTGACGAAATAGCGACTCAGCAAACTATCAAGCAAAATTGTTAGTGTTGACACACCAACGACGATCGCCACGTCGGCGGGCCGAGTCTAAAGGCACCAGGACAATAAAAACGTCCCACCGAACCCACTAGTTTAGAACAAAGGTAGCAAAGGCTTAGGCGCGTTCGACTCATGCATAGGGCAGATAGCCTGAACGCCTTAGCCTTTGATGGCTTTGTTCTAAACTGTGGTATTTTGGAAGTGATCTCAGGCCAATTGTCCATTGGCATGATCGTTGGAACTATCCACCTTACCACAGCAAATACAATCCAGTGGAACGATGTTGGAGCGCGCTGGAGCGTCATTGGAATGGCACACAACTGACGACCATCGAGACGTCGTTGAAGTGGGCTATGACGATGGTTTGGCAGCAGATCCACCCGATCGACTGGAAGGTGGACAATCAATTTCAACGTGGTGTGAAATTGACCAAGAGTTAAATGAAGAGTTGGAGTGAGCGACTAAGTGATCGAACTACATTCTTGTACAGCTAAACGAATTGCGTAGGGTAGATAATCAGTCAGCTGCTTGACGGGATAGAGTTTGCACCCAATGGTGGCCGCCTCGCCCGCCAAGCATCCGCCTAATTACCTACCCTACGCAATTGGTGGGCTCGGTGGGACGTTTTTATTGTCCTGGTGCCTAAAGGCTATCCTGGGGGCCATTTTAAGCTGCGACCACCGAGAATATGAAAATGCAGGTGGTCCACTGATTGTCCGCCGTCCTGACCGCAATTCACAACCACTCGATAGCCCGATTCATTTAAATTGAGCTCTGCTGCAACTTTAGCAATCACCAACCATAGGTG
>JANLQO010000197.1:0-6453 GCA_031367855.1 Planctomycetia bacterium | reverse complement strand
GCTAGTGATGCGATCTTTGTTTTTTATTCCCTGCTGATCCATCCAGTTTTCTGCAGAACTAACCCATTGCTGGCCTTCATCATTTTTTAGCAATTGACCAAGTCGGCGCGCCGCACAGTGAGCAAAAATCGGCATCTGCTGAGCTTGAAATCCTAAAATTGCGATTCGGAGGTTATTCGAAACCTCATCGCGGATCAAGTCTGTAAAGGGATTCGAAAACGACAACAGCCCGGCGCGTAAGAGATGAGACAAGAGTCGTCCAATAGTCGCTTGTTCTCGTTCAATCTTTTTCAAGCCAAGTTTACATTTGCCAATATGGTACTGAAGTCGCACATCGGATGACGCGGCAACCAGGTGAGCGCAACAACGCCCATAGTTGCAAAGGATTCTCGCCAGCTGAAAATTGTTTACGGTGGATGCGATCGAAGAAAAATGGCGTTGATCGTATTCAAGGGCAGCCACAGCATCGGATCGGTACACGTGAATCTGCATTTGCGCATAAAAAGCCAGGAATTGATGAAATCCAATATTCACAATCGAGAGCGCTTCAGATCTAAGTTGCAATTCATCTTCAGCTCGATCCGGTTGGTCATCGGCCAAAGGCAAGAGCACCATGTTGGCAGCAGTTGACAACCTGTGGACATCCTCACGTTTTTTGCCCTCTGAATAGTAGACGGGACCGCGACGACGAAGCTCATTGATATTGCCGCAAAAATTGGCTATCCAAAGCGCCGTTCCCTCTGCGAGGGTTTGTTCGTAAAAGGCACCTACACATTTGGTCTGGAACTGATAGACCGCTTCGTCAATACAGCTCAACGTCCCTGAATATTTCCCAATGAGGCTTCTCACAAGCCCACGAGCGACCAATACGTTGGCCGACACCAGCGGGTCATCCAATGATTTGGAAAGGTCTTCGGCGCGATTGAGCAATTTTAACGACTTTCGTTCCTTTCCTTCGCCGCCCATCGCAATGCCTACCGCCGCCCAGGCAAGACCGACAGCGATTTCGGCAGGATTTCCCAACTTGAACGCATAAATCAAATGCTGTGTGAAAAAATCAATGGCTCTCAACGGATCTAACAGGAACATCCCATGTCCCGCAGATCGACAAACGCGAATCCGCGATCTCAGTTGATCAAGGTGGCGCGATGATCCCTTTTGTCGTGAATCGCCTGTCAGTAATGCAAATGGACGATACCACAGTCCCTCTAGGCTCAATAGCCAGCGGTGGTAGAGCAGTGAAAGGATTGCGCCAGGTACGGTTTGCGGGATTCTGAGGCCAACGGCTTCTACGACATCTTTTAATACTGACATTCCCTCTTCCATGCGGCCGCCGTGGAAAAAGTGAACAGCGGCCTTTCGCTTAAACTCCCAAGCGGCTTGGTTTTCGTTGCAGGAGGCCAAAGCCAAATATTGATCGGCCGCTTTTGCATTGGATCCAGCATTTGCCAGCGCATCTGCTTGATGCTCCCTTATTAGGTTGCGTTCCAACGGTTCGCTCCCCAGTTCCAACACTCGCTGAAAGTGCTCGGCTGCTAAATCAAACGCCAGTGATATATTGGCGGCGTGCGCCGCCAGTTCGAAGTATTTCCGGGCCTGTGGATATTGGCCGGCAGCTGCAAAGTGCGCTGCGATCGTGGCCGAATCGGCGGATTCAGATGCTTCCAACACGCCAGCTATCAACAACTGATAGTCCGCAATCAGAGCCGGATCCAAGCAAGCAATGACGGCTTGCCGAATGCGATCATGAAATGGCTCATAGCAATCACCCGACCCGATAGTTTTCAGCAATCGCTCAGTACAAAGGCGTCTTAGGGATTCTCGGATTGACGAATGAAAAATCTCGCACTTAGTCAAGTTTATCTCACTCATCGGGTGGCCTGCCACGGCGATGATTTCAACAATTTTTCGTTCTATTTCACTCAGCGAACTGATCCATGTATAAATTACTTCCAGCAGGCTCACGCTGGATGACAGATGGAGCGCCTCCTTATGTTCGCTAGTTTGCCAGAGCCTTGCCAATGCGTCGACGAAGTAAGGGTTACCTCCAGCCTCTTTGGCAACGCTGGCCGCAAAAGAAATCGCACTTTCCGTGCCGTCTTCGGTGAGTGCAAGGGCTAATTGCCGCGACGCTTGATCGTCCAACGGGGTCAAATCCAGGCGACGAACCGAAACTTCATTCATGGATAACTGTGGCGAGGAAAGGAATGAGTTAACAACCCCCCTGTCGAGCGCTGCCTCATCGCGATAACTCACGATCAGTAGTAATGGAGGCTGATCAGGTGGGCACAACAAATCCATTAGAAGTGACATGCCATCCAGGTCACCCCACTGCAGGTCGTCGATAAACAATATCAGAGGTGCACGATCACTGATTCGACCTAACAGTTCTTTCAATCCAGCAAAACCACGACGTCTCAACTCTTTTTGATCCAGCGGAACGAGGCCCCGCGTGGGTGCATTCGCCACCGCCTCAATTCGTTGCAATGTCGGAAAAAGTCTAGACAAAATTCCAATATCACGCGGCAGCAATTCGGCGGCTCGCACAACTGGCAATCGCATCCAGTACTTGGCGAGCTCGTCGATCAAGTCATCAATCGACTTAAAGGGAAGGGACTCCCGCTCGTAACATCGACCACATAAGACCACGGCTTCGGTTGTTAGTCTTACATCGTCGAGAAAATGTGAAACTAAAGTGGATTTACCTAAACCCGACTCTCCCTTGATCAGTACCACAACCGACTGCTGTGTGGCAACATCTCGAAACGCCGTATGTAGGACTTCCAACTCACTGGTTCGTCCAACAAAGTGCTGCTTTGTCGTCCGGGTGAAACGAATTTCTTTCGGGGGTCGCTGGCCGGTTGCCGTTGTGCAAAGCTTGGCAATGTCGTCACCATTAGCTCGAAGTGTTGGGTCACGCTCGAGCAAACGCATACAAAGTTCATCTAAATCGTACGGAATGTCAGGTCTTCGATTCGATGGGCGTATCGGTTCCGAGCGTTGCTTCGCAATGACGACTTCCATAACGTTGCCCGTAAAGGGGCGTTCGCCCACTAGGGCCTCGTAGAGTATTACCCCAACCGAATACCAATCACTGGCCGGTCCAAGTCGCGCGCCCGCGCATTGTTTCGGGAGACATATAGGGGTAGGTTCCAGCGATTACCCCGCCCGTTGCGTTCGAATCACTGTCTGCGTTCAGCGCTAACCCGCAATCTAGAAGAACAACTCGTCCTTCGCTAGTTACCAAAATGTTGGTAGGTTTAATATCGCGGTGAAGCTGATTTCCAAGATGAAGGCATTCAATCCCCTCTTTTAACGACCGCAATGCACTCCGAAGGTTGTCAAAGCTGAAAATGGGAAAAAAAACGGTCTGCCATGCGTCGTGGGCCGAAGTATCTGGAGTTAGGGGGACAGTACATGCACCGGATTCCCCCTTGATCGCTTCGAAGCCATTGTCCGTCGAATGTGTTGCTTGTCCCTCGGTACTATGATCGCGTTGGAGTTGTGAAAAACCTCGAACGAAGCTAAGAAAATCGATACCGGCTACGAACTCCATCGTAAAGTAGTTGCCATCATCACTGGAAAACAATTCATAGAGTCGTACGAGATTGGGATGCGTTATATCAGCAAGTGTGCGAAACTCTCGCTTTAATCTATAGACTGATTCTGGAGTGATTTGGCGAATTGTTTTGAGCGCAACAACTTCATTTCGTTGACGATCGAAGGCTTCGTAGACAACACCCATTCCTCCAATGCCAATTTGACGACGAATTTCAAAGCGATTCGATGCAACAAAATCGTTCGTCGGAAACTGCGACATGGGGGACTGCTGTTCGTTTCAAAAACCCGTTGAAAACTAAGGTACGAACAGTCTACTGGGAAGGTCGCCCATTCACAACATTACGCACACTCTCAAGGAAAGTAACAACAACAACGCGAAAAACCATGGACTTCCATTGAGCAGTAGAATTATTAGCTAATTTTCGTGGTCGTTAATTCCGATGTAATCGTTAAATTCGGTTTTTTGTATTTTTCCGCAAATTGGCGAAATAATGCGATTACGACGCATCGGATTTACTCGCACCGTCGGTTTAGAATATCCATTCATCATGACGACTGGCATCGCATTTAACGGATTTGAAAGAAGCATAATCGCCGTCGACGTGAGGTATTTCGACTACGAGAACGCTAAGGGCTTTAGAGATTCCGGTTTTAATTCGAGCGGTGCATTACGAGGTCTTGGCTGGCGTAGCATCTTTGCAATGTCCTGTGGTGCCCAACATCAATTGACGGACCAATTAGCGTTGCGTACCGGCTACTCTTTTAATCAGAATCCCATTACCGAAGCGGTTGCAGGGTTTAATTTCGCGTCGCCAACGATTACTCAACATTTTATCTATCTAGGGTCAACCGCGCAGATTACTCAGTCATCGGCGCTTTCTTGGGCGTATACACACGCATTCAAAAACGATGTTACGGGAGCAATCCAAACTCCAAGCGGCCCCGTCCCCAACAGCAGTGTGACCAGTCAAGTAGCTTTGGATGCCCTAGCCGTATCAGTGACAGTGCGGTTCTAAATTGATTTCAGTCAATCGTTTAGCGGCGACACCTGATCGGGCTTCTCGAAGTCGTCACTGATGCCTTGCGAATTGGCAGCTGGGCGAAACTAAGCGGGTCGTTCTTTGGTTCGAAACATCTGTTCGTGCGGGAGCAATGCACCGCCATCGATCGAAATCGTGGTGCCGTTGATATAGTCGCTGGCAGGATCGCACAAAAAGACAACTCCGCGAGCGATCTCGTCGGGCTGAGCCAAGCGTCCCCAAGGCAATTCGCCCCCTCGGGCTTTCAATTCATCTTCGAAAAAAAACTTACGTTCACCTGGTGTATCGGTCCAGCCTGGATGCACAATGTTGACTCGGATGCGATGCTCAGCCAATTCGCAAGCGGCGGTGCGAGCCATCTGATCGAGCGCGGCTTTGCCCATGTTATAAGCCATTGCGCCCGGAATCGCTTTGTAAGCATGCGGAGAACTGATGCAGACCACCGCGCCGCCTTGACCCTGGTCGATCATAGCCAAAGCCGCCGCGCGCAGAAAATTGAACGGTCCCCACATACAGACCTCAATCGTCCGTTCAAAGCCCTCCAGATTGGCTCGATAGAATAACTCGCGGTCACTGTAGGCAGCGTTGGTGACTAAGACGTCCAACCGACCAAACTTCTTAACGGTATCCGCAACGACGCCATCGACGGCCTGGCGATCAGTCACATCTGCGACACCCGCTGACGCGCTGCCACCAGCGTCGCGAATCGTGGCCATTACTTCGTCGGGTTGAAGGATATCGTTGACGACAACGTGTGCCCCGCCCGCCGCAAGAGCGCGAGCGCAAGCAGCACCGATACCGCGGGCTGCTCCGGTTACGATGGCAACTTTACCGCTAAAAGTCTGGATTGAGTTTGTCATAGTTGCGTTTCGCTTAGACTTACCAAAGAGGGCTCGGCACAAGAATTTCGTGCACAAGGATTTCTTAATCGACAGTTTTCGTAATCGACGAGCGTCGACGTAAAGCTTTGCCTACCTCAGCGATTTCAACAAGAGGATTGCCGACAAAATCTGGCCTAACTCGCCAGCAACTCAGCCAGCAACGAATCCCAATAGGCTTGGGGTTTGACGCCGACTGTCATCATACGCACTGTTCCAGCGCGATCGATAAATAGCAGGGTGGGATAACCGCTGAAATCTGGCACCTTTCGAACGGTTTTGTCGTCGATCAGAGCGCACGGATAGTTGATTCCGAATTCGTCGATCGCAGCCGTCAAGCTTGCAGTCGCGGCTCGTACATCCTGAGTGCGTTCGTTACACAGGCCGATGACTTGCACGTCTTGCGAATGCGATTTCTGCAGCTTCACCAAATGGGGAATCACGCGTCGACATGGACCGCACCAAGTACCCCACAGATCTACGATGACTACTTTTCCGCGCAGGTCTTGCAATCGAATAGATCCGCCGGAAACATCGGCCATATCGATATCAAACGCAAATGAGTGAAATCCTTGCAACTCCCGCTGAATCGCAGTCAATTCCCGCGTCGCCGAGGCTGGCCTTACGGCCAGAGCCTCTGGCTCGCCCGCCTTCGTCCCCGCTGCTGCGGAGGTTGTCACCTCGGTCGCTTTCGCTTTGTTTTGATTCAACCAACTGAAATATCTATGCGAACTAATGCTGCAACCCCTCTCCCATTTTCGGGGACGGGAATCTGATGGCGTTCGGGGCGACCCGCGCGACGGCATTCTGACCTACGCACCTAAAGACGGGCTGGTCATGAACATGGAGGACGGGCGGGTGATTACGCTGGAAGGCGGAAGCCTAAATTCGTCGGTCAATCAAAACGATGTGTTCGTCTATTGCGCGAGCAACGAGCTCTCGGCCAACCTCGCTGCAAAGTTCGGCACCTTCTG
>JANLQO010000336.1:0-5230 GCA_031367855.1 Planctomycetia bacterium | reverse complement strand
TGTCGTCGCTCACCTTTCGCCCCGCTCGTTTTGATTTGCCTTTAGATGCAGATGAAAGTCAGCGACGCGTGGCGCTCGCCCATTGGATTACCGATGCATCGAATCCATTAACCTGGCGCAGCATTGTAAATCGAGTGTGGCAGTATCACTTTGGCCGGGGATTCTTGGATACACCGAATGATCTCGGTCGCAACGGGGGATTGCCCTCACATCCTGAGTTGCTGGACTGGTTGGCAGCGGAATTTCGCGATAGTGGCGGCTCTCTAAAGAATCTGCACCGGCTGATCGTGAAGAGCGCGACGTATCGCCAATCGTCTGCGAGTCACGCTGAAGGCGAAAAGTTCGATTCGAATAACACGCTGCTTTGGCGGCAGAATCGTCGTCGCCTCGAAGCTGAAGCGATACGCGATTCAGTGCTCTCTGTCAGCGGAAAACTCGACGCGACGATGGGCGGACCGGGCTGGCAGGATTTTGTGGTTGAACATCCGGAGCATTCGCCGCATTACGAATATGGCTTGGCCGATCCAGAGGATACGAAGACTTGGCGCCGATCCGTATATCGATTTATTGTTCGCTCGCAAACGCAACCCTGGATGACGTCTCTCGATTGTGCAGATCCATCCATGCGCGTCGACAAACGCAACGAGAGTTTGTCAGCGATCCAAGCGTTAGCGCTGCTCAATAATGGTTTCATGCTCAGTCAATCCAAACACTTTGCAGAACGCGTGGCCAGCGAATCTCCCGATATTGAGAGCCAAGTCGATCGTGCATACCGACTCGCTCTGGGCAACGCGCCTGCGGATGCGGATCGGCAGCCATTGATCGAATTCGCAAAAACAAATGGCTTGCCGTACCTCTGTCGCGTGCTATTGAACTTGAACGCTTTTACTTTTGTAGATTGAGTCCTAAATCATGCAATCACGAAGATCATTCCTGTTTGAATCAGGCGGTGGCTTGGGTGGAATTGCACTCGCTTCGATGCTTGCCAGCGAAGGCAGGTTGTCGGCCAGCGAAAGACATGCCAGCGAAAGACATGCCAGTGAGGGACAGCCAAAAAGCCTGACGAGTGGCCTTCATCACCCTGCCAAAGCCAAACGCGTCGTTCAGTTCTTTATGTCAGGCGCCGCGAGCCATATCGACCTATACGATTACAAACCTGAGTTGATAAAGCATCATGGCCAGGCAAGCGATTTCGGCGAACCTGTCGAAGCGTTTCAAAACGGTCTGGGCCCCTGGTTGAAACCGGTCTGGGATTTCAAACCCTATGGCGAATCCGGTAAGATGCTCAGCGATATCGTCGCGCCACTGGGGTCCGTCGTTGACCAAATGGCTTTCGTACACAACATGGTCAGCAAGTCGGGTGTCCATAGCGCCGCCACACTTCAGCAATCGACTGGATTCTTGCTTCCAGGTTTTCCTGGCGCGGGTTGTTGGGTCAGCTATGGCCTCGGTTCGATCAACGAGAATCTGCCGAGTTTCGTTGTATTGCCCGATCATCGCGGCTTTGGCTCGAACGGTGTAAAGAACTGGGATGCCGCGTTCTTACCAGCTCAGCACGCTGGCACGATCATCTATCCAGGTCGGAGTGAACCGATCGCCGACCTATTTCCGCATCGCAGTGGTTCCTACATTACGGAAAGTGGTGAGAGAGCTTCGCAAGCTCTCATGAGTCGGCTTAACCACGAGCATGCGGCGGAGCGATTGGGGGATCCGCGACTAGAAGGCCGCATTCGCAGCTATGAACTCGCCGCCAAGATGCAGCTCGCCGCCCCCGAAGCGCTTGACTTTTCAACGGAACCGGAGCACGCGATGAAGCTCTATGGACTCGATCGCGGCCCGCAAACTTGGGCTAAGGAGATCAACGCCGACGAAGAGACCTTTTACTTCGGTCAAAAGTGTTTGGCCGCACGGCGGTTGCTTGAGCGTGGGGTTCGCTTTGTGCAGATTTGGAGCGGCAATGACAACGGCTTCCCGCGCCGCAACTGGGACTCGCACGAAGACGTCGAACGTGACCATGGGCCACTAGCGTTAGGGATGGCGCGTGGCTGTGCCGCGTTCATTCAGGACCTCGGGCAGCGCGGAATGCTCGACGATACTATCATCCTGTGGACCACGGAGTTCGGCCGTATGCCCTCGTCTCAAGCCGGTAAGGGTCGCGATCACAATCCGTTCGTGTTCACCAATTGGTTATGCGGCGGCGGAATCAAAGGTGGCGTCACTTATGGTGAAAGCGATGTGTGGGGCTACAAGCCGCTGGATCGAAACAACCCGACGCAGGGCTACGATATTCACGCCACTATCCTCCATCAACTTGGAATCGATCACACTAAACTAACCTATCGCAATAACGGCATCGATCGCCGTTTGACCGATGTTCACGGTCGCGTACTCAGCGAATTGATTACCTAGTAACGACAAAAATCGTGAGAGCGGAACTGGGGTGGTCTGAACCATTAGGGACAAAGTCCCGTTCGTTTACTTAGCTCAGGCCAACGGCCTGGGAAAGAAAGGTGATATTAATCGTAGGGCCAACGGCCAACGCTGTGAAGCATTTTTAGGCATTACCATCAGGCGCAAGGTCACACTCGGCAAGAGTGACCCACGGTGGGTCGCATCTGCCGGATGCGACCATGAACGCGTGGGGTTACAATTTACTATCACACTGGGCTGATCACACACTGGGCTGATAACACGCTGGGCGGATAGAATATTGCTCGTTCTGTTTGACTTTTCTAATTCATTGTTTTTTGATCCCCAAAAGCCGTGGTTCCAATGATAATCTGAACTGGTGGCTGATCGGACAAACGAGCTAAATGAGCCGATTGAATGGCATGTACAAAACTTTCAACTTGAGTTTCACCGGATGATAAACCGCTGCGCATACCTCTTGATCGTATATCTACTGAGTCTATGTAGTTCGGTAGTGTCGCAGGAAAAGAATCCGCCCGACTTGATGATTGGCTACAACGAGCACCGAACGAATCTGCCGGGTGGGCGACATGTGAACTGTCGCACGAACCGGGCGATGGTAGTCAAAGCTGATGGAACGCAGCGAAAGCCAATTGCTTCTGAGTTGGCCGACGAGGCCGGGTCGTGGACGCAGTTTGCCGGCTGGTCTCCGGATGGCAAAACTGCCGTTATCGGTCGAGGCTGGGAAAGCGATGAGAATGCTCGGTGGGAAGAAGAGCACCAAACGTTTCGCTTCACGGCCGAGGGTTGGCTTTACGATTCCTTTCTCGTTAATA
Source organism: Planctomycetia bacterium (assembly GCA_031367855.1). Taxonomy (GTDB): domain Bacteria; phylum Planctomycetota; class Planctomycetia; order Pirellulales; family Pirellulaceae; genus Aureliella. Next base: position 1,985 of record JANLQO010000336.1, on the reverse strand, counting down.
TTGCGATTGGTAAAGCAGACAACGTTACCGCCGTGGATCGCGTGAGTTTCCATAACGCGGGTTTGTTCTACTGGCAGAATGACCCTACAAAGCTTGGGTTCACGGCGCTGATTGGCGGCAACTCCCAACCATTTCGCATGGATCGCGATGGACGCAACAAAACCGACTTGACCAAAGAGTCAAACGGCTTTGCGTATGGATTTAGCAGCTCACCCGATGGCTCGCGGATTTCTTACCATGAGAACTATCAAGTCTACCTCGCCGATGCCGACGGTTGGAATCGGCAGCATATCAAAACGGGCCACGCTTTCGACTTCGCCCCGTCGTGGTCGCCTGATGGAAAATGGCTAATGTTTGTTTCGGGCGAGCACTACAACTGTCATCCACATGTCGTTCAAGCTGACGGTAAAGGGTTGAAAAAGCTGGCCGATCGAGGTGGTTATCGGGGCGTGATCGAGTTTCTTGACGTGCCCGATTTTCACCATGGCAGCAGTGACGTCCCGGTCTGGTCTATGGATAGCCAAACCGTTTTCTATACAGCCAAAGTGGGTGACAATGTTGAGTTGTTTCAGATCGCCCTCGATGGGCAGCCGGTTCGACTCACGACATCCGCAGAAGGAACGTTGCACTATCATCCCAAACCATCCCCGGACGGCAACTGGATAGTCTACGGATCAAAAAGAAACGGAATTCGCAATTTATATGCGTTGCGGCTGTCGGACCGCAAGGAGCATGCACTTACCAATGTCAATCTGGGGTACGCCGCTATGCATGCATATTGGCAGACTCGTTCAACGAATTGACGGGCGACCCTCTCGCACGTGATTAACGCGGGGTTCACCTTGACCTTTGGAATTCGATTTCCTACTGTCGCATGTAGCTTCGCGAATAGTCCCACCAACCAAACGCTCATGAGCCTAACAGCGATTCCTGTCCTTGACCAAGTTGGAAGGTCGCAGGAAGAAAGTCCGTATGGGAGCATGGATGCCTACACGTATAACAACGGTCGCTGCCAGCATATGCATGCTAATTCAGTTTGCAGCTGCGTTGACACATGCGCAAAGCCAGCAATCGCTCGAATCCGCCCGACGAGACATCAGTGTATCGGCGTCGCAAATGGGGTTGCTGCAAGCGTCGCTCATACGATTGTTTCAAGGCAGAATTGCCGCCGATCCAGCCAATCCAAATCGCATCGAGTTGCGACTGAATACTGGAGTGGTTGTCGTCGATTTTGTGGCTGCGCAACAGCGAATGGTGGTTCAAGGTCCTGCGGCGCTCACCGATGATGTCGCGAACATCGTTGCAGCCCTCGCTTTGCCCTCGAACGACAAACTCGTTCGCATCGTACCGCTCAACGACAATGGTCAAGTTTCACTGACTAGATCTGCAATCATGCCTGCACCGGTCATTGCCCAGTCGGCAATCGGCAAGTTCAATGTGCCCAGTTTCTTAGGATTGCGTCGCATGCAATTTGCTTCTGCCCAGCAGGAGGAAACGCCGGCTAAACCTAATCCTACCCCCAGCGATCCCTCCAAGCCGTTCCAAACGCCCAGCCTGCCGTTGCAGCAATTCGAGGGTGTACAAGTTGAAATGTTGCCGGAAATCGACGCGATTATCTTGCGCGGTCGCGATCAGCAACTGAACGACCTGGCCGACATCATCAAACAGCTCGACGAAGCCAGTCGACTAATTCAAGCTGAAATCGAAGTCATTCCACTCGAGCATATCAACTCGGATTCCGTTGCCAAACTAATCCTCGAAACACAAGAGAAATTGGTCGGCACGCGACAAGGTCGAGTCACGGTCAAGGCGATCGTAAAACCGAATGCTCTACTAGTGATTGGTTGGGGCGAAGCCATCAAAGCAGCGCGAGAACTTGTCACGAAGCTGGATCAACCCGTTGAACCGAATTCTCAATTCGCCGTGTTTCAACTCCAGCATGCTGATGCTAGCGAACTGCAAACCCAGTTGAAAGGATTTTTTAC
>JANLQO010000325.1:0-18018 GCA_031367855.1 Planctomycetia bacterium | reverse complement strand
CGCGAGCGTTTCGCCAAAGAAACCTTTATCCTGGTAAGCTGGGAAGGTTGTACGCTCGACGACCAGCGGCTCGAGCTGTTCGCTCGCAAGATCGTCAAGCCCGAAGACGAAGTCTCCGACAAGCCCCGGCTGTTCACCAAGGTGGAAACCGGCCAGCGGGTGTTCGCCCAATTGACCTCGGCCCCGCTGCGGTCGTGACGCTGCGCTCACCAGCGGCTCATGTCTTCATTCCCTCAGGGAATATAGAATAACGCTACTTCGAAACTTGCGCTGCGGGTTACAAAAGTTGATGAAGAACACCATCGCTGCATTCATTGGTTTTAACTAAGGGATCATCTCAGTGATCAAGCCGCGAATTCTCGAAGTGCGCACCAGAATCCTTAAGAAGAACGACGAACTGGCACGCGCGATGCGAGCTGAGTTTCTCGAAGCCGGCGTGCTGGTGGTAAATTTGGTTTCCAGCCCTGGGACAGGCAAGACCACATTCTTGCGGGAGACGTTGCGACATTTCGTTTCCGAAGGAGTCGGTGTTGCGGCGGTCGTTGGCGATTTGGAAACTGACAACGATGCGCGGCGATTGGCGGAAAGCGGAGCGCCAGTCCGACAGATCATGACCCACGGATTGTGTCATCTGGAAGCGGATATGGTTCGGGCGCATCTCGACGGATGGGATTTGAAAGCGTTTGACTATCTGTTCATTGAAAACGTCGGCAATTTAGTCTGCCCGACGAGTTGGGATTTGGGGGAATCGGTGCGTGCCGCATTGCTATCGGTCACAGAAGGCGAAGACAAACCGCTTAAATATCCAGGCTTGTTTAACACCTCAGACGTCGCCATCATAACCAAGTGCGACCTAGCCTCAGTGTGCGAATTCAATCGCGCCCATGCCTTCAAAAATATTCAGAGTGTTCGTCCAGGTTTGAAGATCATCGAGTCTTCAGCCAAAACTGGGTTGGGATTGTCCGCATGGATCCACTACATGAAAACAATGCGCTCGCAACTGGCTCAAGTATCAACAGCGGCAGGACTCACCTAGATCAACTCATTTTATGGCCGTCTCAAACACTTAGCGTTCCATTGCGCTCTGGCAATGACCGCCTGCCCTAGCGCAAGTCCCGCATCGTTCGGTGGCACTTGGCGATGCGTTAACACACTGAAACCGCTGCTTTCTAACGCTGTTCGAATCAGACGTGTCAGCAAAAGGTTTTGAAACACCCCGCCCGTAAGCCCAACGGTTTCAATTCCAGTTTCCGTTCGTGCAGCCACGCAAATCTCAAGAGTTGCCTGCATCAGAGTCTCGTGAAACCTCGCTCCCATGACTCCCGGATCCGTCCCTGCCTGGTAATCCGCAATCAGTTGTCGCAACATCTCTCCCAAATGCAATTCCCACGAACCGGCCTGTTCCCAATGAAATGGATACGCGACAACCGAACTACTTGAGGATTGAAATGCTAAAGCTGCTAGACTCTCCAACTGCCAACGGCTTGTCGGGTCGCCTCTTTCTGTGGCGGAGCTTTTGCACGGCGCGGAGATTGGTTGCATCGCACGCCAAATGAAAACCACCAACACCTTTAATAGCAACAATCTGCCCCTGCGCGACCCTCCCCCGCGCGGATTCCAACGCACCGCGAGTTCGAACACGTTCGGCCTCGCTATCCAATGCCTCAGTTCCATTGATTTCAACAGCATGGAATTCAGCGTACTGCTCGTTTGAATCAACGATCCAGATCTTTGGGCCGCAGGCGTGACAAGCGTTGGGCTCGGCGTGAAATCTGCGATCCGCCGGTGTCTCATACTCCTGACGGCACGTCTCACAGAGCTTAAAACCGCGCATCGTAGTCCGTGACCGATCGTAGGGTAACGATTCAATGAGCGTAAACCGCGGTCCGCAGTTGGTGCAGTTGATAAATGGGTAACCAAAGCGTCGGTTACTCGGGTCGTTCAATTCGTCAAGGCACTCGTCACAGACACTCATGTCTGGTGCAACCCCAGCGACAGGTTTCTCTGCGTGGCGGCTGGCCACGATATGAAAGCTGCTTTCGCTGTCTACCGGCATGCAAGGCGTGGCGACGACTTTGGCGATGCGTGCCGAAGTAGGAGCATCGTTGGTCAATCGTCGCCGAAATTCTGCAACTTGCTCCTCGGCACCCTGAATCTCAATGAAGACTCCACTCGAATCATTGCCGACAGCACCCGAGCAACCAAGTTCCTGTGCCAACCGCCACACAAATGGCCTAAACCCAACCGCTTGGACAATTCCCGCAACCCGAAAGTTCGTTCGAATTGTTCCCACAGAAACTGAACCTCAATTTGTGCTGCGAACTCAAGACTAGTCACTAAGCAGGTTCGGATCTGTTCTCCGTAGCGCGGAATCCTAGGTTGCCATAGCGATGGTAGTCGACACACAAGCTCTGTTCGCGGACGTACCACAATAATTCAATGCGGCCACATGGGCTGACGGGCGCATCGGCGATGTAGATGAACTGTTCTTCAGCGGCTTGGCGAACGGCAGGTGGCACGTTGGCGGGTAGTGCATATCGCACTCGATCTACTTGCTTTTCGCGGATGGCTTCAACTAGCTCACCGTCGCTCTCTTCGACGAACTCTAGATCTGCCGCCCACTCGCGCGTCAGCGCTTCGAGCAACTTGAGCGAATCCACTTGGACACCTTCTGCGTGACTCAGGGTCGCGCGACCGCCGACGGCGATCACTGCGGCGGCTCTGGCGATGATACTCAGCAACGAATCCGCGGTGCTTACCCGAATGCGCATGTGCGGCATCGGTTGGTACAAGCGAAAATTATCTTGGCCGATCAATCGCAGGGTGTCATGCTTTTGCCGAATCTCTGCAATCGCGAATTGATCGTAGTCGAGCAGAGCAGATTGCAGCACGGCCCACTGGGCATCGGTCAATTGAGCCTGCATCCGTTTCGCATTGGCGTTTTCTTCATCATTCAACAATTGCCAAAATGCGGATAACGACTCGAGCTCCGGCGCTTCGCTTAAGCTTGTTTCCTTTGCAGCAGTCAGCTGAGTTTCGTCGATCGTGGCAAACTCCATTAGTGGCACAACGTAGTTTGGTCCCCCAGCTTTAATGCCCGGGCCTAAGGCGCTCTTGCCCATGCCGCCGAACGGCTGTCGCAAAACGACCGCACCGGTAGTAGAGCGATTGATGTAAAGATTGCCAGCGACCAACCGCGAGGACCAGTACGCTTGTTCGCGATCATCCAGGCTTTCAAGGCCGCTGGTCAATCCGTATCCGGTTTGATGCACCATATCGATGGCTTGTTGCAGTGTACGGTACTTCATCACGCCGAGCACCGGTCCGAACAATTCAATCATATGTGTAAAGCTACCCGCGGAAACACCCCATTTAACACCTGGCGAATATAAGCACGGATTCTCATCGAACACACGCGGCATCGCAGCCCAAGCTTCGTCCGGCTCAAGTTCCTTGAGCCCGCGAAGCAGAGCGCCGTCTGGCGGTCGAATCAGCGGCCCCATTTTGGTTCGCAATTCCCAAGCCGAGCCGACCTTGAGGCTAGAAACAGCATCGACTAAGCCGTCGCGGAAGTGTTTGTCATGAAAGACCTCTTCTTCGAGTAAGAGCAGGCTGGTTGCGCTGCATTTCTGACCCGCATGCGAGAATGCTGAATGCAAGATACTCTTAATCGCCAATTCGCGATCGCTGAGGCTCGAAAGAATCGTGCAGTTCTTTCCGCCAGTTTCAGCCAACAACCGCAGCGACGGTCGAGCCGCCAGAATTCGCAGCGCCGTTTCGGTGCCGCCGGTCAGAATTACGGTTTGAATTCGTGGGTCAGCTAACAGGTGCCGGCTAGCGTCCACGCCTGAACAGACCACAAACTGCAAGGCTTCGCGCGGAACGCCCGCCGCCCAAAAACACTCGCAAAGTACGCGAGCTGGCAAGGCGGTATCGGAGGACGGTTTGAGAATCACTGTGTTGCCGGCAGCAAGTGCGGCAGCGATCCCACCGCATGGAATCGCCACTGGAAAATTCCAGGGACTGATGACGACCACCACACCGCGCGCTCGAGCGTTCAATTTCGCGTGGGTTTGCAATTCGATGGCTGTCTTCGCGTAGAATTCGACAAAATCGATGGCTTCCGAGACCTCTGGATCACTTTCCATGATTGTCTTGCCGCCATCGGCCAACGCAGCGCCGATCAGATCCGCTCGTCGCACACGTAGCTCCTGAGCCACACGGCGCAGCAGCTGGTAGCGATCCTCGGCCGCCAGCCGTCGCCAGCCAGCAGGATCAGCCATTCCGGCGTCGATACAGCGTTTCAGTTGTCGCTCACTTGCTTGCCGATATCGCGCTACGACAACATGAGGCCGCGACGGGTCGAGCGATTCAAAATTCGCGCCCTCGCCTGCTTCGTCCGCTCCGCCAATCACGCAGGGGATATCGGCCGCCAGGCTGTCGCATTTGGGTTGCCAGTGCGCGACAATCGACTGCGCCCATTCGGAATGATGCGGCAATGAAAAATCGGTGTCAGGTTCATTAGTGAGCAGCCGCCACGTCTCAGGTGCAGCCGGTTGTGCGGGGTGTTGGCGCCGATTTTGCACACGATTCGGGGCGCTCGATGCCTGCTCCATGCGTTCGACAGAGGCGATGAACAACTTTTCAAGCTGCTGCCAATCGGGGCTGTCGACTTCGATCTTGAATGCGTGACGTAAAAAGTTGTCGGGACCCGTGTTCTCATCCATGCGGCGGACTAGGTAGCCGATGGCATGGATAAAATCTTCATGCTTGCAAGCCGGTGCGTATAAGAGCAAGTTATCGACCAGTTCGCGCAGCGCACGCCGTTGATGATTGGCCATCCCTTCGAGCATCTCGAATTGCACAAACTCAAGTGCTCCGCACTTGGCGGCTAAAAGCAACGAAAACGCCACTTCGAACAAGTTGTGACTGGCGATGCCCAGGCGTACCGCCGCAATATTTTCGGGTCGCAATCCGAATGCAACCATGCGTTTATAGTTTGCATCAGTGTCTATTTTGACTTTGTAGGGCGATTGAGGCCAACCCCGAAGCGACGCTTCAACGCGTTCCATCTCCATGTTCGCACCCTTGACGATGCGAATCGTTACTGGGGCGCCCCCATTAACAACACGCTGCCGAGCCCATGTGGATAACTGCTGCTGAATCAGAAAACTATCCGGAATGTAAGCTTGCAGTGCAATACCGGCTCGAACTTGCTCCATACCTGGCCGATCTAGGGTCATCATAAAGACTTCTGACGTCAGCGACATGTCGCGATACTCTTCCATATCCAGATAGACGAACTTCGAAACGTTCGTTCCATCCAGCTTTACAAATTGATGACGCGCGGCGGCACGGTAGAGCAACTCAAGTCGGTTGGCGATCATTTTGATGGTCGACGTGCGGGCGATCGGAGTGATCTGCGAATAGAGCGTCGAGATCTTGATCGACACGCACTCGATTTCGGGCATCTGCAAAGCGCCGAGATAAGCTTCAAGGCGTCGCTGGGCTTCCTCTTCGCCGAGCAGGGATTCGCCGAGCAAGTTTACATTCATGCGCACTCCCTCCGCGCGGCGGGCATGCAAGTGTTCGCGCAGCATCTCGCGCTCAGCCGGCAGGATCACGTTGGCGGTTTCTTTGCGCATCTTATCTTTGACCAGCGGCACCGCGACCCCCGGCAAGTAGCTGCCAAACGATTGAAAGCCACGCAGCATGGTGCGGTCGAGCGGACTGAAGAATCGCGGGATGCCTTGAACATCAAGGATATGAACCAGCTGATCGACAGCCCGCGCCGCCGTCTCACTGCGAAATGCCTGGTCCGTCATCTGTGTCAAGGTAGCTTTGTCTCGAGGATGCTGAATCATGCGATCCAGTTCCGCTTGTTGTCGTCGTTCGGCTGGCGTCTGCAGCTCCGTGGCTCGCTGCTGGATCAGTTTGGCTAGTTGTAATGAAAGTTTCGCGATTTTACTGATGTCGTTCAAGTCGGATGCGTCGATTTGTTCAAGCAAGTTCGATACGGACCCACGGCTGAGTTGCATAGTCTACTTCTGAGAATTATCAGGTTTGTTAAGGCCAAATTCGGCGGTGTCAGACAACTTCGATGCGTTCGGTGGATCCGCTTTGGGTATCGGGACAATGGGCCGGAATCCGGTCGTGTCGCGCAGCAGTCTCTCTAAGGTTATCTCGGCGGCAACCTTGGTCTTCGGACGCGAATTGTCTTCGGGGGCTCCTAATCGAGCTACCACTGCGGTAATGTTGTCGAGCCCACCGCGAAAATTTGCCAAATCGATCAACGAACGGCACGACTCGGGTGGCTCCAATTCCGTTTCCAGCAAATTGCGGATTTCATTATCTCGAACGTGACGATACAAGCCGTCGGTGCAGAGCATGATCGTATCACCGGGCAGCAAGGCCACTTTATGAACTTCCGGTACCACTTCCGCCGCTCCAGCACCGAGCGCATTGTAAAGTACATTGCTCCAGCGCGAGTTGTTCGCTTCTTCGGCTGTCATACCGCCTTTCTCAACGAGCTGATTGGAAACGGTGTGATCGCGCGTTAGTTGCCGCAGTTCTCCCTCGCGCAGCAGGTAACAGCGACTGTCACCTGCATGCAGCACATACATCCACGGCCAAATCACATAGGCAACCGTCAGCGTTGTACCCATGCCTTTTTTACCAATTTCTTCACGGGCTTCTTTTTCAATCGCCTCGTGCGCGTGCTGCATGAGCTTCTTTAGATCTTCGATGAATCCAGCTTCGCGCTGCGCCTCTTCGCTTTGGCTGCTGGAAAACCAGTGCATGCTGTTGAGCAGCTGATTGATTAGCAAGTCGATGGCCATGCGACTTGCGCGATTGCCACCTTGATGGCCACCCATGCCATCTGCGACCATCAATAACTTGCCGTGCGACATGCCATAGAGTCGCGATTGTGCCTCGAGATTCAAACTAGTGGACTGAACCAACATCGATTTGTTGAGATCGGCGATCAGGAATTGATCCTGGTTGTTGTCGCGTTTCTTGCCAACATCAGTCCGCCCTGCACTGATAATTTTCGCGAGCATGCGATCTGCCTCGTGGTCCGTGTTCGTCCTGAAAGCCTCTATTCTAACCAAGATCCGCAGGGCTGGGGGCTGCACGCAAATGATCCAATTGCGCCCGTCGCTGTCGCGACTCCGGCCATTCGCGCCGTCTCGCGGTCGCACCCGGCAGATGCGACCCACTTGAGACCCACCGTGAGTCACTCTTGCCGAGAGTGACCTTGGGCCGATGCGGAATGCAAGTCCATTTCAAATGCGATTGGCTAATTGCGATGCGATTCATAGGTGACTTTACAATCTGGCAACGAATTCAAAAAGAGCTTGCCGTAAGGTTTTGTTGAGATTCTTGGGTCGAGGATGACCACTATTCCCTCGTCGTCAGCGGTTCTAATCAGTCGCCCAAAGCCTTGTCGCAGCTTGATGATCGCTTCGGGGATTTGGTGGTCGCGGAACGGGTTGCCGCCCGCCGCGCGAATGGCTTCTAGTCGAGCTTCAAGCAGCGGATGGTCGGGGACGCTGAATGGCAGCTTGGTGATGATCACGTTGGTCAAGGCGTTGCCGGGAACATCCACACCTTGCCAAAAACTGTCGGTACCAAACAACGCACCGCGAGGGTTTTGCTTGAACTGCTCAAGCAACGTTCCGCGTGGTGTGCCTTCCGCTTGACTGTAGAGTGCCAGCTGTTGCTGTGCCAGCCAGCCTTGTAGCTTTTGCGCCGTCGATCTCAACAATCCATAACTAGTAAATAACACAAAGGCGTGGCCATCTGTGCGAAGTAAATAGCGTTTGATCAAATCGGGTAGCGCCGCTTCGAACTGCTGACGACTGGAGGATGGGTCAGGCAAGTCATCGACAACGATAATCTCCGCTTGGCGTTTGTAGTCGAATGGACTTCCCAGCTGAATCGTCCGGCTACCTGTTGCTCCGACGCGTGATTGAAAGAACTCAAAGCCACCTTCGCGACCGGCGGACACCGTAGCGCTGGCCATGATGACGCTGGGAACTTGCTGAAACAGCATCTCTCGCATGCGATGTGAAATATCGATCGGAGCGGCATGCATTTCCATGCGCATGTCGCCGCGTCGGCTGAGGCTGCGTTCCAACCAATAAACGCACTCCCCGTCCGTTTGTTCCATCCAGGCGCGCGCGTCACCGGAAAGCGATTCGAGTCGACTAGCGGCGGACATAAGGTCTTGTCGTTGAGAAGCGTCCTCCGAATTGTCCGCAATCTTTAGTAAAGCGCCCCCCAACTCATGCAGGATTTCACTCAGCAAATTCGTTACGATTCTCGGTTCATGAACACGTTTCGTGTCGCGGTCGCGGCCCATCCAATTATCGAGATCAAAGACCATTTGGTCGATCATCGTGTGTGCACTATGAACGCGCTCACACAAACGATCTAAACCCATGGCCACAAACAAACCGCGTCCCAGGGCGGGGTTGTACAACTTGTTCAGCGTATATTGAACTTGGCCGTTGGTGATCTTCAACCCCAAATGCGCGCTCGCGACCGATTCGATCGTGTGACATTCGTCCAGTACCGCTACGTCATAGTCGGGGATAATGCCCCAGCCAAGTTCATCGCGAATCGCCAAGTCGGTGAAAAACAACGCATGGTTCACGACCAAAATCTGCGCACCTTGCACTCGGCGCCGCGCGCGGTAATAAAAACACTTTTCGTAGGTCGGGCATTTGCGCCCCATGCAATTGCTCGAATCGCTGGAAACTTCATCCCAAAGCGACCCCGAAGGGCGAAACGGCAGGCTGCTAAGCGATCCGTCAGTGGTTTCTTTCGTCCACTGTCGCAACTGCTCCAACTGAGCAAACTCGGTATCATTAAACATCGCAGTGGCCCGCTTGCGCGCCAGTTCGAACCGCCTGAGGCTGAGGTAATTGCCGCGACCTTTAACGAGAACGGATGTGAACTCGCGCGGGATCACGCTATTGAGCAGTGGCAAGTCCTTGTTCATGAGCTGCTCTTGCAGGCTGATGGTGTGCGTGCTGATGACGATGCGCCTGGCCGGTTCCTCCTCCTCAACCTCGTCGACCTCGCTTTCGGGCCGCGAGTTCTCGTGTTGGTTGGCGGTTACATGCAGAATCGCTGGTACCAAATATGCAAAGCTCTTTCCAACGCCGGTGCCCGCTTCGGCCACGAGGTGCTTCTGATCCTTCATGGCAGCGGCTACCGCCCGAGCCATATCGAGTTGCTCGTTACGGTGCTCGTAGTTTTTCAATCGCCGCGCAATAGCACCGCCGGGACCGAGAATTGAGTCAATGTCAAGCGACAAACTCGCCAAATTCCTTATTAAAAATATGCTATACTTCGGCTTTTAACGCGGGCTGAACCGTGAAAACCGATGATGGGGTCGATAACTTTGGTCGATACGGAGAGGGTCAGTGTGCCACTGGCTGTGCAAAGCCAGTGGCACACAGCACCTGAATAACGCAACTTAAAGATTTTCAACCAGTGCCTAGATTCGCTGAACCAACTGGCCGCTGACTCGACGAACCAGTCTCCGCATTTCCAATACGCTAAGCGTACTGAGCACACGCGGCACGGGAAGACCGCTTGTCACTACAATCGTGTTGATATCGGTTGGTTGTAAATCAATCGCTTGTAAAACCACGCTTTCTTGCTCATTCAGCTGCAATTCTGCCGCATGACGAATGGTTTGATCTGGCGACAGAATCACCTCTTCCACCATCGGTCCCAGTTCATCGAGCACATCTTCTGGATCTTGGATCATGTGGGCTCCGTCTTTGATCAAGCGATGACAACCTCGTGAGTTCGGCGAAGTGACCATGCCCGGCAAAGCAAATACTTCGCGGCCCTGTTCACCCGCCAGCCTGGCAGTGATCAATGCCCCAGATCGCTCGGCTGCTTCGATGACGATTGTGCCCAGCGACAGGCCACTAATAAGGCGATTGCGCTGGGGAAACATTCCCTTCTTAGGTTTGGCGCCCGGTGGCATTTCGCTCATCAACACCCCGTTGACTGCGATTCGTTCGCTTAATTCCACGTGTTGTGGTGGATAGATTTCAGCGACGCCACTGCTGAGTACTGCGATCGTTCGACCGCCTACTTCCAAAGCGCCTAGATGGGCGGCTGCATCAATACCACGAGCTAATCCGCTGACAATGGTTAGTCCGCCGCGAGCCAACGCGCGTGCAAACCGCTCCGCTTGACTGCGGCCATATTGAGTCGCGCCCCGCGTCCCAACTATGGCAATGCTCAGCGCGTCGGTCCTGGCGAAATCCCCTCGTACATAAAGCAACATCGGTGGATCCGGCAACTCTTTCAGCAACCTTGGAAACTCCAGCTCCCAGGGAAACAAAATGCGAACAGCTTTGTCCTCGCACAGACTGAACACCGACAGGGCCAAATCGCGAAACTCGCTCGATCGAATGCGACGGCTCATGACAACTCCAACACCCTCCACCGCAGCCAAATCCTGGGGACTGGCCTGCAGGACTTCGCTCGCCGTTCCGAATCGAGCCAACAGCGTTTCCAAAGTGCGCGGACCGATGCCGGTCGTCAATGTTAACTGGAGGTAGTCGATCGAATTGTGTACCGGCAAGGTCATGCACTGTAATTCCCGTAATGCGAGCTCTCAGTTCTTGTCGTGCCTTTAGGCAATTCACCGTTGAAAGTTTGCCAAACACGTGAATCCGCATCTCTTAGGCGGACAATTCAGCGTCTCGGACAATTCAGCGTCTCGGAGATCCGCTGCTACGTGCTCAATCTCGGTCTGCTGGTCCTTAGTTTTCGGCGGCTGGCTCTGATTCTAACTCTTGGCCACGATCGGCTGGCATCCCTTGGTGCCACTCCGTCAGTTTTGCCAACATTTTTGACACGGTAGCCGATTGCGATTCGGCCAAATTTGTCGTCTCACTACGATCTAAATGCAAATCGTACAATTGGGGCTCTCCGCCATCGTATTCGCACAGCAATTTCCACTTGCCTTCGCGCATGGCTAAATCCGGATAGTCCTCTTGTTTCGTACCAGGGCGATCAGGGGGACGTCGCCAGTAGATGGGTGACCGCCGTGAACGACGCTGCAATCCGAGCATTGTTGCAGAGAGGTCTTCCCCATCGAAGCCCGCAACCTCTTGAAGTTTCACACCCGCAATACTCGCCAGCGACGGGGTGATATCTAATGCGCAGAAGTAATTTTCATCGTTGATCATGCCACGTTTCTTCTCGTCGATAAAGGTCGGCCCCCAAACTATCAAAGGCGATCGAATACCACCCTCATAAAGATTCGTTTTATGTCCGCGCAAGGGAAGGGCCGATCCCGCGCCGGCTTCGGGGCCATTATCGCTGCACAGTAAAATTAAAGTGTTTTCTCGCAGTTCATCGCTGGAGCGCACAAAATCAAACAACTTACCGAGCTGCTGGTCCATATTTTTGAGGACGCCATGGTAGAGGGCTCGTTTCGATTCATCGCTTCGCAGTGATTCTGGCGGAAAGAAGGGTGAATGAACGTCATCTGGCCACAGGTTTACATAAAACGGTCGACCCGCTCGCTGCGACTGGCCGATGAACTCAATCGCGCTGTCGACAAATCCCTGGGTGATCTTTTCACGATCCATCCAAGTAATGATCCCGTTGCCAAGATTATCGCTGCCCAAGGCATGCTTCTTGGGCGGTTTACCATCGTGCGCATCGCACAGCGGCAGCAACCGAGGTCCCAAGCCCTCGAAATTCGCTAGCGACACATCGAAACCATACTCGGTGATCAAGGGAGCCTCCCCCACATCGCGTTGGCCACCCATATGCCACTTACCGAAATGCCCCGTGGCATAGCCTGCTGCCTTTAAGAATCTGGCTAGCGTTGGCGCGCTGGGTTCAAGCCAATTCGCTATGCCGCGTCGCAAGTTATCTTTTCGATCGCTCAGATACGAGGAGATGCGCCACCGCTGCGGGTATTGCCCGGTGGTCAACGCCGTTCGGGAAGGTGAGCATATCGGTGCATTGACATAGAAGTTGGTAAAGCGAATTCCCTCTTTGGCCAAACGATCGATGTTCTCGGTTTGAACCGCTTGGTTGCCAAAGCACGACAGGTCCGACCAACCCATGTCGTCGATCAATACCACGATGAAGTTGGTCTTTTCTGTTTGCGCAACCAACGGTCTTGCGCCCACGCAGGTGAAAACCGCAAGTGTTAGCCAACCGGCAAGTTGCGCCTTATTCATATTCAATCTCCGAAATCGGAAGCGAGTCGGGGGTCGTTTTCATGGCCTGTGATTTATCGATGACTATCGGTGCGAAGGGTTGCCATTGGCCCCCACGCAAGCGTTCGTGTGGGCCGAACCGAGACTTGTAACAGAGGTGTGCGTTGTCGGCCACGAACATCCCCAAATACAACCAAGTGTAGTGATCTCTCCTGGCCAAGCTGATTTGATTGAGAATGGAATAGGTGCCCGGACTGAGCCAACTGTAGGCTGGGTCAAAGTAGCAATAAACTGCCGACAGGCTGCATTCGCCCACATCGGTGATTGAGACTGCAACCAATTTATCGCCGTCCCAAAAGCTCAATTCCCAGACCTCGCAAAAAGAATTTAGCAAGAACGAGGAGTAATCGCTTGCATCCGCTTCAGGTTCGCCGCGATCCAAGTTGCGAACTGCGCGGTGGGCATTGAAGACCCGTAAGCGTTCATCATCTAGCACGGGTGCAGCCACCTGCATTCGCAAATGTTCATCACCCAATCGCCGAACACGTCGCAGCGAACGCGATTCGGTAAAGTTTGCGACTCCGATTCGCAATGGCTCGCACGCTTGGCACGCTTGGCAGTGCGTGCGATAGAAGAACCAACCAGACCTGCGGTAACCAGCCGCAAGAATTGCGTCAAACTGGTCGCCTGTAATATTGCCGTCCGGCAAACTCAACGGCATCCTCGCTGTCTGTCCGTTGAGATACGGACACACACTCGACTCGTCCACAATTAACTTCAAGAAATCTAAGTGTTGCACCGAACGACTACCGCGGCAGCATGACCATAGGGCGTAAAACTCAGTTTTAACATATAGTCGCTCGTTATGCGGGCCGTTTTCGTTGTCACGCGAACCGGACAATCCGGATCGGGTTGCGCATAACCAAGCGTAGGCAGCGTCAGTCCATTCGAAGTTGCCAGCACTCCGGCGACCAGCTCGAGCAACCCGCAGCCAGCCCCTGCAGTGCCAAAATAACTTGAGAATGCGGTTACGGGCACGTCGCCGCAGACCGAGGCGATCGCCTGGCTTTCCTCGATGTCCAATTGGGGAGCGGAATACCCCTGTGCTGCCACCATTCCGAGCTCGCGCGCATGGATCTCAGACATGTTGAGCGCCGATTTGACTGCGTTGCCGATCGAAATACGCGAACCCGCATGGAGTTCCGTCGGTTTGGCAAACCGATTCGCAAATCCAGTCACCTGACCATAGATCTTTGCACCACGACGTACCGCATGGCTACGACGCTCGAGTACAATCGCGGCAGCGCCTTCTGCGGGAATCACGCCGCAACGTCGAAGGTCAAAGGGTACACACAACCCTTCTCCTTGCGGTGTATCGACTGGCGCGTTGCGCTGGCGATAAATCGGTACCTGCCGAAAGATCAATCGTGTAGGTGCGACTCGACCGCCCACCGCGCCAACGACCATCACGTCAGCCTGATCGCGATCAATAATCATTGCCGCTTCGATCAGCGCTTGCAGGCCACTGTTCTCTTCTTCAACAATGGTATTGTTGGGCCCTCGCGCATTGATCGCGATACCAACATGACAGGCCGGCATATTCGGCAAGTTCTTGAGCATCCAGAGGGGAAATATATCGCGATTGAATTGTTGTCCCCAAAGTGCATGATGCATCTCACCATGAATGCTGCAATTCGCAATGGCACCGGTTAGATCTTGGATTTCGCCAGGCAGCATCTCAGAACCACAAATGACTCCCAAACGATCCGCGTCCAATTCCACGTCGGCTAGCTTCGCGTCTTGCCAAGCCAAGTGCGCAGCAGAATAAGCCGTCTGCACTTCACGGTTCATCACTTTTAGCGCTTTGCGCGGCGTAACATAAACCTTGCCTTCAAAATCCTTAATCACTCCCCCATAGAATTCGCGTCGTTCCGCCCCTTCAATGCAATGCACCAACCGGATGCCGCATTGGCCGCTCTTGAGAGAATCCCAAAACACTTCATGGCCGATTCCAATGGGTGAAACACAACCCAGGCCCGTAATGACAATATCGTTTGTGCCGACCATCGTGTTGGAAATTATTGCCTTGCGGGACCCGCGAATGAGTTTGCCTGACTCCTAGAAATTTGCCTGACTCCAAGTAAATTGTGGACTCCTAGAAAATTGTGGACTCCTAGACTAACTGATTACCGGGCAAACATCAAACCAATGTCGCCCCTGTGCTTCCATCCAAGCCGCCGACGCCTCTGGCCCCCAACCCGCTAGTGGATAAGACTGCATCGTCGGTGCAGCCGGACTACGCCACGCGGCAATGATCGGATCGATGATCTCCCACGCAAGTTCAACTTCGTCGCTGCGGGCGAACAAACTCGCATCGCCAATGAGCGCGTCGAGCAGCAGCCGCTGGTAAGCGTCGGGGTGCTCTTTCGTCGACGTATCAAAACGGAAATCGAGCGCACTCTCCATCAGTTTCATTTCTTGCTCCGGCACCTTGGATTGAAAATGGATCTGAATGCCTTCAGCGGGTTGAATTTGAATGACCAGTTGATTCGCGCGGGGCTTCGACTTTTTCCCTTCACCGAACAAAATATGCGGCGGCTCGCGAAACTGAATCACAATTTGAGTCGTCCGGCAACTCAGTGCCTTACCGCTGCGGAGATAAAAAGGCACACCCTTCCAGCGCCAGTTGTCGATATACATTCGCAGCGCCGCAAAGGTCTCAGTTGGGCTATCGGCTGCAACCCCGGCTTCCTGCAAGTAGCCTTCGTACTGACCACGCACTCCGCAATCCGCGAAGTCAGCGCCTTTGAGCGGCCGGACCGCGCGTAGGACTTTGACTTTTTCATCGCGGACTTGATCCGCCGTGAATTTCACCGGACCCTCCATGGCCGTGACCATCATCAACTGGAATAGATGATTCTGGAACATGTCGCGGAGCACACCCGAGCGGTCGTAATAGTCGGCGCGACGACCGATAATCACTTCTTCGGCTACCGTAATCTGAATATTGTCGATGTAATTGCGGTTCCAAAGCGGTTCAAAAATCGTGTTGCCAAAACGCAGCACCAAAATATTCTGAACCGTCTCCTTACCGAGATAATGGTCAATGCGATACACCTGATCTTCGCGGAAGACCTTTTTCAGTGACTGGTTCAATTGCCGTGCAGTGGCCCGATCGGTCCCAAAGGGTTTCTCCAGCACAATGCGCCGGGCGCCGTTGGAATCATCTGCCAGACCCGCGCGACCCAGTTGAGCGATCGCGGTCTCGTATAACTGCGGCATCGTTGATACGTAGTAAACGCGATCGACTTTCTCACTGGCTTCGATTTCAAGCAAGCGTTTGGCAAGCCGATCGAAATCTTCCGCCGTGTTAATGTCGCCCGCGACGTAGAAAATGTTCGCAGCGAATTTCTCCCACACCGCAGGATCAAAGTTCTTTTTTAGATACTTTTCAGTCGATTCACCCAGCTGCTTGCGCCACTCGTCGTCGCTGAACTCACTGCGTGAGACTCCGACGATGCGCGTCATCTTCGGCAATCGACCGCGTTCGAACTGACTGTAAAGTGCCGGAATTAACTTGCGGCTCGTTAAGTCCCCCGACGCGCCGAAAATCACCATTGTGTGTGCCATGCGAATCCCTTTACATGCAGTCAGTGTGCCCCTGGTGCTCCGCCGTCGCGCCCATCACACAGTCTCTCGCAAAATTCAAACACGACAACGGAGCGTCGTGCACAGTGAGCTGCGTTTAAAAAGGGCTGAGCCTCTCCCAAGGGTCAGACCCCATCATAAACGCAGCCTAAAATGAAAACTTAACTAGGTTTCTTACGTAGTTCCAGCCACTCGGAATGGAACGTGCCTTCCATATCGAGCCGTTTGTAAGTATGCGCCCCAAAATAATCGCGCTGCGCCTGCAGCAAGTTCGCGGGCAGACGCTCGCGACGATAACTGTCGTAGTAGCTGAGCGCGGTTGAGAACGCCGGCGTGGCCACACCCAACTGCGTCGCCGCCATGATGACCGCTCGCCATGACGCTTGGCACTTATCGATGATTTCTTTGAAGTAAGGATAGAGCAGCAAGTTCTCCATGTTCGGTTGCTTGTCAAACGCTTCTTTGATGCGATCCAGGAACTGAGCTCGTATGATGCAGCCACCGCGCCATAGCAAGGCACAATCACCGTAGTTCAAATCCCATTTGTGCTCTTGGCTAGCCGCTTGCAACTGCACGAACCCTTGGGCATAACTGCAGATCTTCGATGCATACAACGCCATGCGAACCGCCTCGATAAAGGTCTTCCGGTCGCCAACCATTTTTGAGACTGCCGCTGCAAACTCAGGATTATCGCCCGATTTCGGTCCGGAAAGTATTTTGCTGGCACGCATGCGAGCATCTTTGATGGAAGACAAGCCGCGAGCATAAACAGCGGTGGTGACCAGGGTACTTGGCACGCCGAGGTCGAGCGCCAATTGGCTCATCCATTTGCCGGTTCCCTTTGCGCCTGCCGAGTCCACAATTTGGTCGACTAAGTAACCTGTCTTGCCCGGTTGATCGTCCTTGGCACTGAAAATGTCGCGCGAGATTTCAATCAAGTAACTTTGCAACTCGCCGCGATTCCACTCAGCGAACACTTCGTACAGTTCATCGTTCGTCAGTCCGGCGATGTCCTTCAGAATCTGGTAAGCCTCGCAGATCAATTGCATGTCACCATATTCGATGCCGTTGTGAACCATTTTCACGTAATGCCCCGCACCTCGTGCTCCGACCCACTCGCAACAAGGGATATCCTCCCTCGGACCGACCTTGGCGGAGATCGCTTGGAAAATCGGCTTGATCAACGGCCAAGCGGCTTTGCTGCCTCCGGGCATTAGGCTGGGGCCCTTGAGCGCTCCCTCTTCGCCGCCCGAAACACCGGTACCTATATACAGCAATCCTTTGCTCTCGATGTATTCAGTCCGGCGTTCAGTATTCGTATAGTATTCATTGCCGCCGTCGATGACCACATCGCCCGGCTCAAGGTAGGGCAACAGTTGTTCGATCAGTTCGTCGACGGCTGGGCCAGCTTTTACCAACATCATGACCAAACGCGGCTTGCGAAGCGACGCAACCAGTTGCTGAATCGAGTGGCAGCCGGCGAAATTCTTCCCCTTCGCGCGGCCGTTCACCAGATTGTCGACTTTATCTGTCGTGCGGTTGTAAACTGCGATTCGATATCCGCGGCTTTCAACGTTCAGAGCCAAGTTCTCGCCCATCACCGCCAGACCAATCAACCCAAAATCACATAGTTCGCTCATCGCAATCGCATTCTCTTGTTGGACCTAAATTCAGTTTATCGCCAATTATGGACCTACGGCGCCTGCTGAAACCCCGGGCCGCAACGGCATGGCACCCCGCAGATTCGCGGAAATATTTACCAGCCAAAAGTTTAGGTGAACCGCTGTCGTTTGAAACGGGGCCTCGTCCTCCAGCCGACGAATTTCTCCTATTTCGTCCCAATACTGGACGCTCCAATTCCCACGCTGGGTCTAATGTGGGTCGCATCTGCCGGATGCGACCTGGCGGTGAAAGTAGTTACAATCACCGCTGATTTCTCCCACGGAATTGCTTCACAGCCCTCGGAATTTGCCTGGCAACGCCTTGCGCCGAGGCTCCGCCTGCAATAGTCCTCGCTGACTTCACCTTCGCAATTGCATTCATTTGACACTCGCTAGAAATTGCCTAAAAATGTCAAGCGGCGAACTCTGCGTATTCGATACAAGCCTAACTCTCGGGATTGACGCCAAACTCTCGGCCTTGACTATAGAGTGCCAGC
>JANLQO010000298.1:0-27969 GCA_031367855.1 Planctomycetia bacterium | reverse complement strand
GATTACTACGATTCTGTACAGGAATTTAACAACAATACAAGAGTTGAAAATATCAAAGGGGTCGAGTGCTACCGGCAGCCCGGGATTTAAGCGACTAGGCAAGCCGGTCGATTTCTACGGTTGTCTTCAAAAGGTGTCAGGTACCGTTTCAATCAAATTAGTGGAAAAGGTACCTGACACCTTTATGCTCGTACGAACTTATTGTGATGCGGTAACACCATCCAAGCGAACGCGCTAAGAAAAAACAGTACGACGCTGGCGACCAGTATCGGCAACCACAATTCGGCTAGAAATTGCATATTTTGCTCTTTTTCGTAATAGGTCCCGGCCGCGTTAAGAATCCGATCCGCGGGTCTCTCAAGGTTGTATTCCAGCAAATCTGCGTCGCTGATGCCATTCTACAATTTAGTGATTCCAATAAATCTTGGCGTTATGCGTCGCTCGGCCGACGGCGATGATATCTTGATCGCCGTCGTTGTCCAAGTCGGCCGTCACTAAGTCTTCCACTGCAACACCGCCCGGGTCCACAATCTGGCGATTCCATTTGCCGTTGGCGGCGTCGATGGGATCGTAGATGCGAACTCCGCAACGGTGATTTTCCAAATTCGATTTGTCGTCGCGGACACCGATGACCAATTCTTGATCCGCATCATCGTCTAAGTTTGCAATGGCGATCGCGTGCCCCCAAGCGAGTTCTTCGTCGAGGACAAATCGCGGCCAGAGATCAGTTTGCTTTTGCCAGTTTTCCGGTGCGATGTACACGACCACTTTATCGCCGTGCCACGGTTCAATGGTCGCGATGTAGTTGCGTCCATCGGCGAGCTTGCCGCGTCGAATCTCGCTGCTGCCACGCTTGGGCGGTGCTTCCACCTGGCCAGAGCCGATGTGCTGTAGCGTCGGCTTGCTATCAGTTGCACCGGTGTTAGGGAATCGCAACCAATTGACCCCTTCGTAACTGGCCGTGATCAAGTCCGATTTGCCGTCGTCATCTAAATCGGTGACATCAAAGTTGTGCATCACATGCAGCTGGTCGGTCAACACGCTACGCCCCCAGGTTCCATCTGCGGCATTGCTGCTAGGTTCAAAAGCCAGTAGTCGCAATGGGGTCTGCTCAAAACCCGGTGGCCGCGAACCTCGGCCCTTGAGCGGAGCTACGACAAGTTGAGGCTTGCCTGTCCCGGTAATGTCGACCCAGTTCATGCGATGCGTGGTGGGCTCGGTAGCGATCTCGCGATAGGTCCATGGCCCAGAATCCGTATGCTCAAGCCAGCCGATCGAGCCCCCTGAATCCGAGTTGTTGGCTTGCCAATCCGAGCCTAAGGCCAAATCGACTCGGCCATCACCGTTGATATCATGAGGTGCAAAGCAGACATTGTCGAACTTCGCATCGGGTGTTTCGTAGACAATGTGCGCGGCCCAAGTTGGGTTCTCCAGCCAGAGCACGCGTTTGCTGTCGACGATCGCCACGTCGAGTCGCCCGTCTGCGTTGATGTCGATCGTTCGAACGGCGTAACCGACTTGCAACTGAACGGGCAGTTCTTGCACTTGGAAATCTACGCTATCGTCCGCTACGCACGCGACTGAAGGTGGGAACCAGGTGAATGCAAGACTGAAGACTAAGGAGCGGATCGTTTTCATCGTGTGGGCCTTTCAATTTTGCCTTGATTGTAGCAACTTGCCAGCAACGATTTCCAGGCGTCTCTTTCTGCAAGTGAAGAATCTCGTGATTGTTGCCAATTTGCGCCAACGAGCGTAAGCTCAGGCGTACCAACCAATAAAAGGGACATTCAAAAACGGATGATCAGGCGAAATGACTTTCTTTAGCGCAACTCCAGAATCGCAGCGTGAATTCAACGACCAAGGTTACGTGCTAGTTCGCAACCTGTTTTCACCGAACGAAATCGGCATGCTCAGTCGCTACGCGCGCGCTGATCAACAGATTGCTGCTCGCGCCACCAGCCGCTCCGACGCACAAGGTGGCACCACCACGCTCGCGCTCAGCAACCTGCTGGAAGACAATCTCTATGCGGCCGTGGTTCGCTCTTGTCGCGTGGCGAACAACATGGCTACGCTGTTGGGTGATGAAGTCTACCACTACCACCACAAAATGATGCTCAAAGAACCATTTGTGGGTGGTGCTTGGGAGTGGCATCAAGATTACGGTTACTGGTACGATTTTGGATGTTTGTATCCTGACATGGGCAGTTGCTTTATTGCCGTGGACCGCGCCAATCGCGAGAACGGATGCTTGCAAGTGATCCCTGGTTCGCATCACTTCGGTCGCATGAATCACATGAAGGTCGGTGGACAGACGGGTGCGGATCCGGAACGCGTCGAAGCGGCCACAGCACGCTTGACGATTGAATATGTCGAGATGGAGCCAGGCGATGGACTGTTCTTCCACGGCAATTTACTGCACCGCTCAGATCAAAACTCTAGTCCCAATCCGCGCTGGTCGCTGATCTGCTGCTACAACACGCGTCGCAACGATCCGTACAAAGTCTCGCGGCATCCAAATTACTCGCCGCTCGCGTTGCTCGCCGATGAGCAGTTTGAATCCACGGCCAGCGAATATTTGAATCGGCTTGAGTGCGCTAACTGAGCAAACGGTTTTGCGATTTTGTGTAAGCGATTTTGGAAAGTACAGTTGATTATGCGAAGTATTTTGTTTTCTGTGCTAACGGGCTTATGCTTGATCGGTATCTCCGGCTGCGGCGATTCGAATTCGACTTCGAAGAAAGCCGCCGCCATCACTGGCCAGTTTCAAGGCAAGTATCCCATTCACGCAACGGTAACCGTAGGCATGGTGGCGGACTTAGTGCGTGAAATTGGCGGCGAACATGTTGCCGTTGAGCAGTTGTTGGGTGCCACCGTAGACCCGCACTTATACAAACCGACACGCGATGACGTAGGTTCATTGATGAAAGCCGACATCGTGTTCTACAGCGGCCTGATGCTGGAAGGCAAAATGGCTGAAACGCTCAAACGCATGAATGAGAAAAAGCGTAGCGTAGCGGTGGCCGAGCGATTAAGCGCAGAACGCCTAGGGACTACGGCTAGCGGTCACGAACATCCCGATCCGCATGTTTGGATGGATGTCAGTTTGTGGAGTGAAGTGGCTCAAGTGATCGGTAACGAACTGAGTGAGTACGATCCAGCGCATAAGGAGAATTATCTTATGCGAACGCAAACATTGCGTACACAACTGGACGCCTTGCATCAATATGGCGTTAAGCAAATCGGTAGCATTCCTGCAGATCAACGCGTGCTGGTTACTTCACACGATGCGTTTCGTTACTTCGGCAAAGCGTATGGTATTGAAGTGGAAGCGATCCAAGGCATTAGCACCGAATCGGAAGCTGGCTTGCAGCGTATGAATGAACTGGTCGACATGCTCGTCGATCGAAAAGTGAAAGCGGTATTCGTCGAGAGCAGCGTTCCGAAAGAAAGCATTGAATCGCTACTACAGGGCGCGCGAAATCGAGGCCACCAGGTGACTATCGCTGCCGAGTTGTATTCGGACGCAATGGGTGATGTTGGGACCTACGAAGGAACCTACCTGGGGATGATGGACCACAACCTTACTTCGATAGCTCGAGCCTTGGGGGGCGAATCTGTTCCGGAAGGTGGTTTTCGCAACCTGCAAAAGTAATGGCCGGTTCATTGTAAGGCAGTGGAGTATCGCGCGGCTGCACTTACAGCGCAAGGTCACTCTCGGCAAGAGTGACCCCCGGTGGGTCGCATCTGCCGGATGCTACGGTAGAGAACCGTCCCGCAAGAACCGAGTTTAGTGCTACTCAGGGTTAATGATGGGCCGGAAACCTTGGATGCGCCCGCGCGGCGACAGTCCCTGCACATTGATCGGAAGGTCGAGAGTGTGCATGCCAACATTTCCCGCTTTGTCCACGGATTCCAATCGCAAGAAAATGTTCTCAGGCAGATTCGAATCCGCTTTCCACAAGTAAATGCCTGAGTTTTTCAGACCGCTGGCAAGGGTGACCCACGGGCCACTTTGGGTCTCGCTGTAGGACAGTGTGATCGGTCGCTCGTGCAAATTATCATCGGTGCAGGTGTAGTCGATCACTAACATGCCGGCTTCGTGACCTTCGCCATAAACCGCGCGAGTGATTTTCACCACGGGCTTGGACATGTCGACGTTGATCCAGGCATCAGCACTGTCGCCCTGTTTCGGGAGGTTGCTCACCTTTCCATTTTGGCTGACGATCACCATCCGAAAACCGAACAACCCATCATTGCCGACCTGGACATCAAATGGGCTTTGGCGATCTGGGTCCGAGCCCCATTTTTGCCACGTACTGCCGCCATCTTCGGTGCCCCACAGTTCGACATCAGCGAGAGCGCTTCCGGCCGCAGCGTTGAGCGAATAGTCGAGACTGAACGAACGACTGTTGCAATGAAAGGCTTGCCCAACGGGCGCTTGAGCTGGTCCATTGTCGAGAGATTTGCTGGCAGGAAGCGAACGACTTGCCAAAGGCTCATGAGCGGGCGTGGGATTGGTTTGTAAATCGGCAGCTGGCTTGTCGACCAACTGGGTTTGAATCGGTTTCGTCGGCAAGTTGCCTTCGGGTCGCGGTGCAGGCAGTTCTTCCGCACTGGGAACCATCACGCTGCGCGCCTGAGACGCGGGTGCGGGCGCTGTCGGTGCTGGAGATGTGGGCGCGCTGGACGGGAGATTTTGAGGCGGGTTGAGACTTAGTCCGCCGCCGCTGGCCAACTGCCCGCTCACAGACCAACCGCCTGGTTGATTGGTTACCGTGGTTGCAGGTGGATTATTTACCATGCCCTGTCGGTTGGGTTGATTCTGAGCTTGTTGATTCTGAGCTTGTTGATTCTGGGCGGCTTGGGAGGGAGCGACTGTTGAGTTCGGCCATGCCACAGCGCCCGGGGTCGGTATCAATCCCGTTTGATGGGTTGGTTCGCCGGCACCGTTTCGCTGGCTTGCCAGTTTAATGTCTTGCGGCGCGGCAGCCGTTCGAGGCATGACATAATGCGTTGACGCTTCACCGATGTTCGCTGCTTCGTCAGCTACGGTCGCGACAAAGCCTACTTCGCGACAGTTCTTGAGTTCGAGAATGGCTTGACCTTCGTAGATTTGCCCGGCAGCAACTATGTTGGTGATAGCTACCTCTTGCCACTGCGTATCTTGATCCGTCCGGTAACGCAATTTCAGCGAGTCGGTTTTTAGATGCTCTTCATTGATTCGAACATCCACTACAATTTGCCCACTTGAATTCACGTCGGATCGCAACGCAACTTGTGGTTTGGTGGTATCGATCATAATGCGCATCGGCGGTTGCGGACTTGGAAACGCTCTGCCATTCTCATCCAGAGTTTGCACCGAAAACAAATACAACCCCTCGGCGGCAGCCCGGAAATCAAAGTGCTTTTGACTCGAGTTTGCCGTGCCCTGCATTTGCCATGACGCACCTTGGTCGGTTGAAACCCACAACTGCACTTGAGTCGGCTGAGTGCCTCGCGCGTCTACATTGAATGGAATTTTGAATTGCGAATGCGGAAAGTACATTATTTCCGAGGCTGGATCTGGGCTTTGTGCAAAGGTTGCTTGATGCATGACCGCACCGCCACACAGAGTCAAGGCGAGCGAACCCGCTAACCAAGCGCGCGGGGCATTTCCATAGAATTGTCTCGGTTTTCGATGCATCATACGGGGCTCTGGTTGAAAAGGGGCTGGCCCTTTGGGAATCCGTCGATGTGACTCATCCACTGGTCCCCGCGTCAGGTTAGGGTATTCTCAGTAGGAATGAGTAGCGTTCACGGTGTAGCTATTGAATCGGTCGTGCCGGATGAATTGCTTAAGTAAAATATACGACTGCCAAGTGCGCGCAGCCTTTCGACCCAAATTGCTAGCCTTTATCGCCGGAATCTATGACTGAACGAAGTTACCAATACGATGTGATTGTGGTCGGAGCCGGACATGCTGGGACCGAAGCGGCTGCTGCGGCCGCACGTGCGGGAGCAAGCGTTGTGCTTTTGACCGGTAACTTGGATACCGTCGGGCAGATGAGTTGCAATCCCGCGATTGGCGGCGTGGCGAAAGGGCAGATCGTGCGCGAGATCGACGCGCTCGGCGGTTTAATGGGGCAAGCCATTGATGCGACCGGAATTCAGTTTCGAATGCTCAATCGCCGCAAAGGCCCCGCCATGCACAGTCCGCGCGCACAAGCGGATAAACGTGGCTATCAACAATTCATCAAGCACGCAATCGAATTCTATCCCGGTGTCAGTTTGGTGCAGGAGTTGGTCGAGGAATTGATTGTCGAGCCAGTGGGTGATTGTCAGCAAATTCGTGGTATCCACGTGCGCGGTGGAGCTACGTATCGCGCGGACTCAGTAGTGCTGACTACCGGCACGTTCTTGCAAGCCATCATGCACACCGGCGAAGCGAAGACGCCTGGGGGCAGGGGAGGGGAGGGGACTTCGGCAGGTATCAGCGGCGCGTTAAATCGATTGGGATTTCAACTCGAGCGATTCAAGACCGGTACGCCACCACGCTTGAACGCCAAGACGATCGACTTTGCAGCCACAGAATTGCAACCTGGCGACGATGATCCGGTTCCGTTTTCGTATTTGACCGATTCGCTCCCCGACCAGCAAGTGCCCTGCTACATCACTTATACTTGCGCAGCGGTCCATGATTTGATTCGTGACAACTTGCATCGCGCGCCGATGTACAGTGGCCAAATTCAATCGCGCGGACCACGTTATTGCCCTTCGATCGAAGACAAGATAGTGCGGTTCGCCGACAAGGATCGCCACCAATTATTCCTCGAGCCCGAGGGACGCGAGACCGCAGAGATTTACGTCAATGGGATCTCGACGAGTCTACCACGCGATGTCCAAGATGCCATTTTGAAATTCATCCCAGGGCTCGAGCGCGCTCAAATTATGCGTTATGGATACGCAGTCGAGTACGATTTTTGTCCGCCTGAACAATTGCAACCAACGCTCGAAAGCAAGCTCGTCGGCGGCCTGTTTTTCGCGGGACAAATTAATGGCACCACGGGTTACGAGGAAGCGGGGGCGCAGGGCCTGATCGCTGGTGCGAATGCGGCGCTTAAGTTAGCTGGTAAACCGCCGCTGGTACTGACTCGAGATCAAGCCTACATGGGCGTGTTGATCGACGATTTGGTAACACGCGGTGTCGATGAACCGTACCGGATGTTCACCAGCCGCGCGGAGTACCGCTTACTACTGCGACAGGACAATGCCGATCGTCGACTCACTCGCATCGGACAAGAGTGCGGCCTAGTCAACTCGAATCGAATCGATCGTTTGGACTTGAAGGAACTCGCGATCGATGCCGCGCTTGCAGCGTTGGACGCGGCTCGCATTGAAAACGTAACCGGTACAAAATATCTCAAGCGAAGTGATGTGGGGTGGCCAGAAATTTCTGCGCTCATCCCCGAGTTGCGAGAATGTTCGCCGGAAGTGGCTGATCAAGTATTGTGGGATGTTAAGTACGAAGGCTACGTCGCACGGCAAGAAGTTCAAGTGCAGCGTCAACGTCGCTTGTCCGAAAAACGCATCCCTGAACGCTTCGACTACGAACGCATCACGGGACTACGCATCGAAGCCAAGCAGAAACTAACGAAGGTCCGCCCCGCCAGCCTTGATCAAGCCAGTCGCATCAGCGGTATCACCCCAGCCGATCTCGCACTCGTGCTGGCCCACATCGAGAATCCGCGCTGAGCTGGTGTTGCGAGCGTTTAGATGGTCCCAACTCCACAAAACTTCAATCTGTTAATTGAGCCTTTCTGGAAAGCTATTTCCGCCAAGCGTTGGTGCAAATCAAACGCATTGCTTTCGACCTGCGACATTTTACCGGCCATTCAAAAGCAACTAGCCGACGACGCTTGCCTGTTTCGTGTCTTGTTAAGCCTTGATCGAGGAGTCGAGCCGAATCTGCAATTGACTGATTCGTCTCGTAGTTTGTTGCAGCAGTTAACGCAATCCGGTCTGTCATTACATCTTGCATGGCCGCGAACGCAGGCGTCGGCGGTCGACGAGTGGCTTGGTCGACGCTTCTATTTTTCAGCGAGTACCAATTTTGCAGTCCAGGAGCGATTTGTAAGCCTGGTAAGTTCGCAGCTCGGTCGCAATGGTAGCAAACTCCCAAGCTGGCCTGCACTGGTCAACGCTGCGCTGCAAAACGCTCGCCTGTATCGCGAGCGTCCACTCATCCTGCCAGGTACAAGCCTCAGCCTAGCCACACAGCAGTTTTCCGATCGCGCCCATTTAAACGGCCTGAAGATACAACTGGACGACCGAACGAAAATGGACAGTTGGCTCAAAGCATTGCTCAATGAACTTGAGCTGGCGCATGCCGCAAGCTCATTGGAAGCAACTGCACGGCGTGCGTTGACCTTGCTTAGGTTGTCACCGCCAGCAAGGCAGCCGACGACACCTGAGAGCGCATCCCTGCCGCTCCAAGATCGTATTGCCATCGCGCTGGCCGATCGAGTCATGGCGATTCACGTTCGCAGTAACGGTAAGATCGCCAACTTGACGGAGAGGCGTCTCTCCGACAATCGCTTTCCAACTGGCAGCGTCTACATCGCGTCGACTTTCGGTCAGCAATCGAGCCACCAGCCGGATTTTGAAAACTGGCTTGCGCGCGGGGCTGTTGGCTGGTTGTTGCGAGAGTCAACTCAGCATCCCGACGCCGTGCTGGCGAATTGTCGCAGGGGGATTTTACGCCCCTTCACTCAATCGCTATGTTGTCCGATGCCTGCACATGGGTTAGCTGGATCATTGGATGATAGTAAGGTGTCCTACTTGGCGCATTGCACGCGCGGCAACTCAGGTCCGCAGCCCGGCGAGACGCTCGCGCAATTTCGTGATCGAGCGTGGAGTGCTGGCGTCATTCCCGATAGCCATCCGCTGTCAACCTTACAGCAGATTCTCAATGACCAACGCATCAAAGGCAATTCATGGCTGACTCGATCGCCACAACCATGCGTTAGTTTCTCGGAAGTACCATTGGCTGAGTTGCTTAGGCGTCGACAATTTCGTTCCCACCTCGGTCGCTGGGATTGGGAGCCGTATGGAATCTTGGTGTGTCGGGCAGCACTCGAGCGGCTCGGTGCTCGACCGGTCGTATATGGCGACGAAACCGGTTACGACCAACTTGCCGACCAAGACAAACCCTACTTTCAACCGCGAGGCTCGAAGAACGCTCGCCGCAATCAGGACTGGTCCAGCGAACGCGAGTGGCGACTGTTCGGCGACTTGAGTTTTCATGCCCTACCGCACAGATCGATCATCGTCTTCGTAGCGACGCGCACTGAAGCCCAACAGATCGCGCGTCGCTGCCAGTGGCCAGTGCTGTGGAAGGATGCGTAGGACCGTACCCGCCATTGCACAGTTACCCCGGGGGTGCCGCGACGCTGGCGGCAAGTGATCGATCCGAGCGGGGTGCCGTAGATCTGGCAGCGGTTGGCAAGCTGGAAGTTTACCCCACTAAATGGCAAGTTGGAGGCAAGCCCCACGAGTGCCATTTTGAATTATACCTCATAAAAGTTGCGGCGGCGGGAGGTTCAACGTCGGCTCCACTTTTTCGTGGTATTGCTCTAGAATCTGGCGACCGTAACTCGTTTCTCCCTCCCGCCTTAACTCGACGTAAACCATGCTTGATCGAAAACTGATTGTTGAAAATGCGGAACTTGTCAAGGAAAATTGCCGTCGCCGAGGGGTAAAGGCAGACGTCGATCGCCTGGTCGAGCTGGAATTGGTCCGCCGCGGCAAGCTGCACGAAGCTCAAGAACTGAACCGTTTGGCGAACGAAAAGAGCAAGCAAATCGGCTCGGCCAAATCGCCTGAGGAACGTGAGAGCTTGAAAGAGCAAGGCAGGCAACTGCGCGAACAGAAAGACGCGGCTCAGGTAGCTCATGACGAACTCGATAAGCAGATTCATGATCTTGAAGTTCACGTTCCGAATTTGACCCATCCTTCCGCTCCGATCGGCGCTGACGATCAAGCGAATCTCGAGCTCTGTTTCGGCAAGACGCCAGTCCCTAAGTTTGATTTCAAGGCGAAGGACCACCTTGAACTGGGGCGAGCCCACGACATGATCGACTTCGAAGCCGGGGCGCGCGTCGCAGGAGCTGGTTTTTACTTTCTGAAACGCGACGCAGTGCTGCTCGAGTTGGCGCTCCAGCAGTTCGCGGTGCATCATCTGGTCGCGCGCGGGTTCATTCCGATCACCACACCCGATGTAGCTCATACACAGATTTTGCATGGCATCGGTTTCATGCCGCGTGGACCGGAAACGCAAATCTAT
The DNA here is from genome assembly GCA_031367855.1 of Planctomycetia bacterium. Classification (GTDB taxonomy): domain Bacteria; phylum Planctomycetota; class Planctomycetia; order Pirellulales; family Pirellulaceae; genus Aureliella. The sequence goes on along the minus strand of JANLQO010000298.1, from coordinate 17,648 downwards.
TCGATCGAGAACACCGACTTGAATCTCGTCGCAACGGCGGAGATTACGCTCGGCGGCATGATGGCAGATCAGACGATCAACGCGGAAGAACTTCCGCTGAGGATGGTTGGCCTGAGCCACTGTTTCCGAACCGAAGCCGGTGCGGCAGGTCGAGCTTCAAAGGGCCTTTATCGCGTACATCAGTTCACCAAGATCGAAATGTTCGCTTTCACTTTGCCCGATCAGAGCGACGCAATCCACGAAGAGCTGCGCCAGATCGAATGCGACTTGTTCGATGCTCTCGAAGTTCCCTTCCGCGTCGTCGATACCGCTACTGGCGACCTCGGCGGCCCAGCCTATCGCAAGTATGATTTAGAGGCTTGGATGCCCGGTCGCGGCGACAGCGGTGAGTGGGGCGAAGTCACTAGTACATCGAATTGCACCGACTATCAAGCTAGGCGTTTGAATATTCGTTATCGAGTCAAAGGCGAAAAGGGAACGCATCTTGTCCATACGCTCAACGGCACCGCCATCGCCATCAGTCGCGCGATCATCGCGGTGATGGAGAATCATCAGCAAGCTGACGGGACCATTTGTGTTCCCAAAGTATTGCAACCCTGGATGGGCAAATCGGTCATCGGCTAACGCTGGGGTGAACTTGGGTCACTCTTCCCGCTGACGTTAGCCACGGGTCTCGAAGTTGTGGTCGTTGGTTGCTTGTGGTTCGTCCAATGCTTGTGCGCTGGCCGCGAATCGTTTGGCATTTGACAATTACCGAGTAGGTTGAGTCGTATGCTCCGAAACCCGCGGCTAACGCCGACGGCTCACTAACGAAAGCCTCTTACCGTTACTCATACAACGTAAACAGCCCGCTATGATCAAGGTCACCACGAGCCCTTGTAACCACCAGTTCTTCCCATTGCTCTAGCGAATTATCGAGCGTCGGTGATTTGAGTCCGACGGCGGCTGCTTGCTCTGCGATCAAACGCACATCTTTGAGTTGCCACTCGGCGCGACCACCCGCAACGAAGTTGCGTTTCACCATCCGCTCGCCATGCAGGTCGAGGATGCGGCTGTCGGCGAACCCGCCGAGCATTGCTTGTCGCGCTGCCGCCGGATCGACGCCCGACAGTTCGACTAAGCGTAACGCCTGAGCGACAGCATCGATGGTTTGCGCCACGATCAATTGATTGGCCAGCTTGGTTACTTGACCAGCCCCAGACGGGCCGAGGTGCGTAACGCGCTTACCGACCGTGTTGAGGATGTGCCCCGCACGTTCGACATCCGCCTTGCTACCACCGACCATGATTGAAAGCGTCGCGGCTTCAGCACCCACTTGACCGCCCGAAACCGGAGCATCAACCCATTTCGTGCGTTCAGCAAAGCTCTTCGTGGCCGGCACTCCAGTGGTTCCAAAATCAATGATGAGGGCTCCCGGATCCAGTCCCTCGTATAATCCGCCGGGACCAAAGACGAGCGTTTCTACAACTTCGGTGGTCGTCAAATTCACGCAGATCACACCTGAGCCAATCTTGCGTGCCAACTCTGGCAAAGTCGCCACAGCAGTCATTCCCAAGCCTTCAGCCGTCTGCCGCGGCCCGGGGCTGCGATTCCAAACAAACATCTGGGCACCTGCCGCTTGAAGGTGTCTCGCCATCGGAGCGCCCATGTTTCCCAAACCTGCGAAACCGATCCGCTGCCCAACTAATGATCCGTTCATAGCACCCGCCGTAAGAGCTAAAGGAATTCGAACAGTGCGAGTATACTCTTGACGTAGGACAGGCTGCCAGCCTGTCAAAGCTGGGAGGACCGGCTGCCAGTTGGTCATTTGTTACACGACAGGCTGGCAGCCTGTCCTAAGTTGTTTCCTCGTTGAGAGTATTGATATGAAAGTAATTATTACCGGTGGCGGTGGGTTTCTCGGAACGCTGCTATGCAATCAATTGGTGAAGCGCGGGACACTGACGGGGCCATCGGGTCAACAGCAAACCGTCGATCAGATCGTTTTGCTCGACCGATCCTTTCGGGAGCCCGCCGAAGGTCAATCCGCCGACTTCAGAGTAACCCAGACCGCCTGCGATATCAGTGACCGTGAGGCCGTGTTCAGCGCGGTTGGCAGTTCACCCGAGGTCGCGATCTTCCATCTCGCATCGATGGTCAGCGGTGAATGCGAAGAACGTTTTGATGATGCGATGCGGATAAATCTCGATGGTGGCAGGAATATTTTCGAAGCTGCTCGGGCGGCCGGTTGCGGAGCGCTGAAAGGCTTGCCGCGAGTCGTCTTCGCGAGCAGTATTGCCTGCTTCGGTGGCGACTTGTTGCTGGACAAGTTCGGGGACGATTCAAAATTGTTGCCGCGGACGACTTATGGGATGACCAAAGTAATCGGCGAACTGATGGTCAACGATTATTCTCGACGGCGATTTTTTGATGGTCGTTCGGCCCGATTGCCGACGGTGATTGTTCGCCCTGGGAAACCCAACGCGGCGGCATCAAGCTGGGCTAGCGGCATGTTCCGCGAACCGCTGAATGGTGAAGATTGCTTGTTACCGATTCGTCGTGAACAGCGTCATCCGATGACCGGTTATCAAACCGTTATCGATTCTTTGATCCAATTGCACGAGTTACCCGGCGAATTACTGGGAGGCGATCGAGCGGTCGGCTTGCCGGCCCATCAAGTGACCCCAGTCATGGCTGAGCAAGTCGTTAAAGAGATCGCTACAGCACGTGGCCTCAAACTGGGTCGGATCGTCGATGCATTCGACCCACGCATTCAAGGCATCGTCGACGGTTGGGCAACTGCCATCGATGGCAGCCGCGCTGAGAAACTCGGCCTACCCAGGCCGCAACCACTGAAGGCAATCGTTGAGCAATATGTACAGGATTTTGTCTAACAAGTAGGCGAGGCTCTCCGAAGACCACTGACTTAATTGCAACACTCCGCGCAGATCGGGAGGACGAGGCTCCTGCCGAGCTTTTTTGGGATCATCCGGGAACAGCGTGCGCAGGGGTAAATTGCTTGTATTTGGTGGGTCGCTCCTGCCGGGTGCGACCAGTTTAACTTTGGCAGCGAATGGTCGCACTCGGCAAGAGCGACCCACGCAAAAACGAGGGACTTAACCATTCCACATAGTCCTACACAGTGTCCGTCTCGGAGAGCTCGGAAAGACGGACCTACTTTTCCAGTATTCAACATCTAAAAAAGCTGGGTGATGGCGTTGCCTTCTTCGAGCAAGTTGTAAATGCGGCCCTGAGAGTCGGTGGCTTTGAGATCGCCCGTACCCGTTGCGTGATAGACGGTTTTAGTGATATCAGCCGGTGTGAGAGGTTGATCCGCGACGTATTCACCAAAGCGATCGGTGGATCCAAATACTTGACCGCCGCGAATGCCGCCACCAGCCATGAGGACGCTTTGACAGTGTGTCCAGTGATCGCGACCCGCTCCGCCTGCGCCGCCGGAACGCGGATCGCCGATCTTGGGTTTGCGCCCCATCTCGCTGGTTACGAGCAGAAGCGTTTGACCGAGCAGATTGCGATTGGCGAGGTCTTCGATCAAAGCCGAGAACGCCCGATCAAACTCGGGCAGTAGATTCTCCTTCAAGCATGTAAAATTGTTACCGTGCGTATCCCAAGCTCCTTCGCTGGCGCATTTCTTGGCAAACGATTCGTCTTCTTTCCAAAACACCGTGATGAACGGTACTTCGGCTTCAGCCAAGCGGCGTGCCAGCAACAGGCTCATGGCATTTATACCCGTGCCGTAGCGATCACGCAGGGACTGTGGCTCGCTGCTGACATCGAACGCTTCGGTCGCTTTGGCGGACATCAGTAACTCGAGCGTTCGCGATTGATGATTCTTCCATAATTTTTCAGCCGAACTGTGATCAAAATCACGGCGCGCCCCATCGAGCTTCGATAGCAGTTGCTGGCGCGAACGCAGTTGCTCCGTGGTCACGTTTCCGGCGAGCACCAGAGCAGGGGCTTGGAACTTCAGCGGCTCGGACGGTGATCCGTTTACATACAACGGATCGAATTCAACGCCCAGTCTTGCCGCGAACTGACCAGGCCGTGTATAGGGTGCTTTACTGGGTTTATGCGGCAAGGTGATTGCGTTAGGCAATTGAGCGTGCATGGGTCGACGCGATGCCACCACGGTCCCCATGTAAGGCCAATCGTCCGCATACGGTCGACGATCATTGCCCAGCGACAAAAACGTCGGATCAGCCCTATGCCCGGTCAAATTATAATAGTAACCAGCATGATGATCGTTCGTGTTAACCGTGCCGCACACCGAACGGATGACTGCCAAGTGATGGGACTGTTGGGCGAGCATCGGTAAGTGTTCGCACAGTCGCACGTCCAAGGCTGAAGTGGCAATCGAGTTGAACGGCCCACGGTAATCCGACGGCGCGTTGGGCTTCATATCCCAGGTGTCGATGTGCGAAGCACCGCCGCACAAGAAGAACAGTATCACCGACTTGGCTTGCCCGCCGGATTTTGTAGGGCGCTGGGCGGCAACAACCGTTTGGTCGTCGGCTCGCAAGCGATTCGAGGCACCGAATTTCAAGCCTGCTATCCCGCAGCTGGAGGCGACTAAAAATGTTCGTCGATTACTCATGGTTTTTTGCTTTAGGACATCTTGCGTCTGGCATCTGGTTCCCAGGCTCCCGCCGGCGAACCTACGTCTTGTAGGCTCAGCCTGCCGAATAAACTAAGTCTTCATTTTTCTCGCAACCGGAGCTCGCGCGCAGTGTGTTACTTGAGATTGCTTACAAAATCGCTTCAATCGGATGGCCTTTGCTGATTGCAAGCGGCCGATTGAAGCGGTCGCGAAGTTCAGTTTCCGGTGCAAAACCTAAGCAGTGATAAACGGTGGCGGTCAAATCTTGCGGTTCTACGCGGCCGTCGAGCGGAAATCCACCCTGACGATCCGATCGACCGTAGACTGCGCCGCCTTGAATACCGCCACCGGCGAGGGCTGCCGAAAAAACATGCCCCCAATGGTCGCGACCTCCGCTGGGATTAATCTTCGGTGAGCGCCCGAACTCACCCATCCATACGACCAGCGTTTCCTCCAACATGCCGCGCTGTTCGAGGTCTTCCAGCAGTGCCGAGTAAGCTTGGTCCATCGGTGGCATCAGGGAGGACTTCAATCGCTCGGCGTTCTTGGCGTGGGTATCCCATGCCGGCGCGACGTCCGGGTCGGTCTCCCAACGCGTCCAGTTGACTTGCACGAGCGACACACCGGCTTCGACCAGTCGCCGCGCGAGCAATACACTTTGACCAAAACGATTTTGTCCATAGCGCTCGCGCGTGGCGGCCGCTTCGTGTTCAATCGCAAACGCCTGCTGCGCATCACTCGTGCGCAACAGATCGATTGCTTTGTTTTGCCAACTCGCCCAACGCGACTGGGCTGTTACTGGAGCAGTAGCATGTGCATTCGCATGGAATGAATCGAACTGTGCATTCATCATGTTTTGCAGTTTACGGCGTTCGAGCAAACGATCGGCTGTCATGTCAGCAGGCAAGGCGATCGTAGGGACGCGAAAGTCGGCCTTGCTGGGATCGCAGGCAACCAACCAAGGGTCCGCATGATTGCCCAGCCAGCCTGCATCTTGCCCCGGCCAGACGATGTGCCCGGTGTTCCAGATCTCTTCAGGCAATCGCAGCGATCCCGGTAGACTCGTCGCATCTCCTTTTAAGTGACGAACCACCGCTGCCATGCTTGGCCAGTCGTTCGGCGCACCCGGCAAAGCGTTCTCTTGATTCTTCGGAGCATGCGAGTAACCGGTCAACATCCAATAGCCGCTCGACGAGTGTGCGTTGTCATCGGTCGCCATGGCTCGCAGCACCGCGATTCGGTTAGTGAGCTTTGCAGTGAGCGGCATTAACTCACCTACTTGCAGACCAGGTGTGGCCGTCGAAATCGTTCCTAACTCGCCTCGAATCTCGGTGGGCGCGTCCGGTTTGGGATCCCAAGTTTCATGCTGCGGCGGGCCGCCAAGCATAAACAGCACTATGCATGACTTCGCTTTACCAAAAGAATTTGCCAGCGGTGATCCGTCGGCCATCGCCGCGTGACAACGACCATGCAGCAACTGAGGCAGACCAAGTCCGAATGCGCTCAACCCACCGACTCGCAACCATTCGCGTCGCGACAAACCATCGCACAGCTTGGCACCAAGGTGATTGAGTGAGAGCATGGTGAATCCTACGAGCCGAAGGCGGGGGTGGGCGGGCCACTTATTATAGCTGAAAAATGAATGAGCCGACGGCGTTAGCCGCGGGTTTCGAAGTCGGGCGGTTTAAATTCCTAGCCACTTGACCACTGTCATTGTTTGTTCGGAATCGGCGTGCTCAAACTGAACCACCTGTCATGATCCACCACTGCTTCGAAACCCGCGGCTAGCGCCGGCGGCTCACTGGTGTTTGGCCATGCTTCAAAGTATGCTCTCAGCTTGGATCCCCGCCGTTTTGCTCCTTCCCCACCGAGTTCGAATTGCTATGAGACTCTTTTCATCGATGTTCTTCCGCAGACACACTGTGGCTGTGATTGTTATGGTCGTTGGCTTACTGCAAACCGCAGTAGCTCAAGACGACTTGTTTAGGCGCGAGAACTTGGTGGCTTGGTGCATCGTGCCGTTCGATAGCCAGCATCGTACGCCCGAGCAGCGGGCCGAGATGCTAGTCAAGCTGGGCATTCATCAGTTGGCTTACGATTACCGCGCGGAACATATCCCGAGCTTTGATGAAGAACTAGATCAACTCAAAAAGCACAACATCAAGTTACTGGCTTGGTGGTTTCCGACAGAGTTGAATGAGGAAGCAAAGCTGATTCTCGATGTACTTGAGAAACACCATGTGCAAACGCAGTTGTGGGTTACCGGCGGCGGTGCAGCAACGAAAACTCCCGAGGAGCAAACGGCGCGCGTGGAGGCGGAAGCAAAACGGCTTCGACCGATCGCAGAAGCTGCGGCGAAGATCGGTTGTAGCGTGGGGCTTTATAATCACGGTGGTTGGTTTGGCGAACCGGAAAATCAGCTGGCGATCATCGAAAAACTAAAACTGCCCAACGTGGGCATCGTTTATAACCAACATCACGGACATGAACATGTTGCACGGTTCGCTGAATTGCTGGCCAAGATGAAGCCGCACTTGTTGGCGCTAAACTTGAATGGCATGGTTCCCAAAGGCGATCAGATCGATCAGAAGATAGTGCCCTTGGGCGCAGGCAGCCTCGATAAGGACTTGCTAAAGGTCGTTCGCGAAAGCGGTTACACCGGACCGATTGGAATTTTAAATCATACCGACCATGATGCAGAAGCTCGGTTGCTGGATAACCTCGATGGACTGGATTGGTTGCTCCCGCAATTGGATGGCACGTCACCGACGAACAAACCCAAATATCGCACCTGGACACCGCCGACAACTCAGACCGCGTTGCCGATGTCACCAAGTCAATCGAAGTTGGTGGATGGCAAAGCGGAGTTTCGCCGGCCACCCATGACCATTTTTTGTGAAGCGAAACTTCAGCACAAGAACGTGTACAACATCCTACTAGCTTCCGATACAAAAGCGAGCGGCGAGCATTGGGAGCTGTTCAGTACAGCCGGCTCTGGTGTACTGGCTTGTTATCTGCCGGGGCATCGACCTGACTTGATCAACAGCGGAGTCAATGTCTGCGATGGCAACGTACATCGTTTTGGAATGATCTACGAAGCGAATCGCGTGCGTTTGTTGATGGATGACCAAGTCGTGGCGGATCAAGCGATCGAGCGTACTGACCTGAAACCTTTACCCAGTAATTTTGCGATCGGTCGCTTGGTTGAGGGTGGATTGCAATGCTTTGGCGAGATCGGATCGGTGCAGTTATTTCGAGGCGCTGTGGAACTTAGCAAACTGTCGGACAAGAAGTACATGGCGAGCCTAGAGTCGCTTGGCAGTTGGCAACTTGCCAAGCTCGATGCAACCTCATTGGAGCCCAAGTCGAAAATCGACCAGCCGAATCGTTTTATGGAGTTTGATGCAACGGTCGTGAAATCGCTCGTCGACACTGCTCTTGCAAACGGCAACGCGGCACGCGGAGTAGCCTTGTTCGCTTCCGCGAAGTCAGCTTGCGTTTCGTGCCACAAAATCGGAAAACTCGGTGGCAGCGTCGGGCCTGAAATGACAGAGATCGGCAAGCAGCGGACCGCCGAGCAACTGCTTGAGTCCGTGTTGTGGCCCAATCGACTTGTGGAAGACAAGTATCGCGTAACGCAAGTACTGACGAGCGACGAGCGCATGGTTCGAGGCTATGTTGCTAGCGAAGATAAACACAATCTTGTCATCTTGGATCCGGCTACCGGCGCGAAGCAGACGATTGCGATTTCTGACATCGAAGATCGAAAACAGATTCCTTCGTTGATGCCCGAAGGGCTGGTCAATGGTTGGTCTGAGGAACAGCTGGCTGATTTGGTGAGCTTTTTGGCTGACCTTGGTCGCTACGAGCGCTTGCGGCCAGAACTAGCTGAATCGGTGCTGCAGCACGCACAGGCCCACGATCCTGCAACCTTCGCGTTTGATCGCAAGCCGCTGAATGAAGAGGCGTGGCCGAATTGGCAAGCACCCATCAATCGCGCGCGGCTATACGATTTTTATACGAAACAAGCCAATCACTTTCGCACACAGGATCGCGACCAGCGTTTGTTGATGGAGTTCCCGGGACTTGACGGCGGTTCTCACGGGCACTGGGGCGTCCAAGCCGAACCGACTTGGGCGAGCGACGAATGGAATCAGACGATTTTGGGGAGCGTGCAAAGCGGCGTATTCACTGGACCCAACGGATTGACGGTGGCACGCGGAGTTTGTTTGCAGTTGGGTGACAACAACGAATTGTTTACGTGCTTTGATCCTGACACGTTGACCTATCCAGCGGTCTGGCAAGGAAAGTTCCTCAAATTTTCGAGCGTCCGTCACGGCTTTGTGAATGGCCTTACCCCGGATGGACCCATGCTAACTAAGCCGGAGGTTACACAGCCGACCGCGCCGTTCAAATACCAGGGATTTTATCGCGTTGGTCGCCGAACGGTGTTTGCCTATCGCATCGGAGAAACTGAGTATCTCGATGCGCCTTGGGTTGAAAATGGTCGATTTGTGCGCGAGTTTGCTCCGCGCGAAAAACACTCGATGCGGGCGAAAATTAAGATCGCGCCGGCGCAGTCAACCGACACGATCGAAACCGCAATCGTGCTGGGCGATCAGCGACCCTATTCGATCGATACGATCGAATTGCCGATGAAAAACTCCTGGAAAGCACCGCTGTACATTGGTGGTCATGACTTCTTGCCCGACGGAGCGGCGCTTGTTGCGACGATGCATGGCGACGTGTGGCACGTCTCGGGCTTGAAAGGCAAAAAGGCCGTCTGGCGACGTTTTGCAACTGGCTTGCATCATGCTTTGGGTGTAAAAATCGACAGCGATGGGATTTTTGTCCAATGCCGCGATCAGCTTACACGCTTGCACGACTTGAACAACGACGGCGAAGCGGATTTCTATGAGTGCTATTCCAACGCGTTCGTAACGTCGCCGGCGGGGCACGATTACATTTGCGGGTTGGAACGCGATAGGGCAGGGGGGTTCTATATCGCGTCGGGCAATCAAGGTTTAGTTCGAATCAGTCGCGATGGTGCGAAAGCGAATGTGATTGCCGAGGGATTTCGAAATCCGGACGGCTTGGGGATATATCCGGACGGAGTGGCCACATTGCCTTGTTCCGAAGGCGAATGGACCCCAGCGTCGATGATTTGCGCCGTCGATGCTAGGCACACAAGCATACCGTTTTATGGCTATCGCGGCGCTAAGTTCTCAAATCTGCCGATAACGCGTCCCGAGTTACCGTTGGTTTATTTGCCGCGCGGCTTGGACAACTCGGCGGGTGGTCAAGTGTACGTCGACAGTGATCGCTGGGGACCGCTCACGGGTAACATGGTTCATCTTTCATTCGGAACGGGATCACATTTCTTGCTACTGCGCGATCAAGTCGGCGAACAATTGCAAGGCGCGGTGGTGCAGTTACCGGGCGAGTTTTCTTCAGGCGCGCATCGAGGTCGTTTTTCGCCCTCCGACGGTCAGCTGTATGTTTCCGGCATGAGTGGCTGGGGTAATTATTCGACCGATCAAGGTTGCTTTCAACGAGTTAGATACACGGGCGATCCAGTTCAGTTGCCGATCGGATTTCATGTTCATTCCAATGGCATTGCGATTCGATTTCCGGCGCAGTTAGACAAGAGCTTTGTACAACAAGCTGAGCAACACTTCGCACAAGCATGGAACTATCGCTATAGCGCAGCTTACGGGTCAGCCGAGTATTCGACGTTGCATTACGGCGCCCGAGGGCACGACCGACTGCAGATTGCTTCGAGCCATGTGCTGGATGATGGCCGGACTTTGTTCTTAGAAATCCCTGAGTTGATGCCATGCAATCAGTTGCACGTGCAAGTTGCGGTGGACGCGGCGCATCGCGTCGATATGTTTGCCACCTGCAATCAGTTGGATGAACCGCGAACTGATTTTGAAGGGGCGATGCCTGTGAGTACCAAAGCCCTAGTTCATCCGCTGGATCAAGACATGGCCATGGCGACCAAGCGTGTTCCCAATCCTTGGCGTAAGCCGATTGAAGGAGCTCGCGAAGTCAATATCGCGGCTGGTCAGAATCTAACTTACGACACACGCGAATTTCGGGCGAAAGCGGGCGAAGCGATCAAGCTGACTTTCGCGAACCCCGATGTTGTGCCTCATAACTGGGTGTTAATCCAGCCTGGTACACTTCAAGCCATCGGAGCCGAAGCCAACAAATTGGTCGCGGACCCTGAAGCGCTCATTCGTCACTATGTTCCGCCATCGAGTGACGTCATTTGTTTTACAGATATTGTCGATGGTAAGCAGGATACTACCGTCCATTTCCGGGTTCCCAATAAGCCTGGGCGCTACCCGTATCTGTGTACCTTTCCAGGGCACTGGATGGTTATGAATGGAACAATGATCATTGAAAAATAGCGTTCATGACCTTACCGTCATCGGCCGCCAGCTCGCTTGTCTAGCCGGAGCCAATGTTTGGGAAGCTAGCACGACCGGGGCTGCCAAGAATTGAACATGGCGAGAAGTTATTGGCCGCGAATTGCTTTTGCAGTCGTTAAATTCGATGCAAAAGTACCCGTATGAGTGCTTTTATGCTTTGGTACATCGTTTGCAAATGGTTGATTCCGTGTCGCTTCTCTAAGAAAACACTGGAGTGCAAACATGTCATTGATGGAAACTTACCTGATGGTTACTTGCCCTGTTAAGGGTTGCAGTATGCACGTGGAAACGCTATCACCGGATTCCGAACTAAAGAATCTTTCAAATAAGAATCAGCAAATGCAGAACGATAGTCGATCGTCCGAGTCGGGGATGGATAGCGTGGTTAGGCAGTTGGATTTTTGGCATAGCAAAACCGATCATTGATATCGATTGAGCTCCCCGGCAAGCTGCTTACTTGCGCAATGTGCGCATGATACCGCCAGATACTAAGGATGTGATGTTGGCGAGCACGCGGGGTAATGTGAAACCACCCGGGTATGCGAGGTATTTAGCCCTCCACTCCGGATGAAATTTTTCCTTGTACTGTCGCAGGCCCTTGAAGTTATAAAACTGCTCGCCGTGGCGGAAGGCGAAACCGGCGGCTTGTGACCACAGCGGGGCTAGTCGCTGGGATTCGATTCCGGATAGCGGAGCCATGCCGAGGTTGAACCATTGGTATCCCATCCCAGCCCCGCGCAACATCAACTCAACAAACAGAAACTCCATGGTGCCCTCAGGCGCCGATGCATCGAAGCGCATGAGGTCGAGCGACATTTCTTCTTTGTCCGCACCGTACCAGAGATTCGCGAATGCGACGGGGCGTTTGTCTTTTAGCGCAATGGCAATATCACAATTACAGATATAGTCGTCGTTAAAATTTCCAAGCGAAAAACCTTTTTCAGCCGTATTTTTTTCGGCAAGCCACGCCTCAGAAATTTCGCGCAAATTGCCCATCACTCCGTCGGAGATAGGCGCCTGCAGGATTTCGACTTGTAGCCCTTCGTCGCAAACCGTCTTATGGTTGCGTCGCAGATTTCGCCGGCTGCTCCCTTCGAGAGAAAAACCGGCGAGCGGAACCCGAGCTTCTTCGCCAAGCTTCATGAGGGACAGGCCGAGGTCGACGTACAAACCAATTTTCTCCTCGGATACCTGATAAAATACGGGCCACTTGTCGTCGATGTCGCACACTTCACGAAAATCCCATGCAAGTTCGCGAGCCGCTTTGTCGGTGCCGATTGGATCACCCAGCGCAATGTAGCTGCGTCCCTCAGTGCCGTACATAATGAATGCATCACGGTTGGGACTGAACAAGAATTGTTTGTCGCCTAGCAGGGCCAAATTCGCGGCTGTTTCGCGTGAGCTTTGAACGATTCGGCGAACGTCGTCCATGTCTTGAGCTGTAGTCTCCAGTGGCTTTTGTGGCGCAGGTTTTACAAGCCGCCAAAAACAAAAGGCGGCGAACAATAGCGTGGCACCTGCTATGGCTCGCAGTGATCGCGGCGCGTCTGACTTGATAGCAAATTGCCACCATAGATCGTGCGAGTAATTAATCTCCTTAAAGGAAAAAATGGTCAACCAAACCGAACCTGCGATGATGATGAACACTCCCACAAACCACTGGGGCGTAAATCGACTGGACCAGATGGCACCATGCCGATAATAATGCCGCCGAGAAATCGCGAGCAGGGCGAGCATGACGGACAAAATGATCGCTTCTTCATAATCAAGCCCTTTGACGATCGAAAAGACGATACCCGCGGTGAGCATTGCGATGCACATCCAGAAGGCCTCTTGAACGCGGCGACGCAAACCAATCGCCAGCAGCAAGAGAGCCACACCCACTACGCTACCTAGGAAATGGGATACTTCGATGACAGGTAGTGGAATCAAGTCTCGCAACCATTTCAGTCGACCGTATGCAGCGGGTGTGGCTCCTGAAAGCAGCAACACGACGCCAGATGAAAACACCATAACCGACATAACGCGCGGCAAGATGACAGCGACAATTTTTTCGATCGAACTTGCCGCCATGGCGACTTTGCTGCGATGTAGCAGAACTTCGTGAATGGAAATTCCAATGAGTGCGATCGCCAATGGCAGCAGATAGTAAATGGCGCGGAAGGCTAGCAACGAACCAAATAATTCATCCGGATGCGCTGGATGAATCAACCACAGCAAAACCAATTCAAAGACGCCCAGACCCCCTGGAACTTGCGAGATGACACCGACTAGAATCGCCAGCAAGTACATCGCCAACAAAGTGAAAAACCCAAGCGAAATTGACTGGGGCATAAGCCAATAGAGTACAGAGATCGCAACCAGCAGGTCGAGGGCGACGACGGCGAGTTGACATAGTGCCATCGGGCCGCTGGGCAATCGACTTGCGAACGCAACGCGTGACCTGGCAAAAAAGCAAAGCAAGACATAAGTAAAAGCGATTGCCAAGCACATCCAACCAATTGTTTGGGAATTGGAGATAGGTAAATGTAGTTGCTCTGGAATCGCAATGCCTACACAGATAAATGTCACGCCCGCTGTACCGATGATTCCCATCCAAAACGTTGCCGAAATAAATCCTGACATCACCATGACTTCTGTGGCTGTCAGACCACACAGCGAATACATGCGGTAACGGATCGAGGAACCGCCCAGTAAAGTTCCGAAATTGTTACTGATCGCTGCGCTGGCCAGTGCGATTGGAACCCAAGTGTTTGCCGGGATCGACTTGCTCAGGAATTTCAATGCCAAGCCGTCGTAGCTGAGCAGAATCAGGTAACTGGCAATCGTCAGCAAGACGGCAATCCCAATATAGGATCGCTTGATCACGGCCAAGCTGGCGAGGAAATCGCTCAAGTGATGAGCCTTGAGTTCCTCGTGAAGCAACCACAACGCGGCGGCAAAGAGCAGGCAAACGATCAGCGGTACAACGCCACTCGCAAGCCATTTGGGTATCGGAATCTTCAAGCTGGTCATTCGAGATTAGTTTGCGAAAGTTGGCAGCGTCAAACGGAGTTGGCCCAAACGAGGACTTCAAAGTGTGACGCATTTATTCCAGGGCCAGCGAGCGGAACGAGCTACCCTCGCTTAACAGAGCTTACATGATTTTACACCACCGGGGTTGCGTCCCCTATCGGAGGCTAACGCCCAAAGGCACTCACTTTGCGTGATATCACGTGGGCGAGTCTCTCCGAGACTCGCAATAACCGCGATATAATCGCGGTATCCGTCTCGGAGAGGCTGACCTACGTGCCTAAACTGAGTGCCATTTGGCTAACGCCCAATGTCGCTAACGAATGCTGTTAAGTCAGCAGGCGCCGCTGGCTACTGATTAAAGTCAACTGAGCGACCATCGCGTTTTACGGCCAAGCCTATCGATCGAATCACCATTCCGGTCAAGGTTGCGATCAGATGCACAATATCGGCAGATAGAACGGCATGCGAATCCGGCATGAATCTCACAGAGAGAATTATTCGCAGCGAGAGAAGAGCCAGTATTCCGGCAATAATCGCTGGTCTGTAAGTCAATTTCGAAGTTACCAACAATGCTCCTAAACAGCCGTAGTAACCGGCGGACGGTCCGACATCATGGAAGTCGTACAATGCTGACACCGTTTGACTGAGGTATGTCCATTGCAGCGCACCGACTCCTATCGCAAAGGCCAGCATTGAAGTTAAATGCGATAGGGCAAAAATGCAAAAAGAGTTTAACGATCCAATCGTTCTTTCGCTCCAGGCGACCACCCATAGAATCATACTGACGGCAAACCCGAAGTGCAGTCCATCGTGAGTTAAGAAAACACTGGTGATTAATCGCAGCAAATCACCGCTGGCAAAATGCCTGGGAGCGAAACCATAGTTGGCGGACCAATCTGAAGGCAAACTGCCAGGGAGGTATAGCGCAAAACTAGCCGCAATGGTGACCGCAGTTAATAGGCTGATGGTAAACGGATATCGACGAATCCAAGTCATTGATTTCACTTAAAAGGTCTCGCCATGCCGGGAACTCGCACTTCGGTACTACCCAAAAAACTTTTTGCCGCTGGCCAACACGATCGTCCACAGATTCAAGTGTCGCAGATTGTCTTGGATTCGTCGCGCATGGAAGCCGTACAACTATTCCAAAAATTCGAAACCAGCCAAGATGGCTTAACTGAGGACGAGGCGAAACGAAGGCTCGTTACGGATGGCCCCAACGTGCTAGCCAAAGATCAGCGGACTGGATTAGTTCAGCTAGTTCTGCATGCGGTAATGAACCCGCTGGTAATTCTGCTTGCAGTCCTAGCAAGCATTTCGATTGCAACGGGCGATTTCCGAGCCGGCACGGTCATGTCGCTTATGATTGTTCTCGGCGTGGGGCTTAAGCTGATCCAGGAAGCCAAAGCCGACAACGCGGCCGCAAAACTAAAAGCAATGATTACGGTTTCGGCCACCGTGATGCGCGCAGGGGTTGTCAAAGAGATCGCCATATCACAGCTTGTTCGGGGTGATGTGGTGACACTGGCAGCAGGTGACATGATTCCTGCGGATGTGCGAGTCCTGGCAGCCAAGGACTTGTTTGTGATTCAGAGTTCACTGACGGGTGAGAGTTTTCCAGTCGAGAAATTCGCTGTTGAGAAAAATGCACAGACCAGTGTGCCGGTTGAGCTAACAAGCATTGCGTACTTGGGTACAAGCGTTGAAAGCGGGTCAGCGACCGCCCTCGTTTTGCAAACGGGCAAAGGTACCTACCTTGGCACTATGGCCCAATCGCTTTCCGATGCTGAACCGCCAACCGCTTTTGATCGCGGCATATCGAGCTTTACGTGGTTGATGATGCGCTTTGTCTTGGTCATGGTGCCGCTCGTCTTTCTGATCAATGGGTTGACCAAAGGGAACTGGCGCGAGGCATTCTTTTTTGCCGTGGCGATTGCTGTGGGGCTTACGCCAGAGATGCTGCCGATGATTGTGACCGTTTGCTTATCAAAGGGCGCGCTGGCGATGAGTAACAAAAAAGTCATCGTCAAACGGATCAATGCAATTCAAAACCTAGGCGCGATGGATGTCTTGTGTACGGATAAAACTGGAACACTGACCATGGACCGCGTCATCCTGGAGCGATATTGCGACGTGGTGTTGAAGGAAGATCAAAATGTGCTTGCGTTGGCCTACACGAACAGTCATTTTCAGACTGGGCTGAAAAACGTTTTGGACCGTGCGGTACTATCGCATACCGAGACGCATGCCCACGCGAATATTCCGGACTATGTCAAAATCGACGAAATGCCGTTTGATTTTCAGCGTCGCATCATGTCAGTCGTAGTCAGGACTCCGGAGGGTAACGACCGAATCATCAGCAAGGGCGCGCCGGAAGCCATTTTTCCAAAGTGTACTACGTTTGAGTTAGAAGGAGAGCGGTTCCCGATGGATCAATTGATCCTTCGCGATCTCGAAGAGGAATTTGAGCAGCTTTCGCGCGACGGCTTTCGCGTGCTCGCAATTGCTGCCAAAGATGTGGCACCGCGCGTTGATCTGGCTCAGCATTCAACACCTTACACCACGGCGGATGAAGGGGACTTAGTCTTGAGAGGCTATATCGCATTCCTCGATCCGCCCAAGGAGACGGCCACGCTCGCCATCAATGCACTGCAAAATCATGGCGTGTCCGTCAAGGTGGTGACGGGTGACAATGAGTTGGTGGCTCGAAAAATCTGCAAAGAGGTCGGGTTGTCAACGGAGTTTGTGCTGCTTGGCAAAGATGTCGAAGCGATGAGCGATCAACAATTGGCCGATGCGTCCATTAAGACCACTTTATTCGCTCGCGTTTCACCCGCCCACAAACAACGAATCATCAGGGCCTTGCAGTCACGCAATCACATCGTGGGCTTCATGGGAGACGGCATTAACGATGCTCCGGCGCTTCGCGCGGCGGATGTTGGCATCAGCGTGGATACGGCCGTTGATATTGCCAAGGAATCAGCAGATATGATCTTGCTGGAGAAATCCTTGTTGGTGCTAGAGGCAGGCGTAGTCGAAGGAAGAAAAGTGTTTGCCAATATTCTCAAGTATGTTCGCATGGGGGCGAGCAGCAATTTTGGGAACATGTTTAGCGTTCTTGGAGCAAGTGTTTTTGTTCCTTTTCTGCCGATGACTTCGATTCAGATTCTCGCCAACAATCTGCTATACGACGTAAGTCAAACCGCAATTCCGATGGACAACGTCGATCCAGAGCAGGTTGAGAAGCCACGCCCCTGGGATATCAAGCAACTGACCCGCTTTATTGTTTTCATTGGGCCATGCTCTTCGATATTCGACTACACCACTTTCTTTATCATGCTCTACGTCTTCAATTGTTGGAACACAAGTTCGCCCGAAGCTGCCGCGCATAGTGCCAGCTTGTTCCAGACTGGATGGTTTGTGGAGAGCCTTATTACGCAGACGCTGATCATTCACGTTATTCGCACCAACAAGATTCCCTTCCTGCAAAGTTGGGCTTCGTGGCCCCTCTTGGTAACTTCTGCGATCATTATCGCCGTTGGGGTCGCTATTCCGCATTCTGTTGTGGGTGCGTATCTCGGTTTCACGCCGCTGCCAGC
>JANLQO010000290.1:0-20000 GCA_031367855.1 Planctomycetia bacterium | reverse complement strand
GTTCTAGATTGGCTGGTACTTCAATTCTTAGGTTCACAGTCATTTCCGTGTTCGACTCCATCAATTGTAGCGCAGGGGTGTAGGAACGAGCAGACCAGAATTGTATGCGACAGCTATGTCGCTTTCTGATCGCCTGGGTTGGCGAGCGAAACTATGTGCTCAACGGTCTTTTTGATGTGTACGGGGAGTGTGGTCCAAGCCTCGATTACCGTCAGTAATCCCGGGTCAATCGGTGCCAAAAGAGGACAGTTGGAGCGCCCAAAATGCAGCGCCAGTGCAGCGCAGGGGTTACCCCCTAGTTCGCAAGTAATTGGCTGGCTTATACTTAGATGCGATGTTTCTGCGGGTTCGAGTCCCGTGCCCTCCGTGTTAGTGGCAAGTGCCACTGTGTGACAAGAGACGCCGAAGTCTGACTTCCGGTTAGACTTTCGGCGTTATTTGTTTTTTCTTTGGTAAACGAATTTCGTTAGTGGCAGTTTGTGCCACGTTAAGCTTCGCTGCGCCGCCGAAAATTCAGCGCCCGTGAAGCGCCACGTTTTTTTGCGACGGTGCCACGGAGTTCATGTCGTAGCCAAAGTACTCATAAGCGCAAGCTATGACGAGCTACAATCGTATTTGGCGAACAGTGAATGGCGGCCGATCGATATCGATGTACATCAATCGCCCGGTGAGTACGTCAAATTTCCTTCGAATTATGACGAGAACATGAATTTTTACGATGCTGTTTTCGTCTCAACGCAGCAACTAAGCAATCGTCGAACGACTTATGTTGCCTTTGGAACTAGAAACGATATCAACGCGGCAAACAACTACGGGCAGGTCGTCGACGTTGAATCGACTGGTGAACATATGCAGCACTATTTTCCAGATCGTCCGTACCTGTACATTACTGTTGAAGCCGGTTCGAGCTTTCAGTTTGCTGAGGAACTTACGGCCTCCCAAACGGTCGCGAGCCAATACGATCTTCAGTACTACTATGACTTTGAGGATTTGTTTGCAAGGTGTGTAGATCTCGAGGGCGGGCCATTCAACCAAGACTACAACCCTTTTGGACACAGAGCTGTTTTTAAGAACCCATAAACGGTGATCGATGAGGATGAACTGCCAGGCAACTTATTTGATAAAATGGTCCGCATGTGGGGGGAATGGGTAGCTTGCGGAACGGACTGTTTCCGTTCATAGTTAGCCAACTTTACCGTTTTGCATCCCAAATCACCAGAAAATATTTGTTGGACGTTAGTCATGTCGAGACTGTTATGCACGTTAGGATTTTTGGTCGCGCTAGCCGTCAACTCTGCTCACAGTACTGCGCAGGATTCCGGAACTTCGAAAAGTGAATTTCGCACTCTGCCGGGTTTTGAAGTTGAACTGATTCACAAAGTCGAAAAAGATACCGAAGGATCTTGGGTCGCAATATGTGTCGATCCCAAAGGCCGTTTGATTACCAGCGATCAATACGGCAAGCTCTATCGTGTGACGCTCGGCACCGGCAATGACCAAGCCAAAATCGAGCAATTGAAAGTTGATATCGGCATGGCGCAAGGTCTGCTGTGCGCGTACGATTCGCTATACATCAACATCAACGGCAAAGGTCCCACGGGCCCGGGTGTGTATCGCTTGCGGGATACGGATAACGACGACCAGTACGACAAAGTCGAACACATCATTCCGCTTAAAGACGGTGCGGGCGAGCACGGCCCGCACGCACTCGTCCTTGGGCCCGATAATAAAATCTACTTCTGCTGCGGTAATCAAACGGATTTTCCAGCCAAGGCAACTACCGGCGCAGTTCCCCGTCACTGGGGCGAAGATCATCTGCTGGGTCGCATGCCAGATGCTCGCGGCTTCATGAAAGACCGCATGGCTCCCGGCGGTTGGATTTGTCGCATGGATGAGAACGGTGACAACGTCGAATTGATGGTGACCGGTTTCCGCAATGAATATGACATCGCCTTCAACACTGCAGGTGAACTATTCACCTACGACGCCGACATGGAATGGGATATCGGTACCCCTTGGTATCGCCCGACACGCATCAACCATTGCATCAGCGGCGCTGAATTCGGTTGGCGCAACGGAACCGGCAAGTGGCCTGACTATTACGGTGATAGCTTTGGAGCCGTCGTCAACATCGGTCCTGGGTCGCCTACAGGTATCGCCTTTGGAACCGGTGCAAAATTTCCAACCAAGTATCAAAACACTTTGTTCATTTGCGATTGGAGCTACGGGGTGATTCATGCAGTTCACATGACGCCCGATGGATCGAGCTACAGCGGCACATCCGAATCATTCGTGACTGCGGCTCCCATGGCGGTCACCGACCTGGTGATTCATCCTGATGGTGCGATGTACTTCGCGGTCGGCGGTCGCAAGACTCAATCGGCACTTTACAAACTCAGCTACAAAGGCAGCGAGTCGACCGCTGCGCCGTCAATTCAGGATCCACCAGCGGCGGTTGAGGCGCGCAAGCTGCGAAAAAAATTGGAGGCTTTTCATGTGAAACCCAGCGACGCGGCAATCCCTCTGGCGATTATGCAACTGGGTAACACGGACCGCGCAATTCGCTTCGCAGCCCGCATTGCCCTTGAGCATCTGCCAGTTGCCAAGTGGCGTGACGCAGCGTTGAAGGTAACCGATCCCCGAGCGACAATTACAGCAGCCTACGCACTCGCGCGTACCGGATCGAAAGAAGATCAGGCTGCGCTGCTGAAGAAACTTGCCGCCATTGACTTTGCAAAACTTCCGGCGGCAACGAAATTGGAGTTGCTGCGGGCCTACGAGTTGGTTTTCATGCGGCTTGCTCCGCCAAGGGAAGCGGATCGCACGGCTATCCTCGCACAGCTCGATGGTTATTTCGCTGGCAAAGACGCGCTCGTCAATCGCGAGTTGGCCGTGGTGCTCGTGTACCTCAACGCGCCTAAGATCGTTGATCGTTGTGTCGCACAACTCAAACTCGCCAGTGCTCAAGAGGACCAAATTCATTACGCATTCTGTTTGCGCGGCGTTGAGCAGGGTTGGACGGCCGAGAATCGCAAAGGCTATTTTCAATGGTTCTTTGATGTCGCCACGGCGCGCGGCGGAGCATCCTTCGGCGGATTCTTGGCCAATATCCGGACAGTAGCGATGGAGAAACTGACCGCTGAGCAGAAGCAGCAACTGGGTGAATTGGCTGGCGATCTGCCCGCGCCTCGCGATCCGCTGGCGGATTACACACCGCGCTCCATCGTGAAGGCCTGGACGGTCGCCGAGTTGGAAAGCGAACTAAGTAAAATCAAGGGGAAGCGTGACTTCGAGCGCGGGCGCGAATTATGCGCAGTCGCACAGTGCTTCAAATGCCATCGCTTTTCAGGCCAAGGCGGTATTCAAGGACCTGACCTCACGGCTTCTAGCGGACGATTCAGTGGACGCGACATGTTGACCGCAATCGTGGAGCCCAACAAGGAGATCAGCGATCAGTATCAAGCTACGCAGTTCCTTACCGACAGCAGCGTGGTTGTCGGACGCGTCGCCAACTTGAACGGCGACAAGATCATGGTAGTAACCAACATGCTGGCACCCGGAGAATTTACGGAGATCAAGGTCGATGACATTATCGAGCGCCGACCAGCGACCACTTCCATGATGCCCGCCGGTCTGCTCGACACCTTCAAACCGGACGAGATTGCCGACCTGCTGGCCTATCTTCGCAGTGGTGGCAACGCCGTACATGAGGTATATACCCAATAGGTGCAAAACCCTTTGGTACCAGCCCGCAGCGCAAACAAGGGAATTCGTTGCTGAGAGTGACCCACGTTGGGTCAACGCGAAATGTTACTTTTTGGCAACTGCCAGCCACATGGAAGGTCAAAACAAGCGCGTGCGGGAGGCCAAGTCTGGCAAGACGACGATCAACAAGGTGGCGATTGGGCCGAGGAATAGTGAGGCGAGCCACCACAGAAAACCGCTGCGGCCTTTTGCTTGCGCCAATCCTGCGTTGATTAGCGAAAGTGTTCCCCATCCGACGAAAAACTGAGCTTGTTGTTCCATGCTTGGTTCCTGAATGCAGTGTTTACAGGTTATTCGTTGTACGACGCTCAATCTTGGTGTCGCTGCAAGTTCCCAAGGCGGCTATGCCAAAACCCATAGCCAAAATAAATCACCAGACCGATCGCCAGCCATACCAAAAACCGCATCCAGTTATGGTGCCCGAGACCGGCTATCAAATACAAGTTACTGAGCACGCCGAACACGGGAATCAGCGACCAACGCCAAGCTGCCGTCGCCACGGTCATCCCGGTCAGTGCAAAGTAGAACACAATGTAGGGGAGCTTTTCATAATGCAGATCGCGGAACGCGTTGTGACTCTGGGGCAGGAAGAATCCATGACTCTCTTGCAGCCAACCCGCCATTGCGACCGTATAAATTGCCCATGTGCCCAAAACAAACCATCGTCCATTGACGTATGGCACGCGGAACGAAGCTTCTTCGCCCACCTCGTGTTTGATTTCCAAAGTCAGCACACCGGCTGACACTAGCAAAAAGGCAAACAGGGTTCCAATGCTGCACAGGTCGGTTACCAACTGCTGATTCAAGAACACGATCGGAAGTGCAACAACTATACCCGTGACCACGGTCGCGAACGCGGGTGTCTTGTACTTGGGATGGATACTTGAGAACTTCTTCGGCAACAAACCATCGCGGGACATACTCATCCAAATCCGTGGCTGGCCGATCTGAAATACGAGGAAAACGCTGGTAATCGCCACGACAGCGCTGAGCGAAACCAAACCCGCCATCCAGTTGAGATTGTATTTCTGAAACACGAATGCCAGCGGATCATCAACCGCCAATTCGGTGTACGAGACCATGCCCGTCAATACGAAAGCGATGGCCACGTAGAGTACGGTGCAGATGATCAACACTAAGATTGTCGCTCGCGGCAAGTCTCTCTGCGGATTATGACACTCCTCAGCCGTCGTCGAAATTGCGTCGAAGCCGATAAAGGCAAAGAAAACTGCGGCGATCCCTTTCAGCATGCCTGTGACCCCGTTGGGCGCAAACGGCGACCAATTCGCAGGTTTCACATAAAAAACTCCGACTGCGATTACGACCAACACCACAGCAATTTTCAACATGACCATCATATTGCTGGCGGTTTTCGATTCTTTGATGCCGATGTAAACGAGGCTTGTCACAAAAATGTTGATGGCCATCGCTGGCAAATCAATAATTGCTTTCAGTCCCCCCAGGTTTGGCGCGGTATTCCAAGTAGCGACCAATACCTCTTGGCTGAGCAATTTCACGGGCTCTAGCCCCGCATCCGTGGCTGCCTGCAGCGTGGCGCTAGCATCCAGCCCCGCGATCGCTTCCGAGCTTAACCCGGAACTCACACTCGCGTGCACTTCGCGGGCTGCGGCCAGCAATTTCGGTAGATCCACTACTTGCGCCGCCGCGGCATGCGCCTCAACAGCTCGCGCGCACGAATAGTAATCGGTCTCAATCCAATCCGGCAAGTTGATATTCAAGCCCTGCAAAAAGGTCGTAAAATAACCTGACCAGGAAAAAGCGATCGTACTGTTACCGATCGAATATTCCATCAACAAATCCCAACCGATAATCCATGCCACCAACTCGCCAAAGGCCGCGTACGCATAAGTGTAGGCGCTACCGCTGACTGGAATGCGAGCTGCGAATTCGGCGTAGCACAGAGCGGAAAACAAACAAGTGATCGCGGTGATCACAAATAGCACAGTGACCGCTGGCCCGCCGTCAGCAGCCGCAGAACCGATCGTTGAAAAGATCCCCGCGCCGATGATCGCAGCGATTCCGAAACACACCAAATCAAAAAGTGTCAAATTCTTGGTCAAACGACCGCTTTCGGGGCCCAACTCTACTTCGCGCAATTCGCGACGAATCGACTCGATATTTTTGCGACGAAAGAGTTTCTCCCACATTGATCATCTCCTTCCCGAGAATCGACGACTAAAGAGCTGCGTTGCCATCATACCTGATCATTAAAAACTGTGCGTCAGCCACGTTCTGAATTGGACTTCTTACTGGAGCGCGGACGAGACGTCCGCGCTCCGAAAGAGCTAAACACCGTTAAACAACCCCACGCAGCGACTGAACTTATGCAATACTGTTGCCCAATCAGTCAAGGCGACCAAGTGACGAAAGTTGTGAACGATGAATGACGAAGCGATAGCCTACGACCCCTATGCCCTTCCTCCGGAGGAAATCCAAGAACCGCCAACCACGCTGTGGGCCGCGCTGCGCAAAATCGGACCGGGGATTGTGTTGGCTGGCACGATCGTAGGTTCCGGCGAGCTGCTACTGACAACCGGTTTAGGCGCCAAACACGGATTTGTATTCTTGTGGCTGATTCTCTTTAGTTGCGTGATCAAAGTTTTTGTCCAAGTCGAACTCGGTCGCTACGCGATTTCATCGGGCAAGCCGACGCTCGGTGCGCTGCAAGAGATTCGCATTCTCGGCATACCTGGTACTTGGTTGCTGTGGTGGTGGTTCATCATGCTCTTCTGCACCGTCTTTCAATTGGGCGGTATGACCGGCACCATTGGCCAAGCACTTAATCTAGTTTTTCCGCAGCTCGCTGACGGATGCGCAGTGATTGCCAGTAGCATTTCCGCCGACGCCGCCACTTTTTTTCATCAGCGTCGCGAGTTTCCGTGGGCGATTACCGTTTGCTTGGTCACGATCGCACTGATTTATGGTGGCAGTTATCGACGCATCGAATGGCTGACGACGGTCATCGTCGTCAGTGTGACGCTGATCACTGTCGTTGCCGCAGCTTCGCTGGGCGCAACCGATTTTCCCGTGCGTTTTGAAGCTGTCAAAGAAGGACTCATGTTTCGAATTCCTCCCGATGGTATAGCATCCGCCTTCGCCGTTTTTGGCATCACCGGTGTCGGAGCGACGGAGCTATTCTATTATCCCTATTGGTGTCTCGAGAAAGGCTACGCTCGTTACGTCGGATACGCTGATGGCTCGCCTGAATGGGAACGACGCGCCAAGGGTTGGATTCGAGTCATGTATCTCGATGCTTGGATAAGCATGGTAGTGTTCACCGTTTCCACGGTGGCGTTTTACATGATGGGCGCCGCTGTGTTGCATCCGCAAGGACTCGTACCGGAAGGCACCGAACTGATCGATACCCTTTCGAAGATGTATGTCGCCCCCTTTGGCCAATGGGCGCGACTAGTTTTTCTCATCGGAGCCGGTGCGGTGCTTTTTAAGACGCTTTATTTGTCGTGCGCGGGCAACAGTCGCCTGACGGTCGACTTCCTCAACTTGGTTGGCTTTACGAAGGTCACCACACCCGAAGCGCGCGCGCGATTGATCCGACGATTCTGTTTGTTCTTTCCAACGCTTGCGCTGGTGTTTTACATATTTGCGCAAAAGCCGGGGCTCATGGTCACTATCGGCGGTATCGCGCAAGCCGCAACCTTGCCCATGATCGCAATCGCGACGGTATTTTTTCGCTATCGACGTGTCGATCCGCGCCTCAAACCGCTGCCCATCGTTGACATGCTCCTTTGGGTCGCAGTCATTTCGATCGTGGTTGTGGCCGCGTACACGGTGAATTCCTCGGTTGCTAAATTGCTGTGGACGAAGTGAGGTAACTTCTATGTTGACGCTGTAAACCGTAGAGTTTGTGGCGTTCGGCAAGAAATTTCAGCTTTGTTTATAATAAATCACATAAGTTTTTGAATGATGAGTTTTCGATGGGGCCAAATAAATGCCGCTTCATAACTGGACGCTCGTTTCTGCCGGGACGTTTCACGGGTTTCACACCGCGTGGATCGCCGAACTTGCGAGAGCGCTCAATAACGGCTTGTTGCCTGAATCTTACTACGCTGAGTCTGAACAAGTCGCGGGCCAAACCAGCCCAGATATTTTAACACTTGAGTTCGATAGCAACTTTCCGAAAGCAACCAGTGAGAGTGAAGGGGACCTTGGCGGAACAGCATTGCTTACCAAGGTGCAACCAACAGTTACCTTAACGCAAACCGCTTCTGAAGCAGAAATATACGGAGAGCGACGGAATCGGTTGGCTATTCGGCATACGTCAGGCGACCGACTAGTGGCTTATATTGAGTTGTTATCGTCGGGCAATAAATCCAGCCGACGAATGTTGGATCGTTTTCTCGACAAGGTGTGCAGCGTCATAGAAAAGGGTGTGCATTTGCTGATAGTGGACCCTTACGCGCCTGGAAGCCTTGATCCGCAAGGGATACATGGCGCAATCTGGAATGAGATCGATCCGTCATCTCCCTTCCGTTTTCCCGATCAAAGAAAAATGACTGCGGTATCGTACCATGCGATTAGTCCGCCCGTGGCTTATGTAGAACCCATGGCCATCGGTATGTCACTGCCTGTCATGCAGTTGTTTCTTGACAGCGAACGCTACGTCAACTTACCCCTTGAACCCGCCTACAGTGCTGCGTTCAGCGCTATTCCCAAGCACTATCGCCAGCGACTCGATCTGAGCATCGGATAGGATTCAATCAAACGGCTAAGCGGATCGGCTTGCGTTTTGGAACCAAGCACAAACCAAGCGGGCTCAACAGTAAAGCTGGCAGCAAAACAAGATCGCCTAGCAGCGCACTGCTGAGCATGGCAATCATCAAGCAAGCGAACTGGCGAGTCGGCATAAATTCAGCCATCAGAAACGGCAGCATGGAACAACAACTAATTAGCATGGTGTGAAACATGGCGGCGGCACAACTGGTCAACGAGTCGGCGATCGCCTCAGCCCGATTATCACCCAAGGATAATCGTCGAGCGTACCAATTCACAAAATGCAGCGTATCGTTGACAGCGATGCCCATAGCCACACTAGCGGTCAAGATGCCTGCCACATCCAGTTGAAAACCTAACCAAGCCATCATGCCGAATACAAGAGTCTCTGGCAGGACGTTGGGAATCATGATCAGCAAACCCGCCCAAAACCCTCTTGCGATCAACATCATTACCGGCGTAATGAGCAAAAAAGCAGTCGTAAAACTGGCCCCTAAATCTCGCAGCAACATCAACTGCGTCTCGTGCATCACCGGGGATAACCCCGTGTACTCGACAGTGAAAGGAACCAAAGACTCGCCATCGGCCAGAGCAACTCTGTCAACTTGGCTGCGGATGCGATCAACCAATACGCCGTAGTTTTCGTCAGCAATGGCTGAGACCTTCGCCGTAACTCGCCAAACTTGCGCATCCTTTGATTCACCCACCCAACCATTCTCTTCGAGCGCTGACAAGTTCTTTTCCAACAATTTGCGCATCGCGCTGCGCCTGACGACGTCGCGCATCGAACCTGAAGTGGGTTGTGGCGGCAGGAAGGTAAGCGCAGACATGACTCCACCGACATCAGCGCTGCTACGAATCTGCTTGGTCACGCGGTCCACCCAGGCGACACGTTCATATAAGTCAAGTTCGCAGTCGGGCTTGAAACTTAACAATACCTCTACCGATGCGATCGGCCCAAGATGCTCTTCAACCCATGCCATATCGCGCACAATGGGACTACTGCGCGGAAACATGTCACCAAACTTGGTGGAGGATTTTAGATTGAGAAAGCCGATGAAGCTGACGACCATCAGTACCAAACCCACACTTGCAACCACGTTAGCATACTTCGCCATCCATCGCACATAGGCTTGCGCTCGCGGCGACACATGAGCCGGGAGCGTGGCGGCATCGGATAGATTCGGTGTATTCACCGAATCTATTATGCCCTCATCGCCGCTATGCAACTTGCCGCTACCGCAAAACCAGTCAGCGATTTTTGGAAATCCGAGCAGCATAAACAGGGTCGCGACGCTGAGCGCAACGGCAGAATACAAACCAAATTCACGCACCGGGGCGAGTTGACTAGTAGCCAACGCGGCCATGCCCAGCGACGTTGTAATGCTTGCCAACAAACTTGGCTTGAATCCCAACAGCATCGCCCGGCTGCCCAGGTGATTCTTATGCCATCGAGATACGTCCCCATAGTAGCTCATCAAATGCACTGCACCCGACAGGGTCAACATGAACACGAGTGTTGGCAAGACGATCAACACGGCGCTAAAGTAACCACCGCTATAATAGACAATTGCAATCGCCAGCAACTGACCGACGCCAGCGATAAACAATACAGCCAGCGCCGCACGAATGCTCCTCAAACAAATCCACGAGAGCAACATGCCTAAGAAGCACGATGGTAAAACCAGCCTCTTCAGACTGTTTTCCGAAGCCTCATCGACAGCAAAGGTTTCATAAATAGAACCTGCCATGCGCAGCGATTTTCGCCCCAAGTGCGGCACTCGCTCTGCGGCTTGAAATACCAGAGCTATCGAAGCTTTCTGGTTCGCAATTCCTTGTTGTGTAAAACGAATGACCACGGCTGAGGTACCGTCGGCTCCCTTCAAAAAGCCCTTTAGACGCGACGCGGCTTCCCTGGGCGGCAGTTTCAGGGGCTCCGACGTTAGAATCTCCAGAACATCGCCAGTCGTCAAAACAGATTCAATATACCGTTGGCCTGAACGAGCCTCCGCGACAACGAGTTCGCGAAAAGCATCGAGGCGGGGATCATCTTCGCGGCAACCGTCCCAGGAGACAATTAAGAAATGATCGTTGCCAAAAGTTTCGAGAAATCGCTCGTAACGCTGACGTTCAGGTTTTCCTTCAGGCAACCATTTATGCAGCGCCGCAGCGCCCACCGGCAAATGGAAGACCCCATAGATTGCCCAAGGCAACAGGAACAGCATCACGAAAATCGCCCAACGAGACCATCGCTCCAGTCTCTTTAGCATCGTCGAACTTTCATGGACTTTAAATACTTCGCTGAGAGTTTTACGGACAATCGCTGGTAGGCATTCTACCCCCATGGCCCTAAACGCTCTACCACTGCGTAATCTTTAAGATTAACGTAACTCAATGAAAGCCATTTAATTTCGCGCCAATTCGATCGAGTTTCCAACAATCCCAGCGAGAATCCCAGCGAGAATCCCAGCCCAAAGAGAATTCTAAAGAGCTCGTCGAATGCCTCAACTATACATCGCCGCTGCCATAACATCACTTATCGCGCTATGCCTATTCGGGACGCTCATTCGACAATTGTCGTCCCCTCAATACCGCTGGAAACTAATATGGCTTGGCTGCATGGGGCTGACCCTAAGCCCGTTAGCCTTCTTCTTAGTCAGGCTGCCGTTGATCAGCATCATCGAGCCAGCTTTACTCGGTGTAACAAAGGACAACTCAAACGGAACAGTGAATACAGCAGTACGGGATGGCGTCCGCTTGCTTTATGCTCCGCTTACTGAAGAGCCAATGAAATTACTGCCATGGATCATGCTGTTGATGTTGGGAGTGTTCCAAAAGCCGATCCGCGAGCGGGTTGTGCCGATTACATTAACGATTGGAGTGGCTTTTGCAATCGGCGAATTTTGGTTGGTGGCCTACTTGATCGCCGCCAAGCCCGATCCTGCACTAACCCAGTTACCATGGTATGCGTTTGGCGGCTATATGTCCGAGCGACTGATGACCTGCTTTTCACACACGTTGTTTGCCTTGCCAACGGTTTGGCTTTACCAACGCGGCCGCTTATTGGCGGCCTGCGGTTTAGTCACAGGCATGCTGCTGCACTACCTTGGGAATGCACCCATCCTACTCATGCATCAGCAAGCCTTCGGCCTATCGACGGCGACATGGAGCGTGATCGTTCAAGTGTGGCTTATGGTTTTTGTCGTGGCAACACTATTTGCTCTGGTTTGGGTGCACTTTGGAAACGAAGTGCTTGCAAAAATATGGCAAAACAAAATGATTTGTCCCGAATGCGGTGCGATTTATCGGCAACCCATTATCATGGGGCTCAATATGGGAACCTGGCGTTATGAACCGTGCGGCAAGTGTCGCAAATGGCACTGGGTCACGATCAAGAATTTGGCGCCACTCGAAAAAACTGAAACGGTCAAACTCCCGTAGTCGGCTGGACGATGATTAGCGGTTGAGGTGCAGCATCAGTTGCCGCAGGAATTGGTTTGCCGCGAATGATACGAGCCCAAAAGTTTCCAAAATCATCCCACAACGAATAAGCTACGGGTGTCGCCAACAGGCTTAAAAGCAACGACAGAGCTTGTCCGCCGATAATGACTTTCGCCATGCTGGCACGCGCGCTTGCACCGGGTCCATGACCAAGGGCAATAGGTGTCATTGCAGCCATCAGCATCACGGTCGTCATCAAGATTGGTCGCAGTCGGGTATGATTGGCTTCCAGAATTGCCTTATCGCGGTCATAGCCGGAGCGCCGCAACTCGTTGGTCTTATCAATTTGCAGAATGCCGTTCTTCTTGACGATTCCGAATAGCATAAACAGGCCAAACATCGCGTACAAATCCAGGGGAGTCCGAAACAGCATCAGCGATAGCAGGCCGAAGGGAATGGTCACAGGCAGGCCTGCCAGAATACTGATCGGGTGAATCCAGCTTTCGAATTGGGCGGCAAGTATCAAGTACATAAAAATTACGCTCAACACGAGTGCTACCAAGAAATAGTAGGCTGTTTCGTTTAGCATGTCAGCTTGTCCACCAAACACAATTTGATAGGCTGGATCCAACTTCATGTCGGCAACAACTTTGTTCGCGTACTGCACCGCCTCATTCAATGATACTTCATCCGGATGCGCCATTAGTGTCACGGTGCGCTGTCGATTCAGGCGATCGATTTGATTCGGGCCTTGCCGTTCCTCGAGTTTTGCGACGCTGCTTAGCTGCACCGCTCCAGCGGTGGGAGATGGAATTGCAAGCGATTCCAAATCTTTCGAATCCGCGCGAAAACCTTTGTCCGCGCGCAACCAAACGTCGTACTGCTCGGTCCCCTCCTTGTAGCTGGAAACGATCTGTCCGCCGACAAGGACGCTCAGTGTATTTGCGATCATCTGCACAGGGATACCAAGATCCATGGCTCTCTCACGGTCGATGTTAACTTGCAATTCGGGCTTGCGCATCGAAAGCGTCGAATCCACGTCCACCAATCCCGGTAGGTCAAGCAATTTGCTCTTCAGCCTATCGGCATACGTTGCGAGTTGGTCAATCTCTGGCCCCTGCAGACTGATTTGGAAGATGCGGCTATCACCGTTCGCACCGCCGCCGATGGCTGAAACATCGGACACGGAAGTTCGCAAGTCTGGGTACTCACGCAGAATCTCACGCGCGCGGCGCATGAGCTGAAATTGCGTAAAGCCACGATCTTGCAGCTCCTTCATGCGGATATAAATCGAACCACGAGTCACGTCGCCTTGTCCTTTTGCCGATCCACTTTCCCCGATCGAGGTGAAACGGTGCACGACGCCAGGTAAACTCGCCAAGCGTTCCTCAATTTCGGTTATCAAGCGATTGGTGCGATCTAGCGTATAGCCCTCCGGTGTGATAAAGCCCACTTGGAATTCGCTTTGGTCATCGCGTGGAACAAGATTCGCGCCCAGATTCATAGCAATTGGTATAGTCGAGAGGACGATTAACACGCAAATGCCAATCGTCAACCAGCGATGTCGCAGCGCCCAACGCAAACTTGCACCGTAAAACTTGTCTGTGATCTGATAAACCCGACCCGATTTAGACTTTGCTTGACCATATTCATGTTTCTCAAGCTTGAGGAATCGTGAGCAGAGCATCGGTGTCAGTGTGAAGGAAACGAAAAGGCTCA
Organism: Planctomycetia bacterium; assembly: GCA_031367855.1. Classification (GTDB taxonomy): domain Bacteria; phylum Planctomycetota; class Planctomycetia; order Pirellulales; family Pirellulaceae; genus Aureliella. The sequence goes on along the minus strand of JANLQO010000290.1, from coordinate 6,323 downwards.
TGAGAATGGCAAAAGCTACTGTCAATCCAAAGCTGCTGAAGAAACGACCGACCATGCCACCCATGAATGCTACCGGCACAAAGATTACGACCAGCGAAAGACTGGTTGCCAGCACGGCGAGCGCGATTTCGCGGGTTCCAAGTAGCGATGCGCTCATCGCATCCAGACCATCTTCCTCCATGTGCCGGAAGATATTCTCGTGGACTACCACCGCGTCATCGATGACAATGCCGATCGCCAGAATCAAACCAAGCATAGTGATATTGTTGAGAGTGAAGCCCATGTAATGCATGAACAGAAACGTGGGAATAATCGAAGTTGGGATTGCTAGGGTGGCGATGATCGTCGTGCGCCAGTCGCGAATAAACAGCAGGATTGTAGCGCCCACTAAGACGGCAGCCATCAATAGGTGGAACTTAACTTCTTCCATCGATACACGAATGAATCGCGATTGATCTTGAGTTAGCTCGACTTCGATATCGCTCGGGAGCGCTTTGCGAATCCGCGCGAGCCGCTCTTGAACGGCATCTGAAATTGCTACTGTGTTGGTACCAGATTGCTTTTGTACGAACAAACTAATTGCGTTCTGTCCGTCGAGGCGACTAATTCCGCGAGGTTCTTCGATCGAATCCTCGGCCACACCGATATCCTTGATTCGGATGGGATAGCCATCGCGGTTGGCAACGATCAGGTCGTTAAACTTGTCGGACGATGAAATCCGACCCAGCGTTCGCAGCACCATTTCGCGCTGGCCTTGATCTACGATGCCACCGGGTACTTCCATATTTTGACTTACCAGCGACTGACGCACTTCCTCAATCGAAACGCCATAAGCTCGTAAGCGATCGGTATCCACACGCACGTTAATGGCTCGGCTACGACCACCGGTTAGAAAGACATTGCCAACACCTGGGACTGTTTGCAATAACTCTTGAATTTGATGCTTGGCGATTTCAGTGACCTCGCGGATATCGCGTCTCCCAGACACACCGATGGTCATGATTGGCGCCGCGTCGAGATCAAATTTATTGACGAGCGGCGTTTCCATGCCGTCCGGCAATTGTCGAAAAACTGAGGAGATTTTGTCGCGAGCCTCTTGAGCTCCAACGTCTCCATCTTTCTCCAGTAAGAATCGAATGATCAACGTCGAATTACCCTCGCGCGTGATAGAACGCAGCTCGTCAATTCCGGAAATGGTGTTCAAGGCCTCTTCAAGTGGCTTGGTAACCGCGCTTTCCATTTCTTCCGCACTCGCACCAGGCAGGGCTGCGGAAACAGATATGACTGGGAAATCCACCTTCGGAAAGAGATCCACGCCGAGCTCAAAATAGGCGACGACGCCAAGTACAACGGGAACGGCCACGAGCACCCACGTAAAAACGGGCCGCCGAATGCAAACATCGGACAAGCTCATTGTTTCTGCCCAACTGTGGATAACACGTTTGACTCAGCCGGGATTGAAATCATGGTGCCGGGCGGTGACACAGCTCCAGGTGCGCTGACGCTAGGTTCGCGAATGGCTACTGGCTTGCCATCGGACAGTAGGCGTTGTCCGCTAGTGATCACCAGCGCGTCGGCCGACAAGTCTGGCGAAGCAATTTCAATCCAGCTGTCCGATTGTTCGCCGAGCGTCACTTGAACTTCGCGAGCAACTCCTTGATCGAACAAAAACAACTTGTTGATCCCGGCAAATGAATACAGCCCAGAGAGCGGAATAGTTGTGGCGCGCTCGTCGATAGAAACACTAATTTTGGCTTTCGCAAATCCTCCAGGCCTCAATGCTCCATCGAGATTGGGGATTTCAACTTCAACAAGAAATGTTCGGGTCGTTCGTTCAACCGCTGGGGCAATTCTTGCCACCGTTCCTCTACTGGGGCGATTGGTACTTGACGCGTAAACTTCGACTTTCTGGCCGACGGCAACCATCGCACCATACGCTTCAGGTACAGGTAATCGTAGTTTCAGAGTCTTGCCCAGAACGATTTTCATGACTTCGGTGCCCAGGCGAAGCATCGTACCTTCCGAAACTAATCGCTCTGATACTCTGTAAAACTGGTCATGTTCATTTGCGAACAGGGTTGGAATTGGGGCGAATATCCGGGTGTCCTTTAGTCGCTGTTGAGCCACGGCGAGATCGGCGTTCTTAAGTCGCACGGTCGCCGCAGCGCTCTTGGCGAGCTGCAACTGGTTCTTCCATTCAGATTCTAAAACCAGCGTATCGGACCTGGACTTTTCAACTTCTTCCAGGGCAATTGCGTTGGTCGCTTGCAACGCTTCCATTCGCTGCAATTGCGATCGCGCGAGTTCATATTTCAATCGTGCTGAAACAACCGTTGGCAACAGGCTGAGGTCTTCATTCTCGGCTGGAACAGAAGCGAATCCCCATTTCGCTAACTCGGCTTGAACACTTCGTTCGGCTTGGGTAACGGCCAACTGAGCATCGGTCGTATCCATTTCTATCAGCAGGTCGTTAGGCTCCAACCGACTTGAAAGGTCATGAAGGATTTTGACAACTCGACCATCCACCTTCGCGCTTAAAGTTACTTCTTCATAACCGTGCAAAGTTCCGACCGCCTCAATCGTTCGCTCAACTGATCTGTAGCCTACGGGTTCAACAGTTACGAGCATTTCTCCAACTGGACGACTCGGTGGCGAAGTTGACAATTGGACAAGTTCACCATGTTTCGCCCGAGAATTCGCCAACCACCAGCCACCGCCGAACCCCGCGGCAACCAGCAACAGCCCCAAAAGCATTATGAGTACAGAATGCCTTTGCTTCGCATGGGACTCAGGCGCGGGAACAGCCCGGCGCGGGTCGAAGGAGTCTTTTTCTCTGTCGCCATCCGCCGCCACTGAACTTTCCTGTTCGAGCCAATTTGTTGTCAACTGTATACCTATGCCGTATTGCGTTACGTACGAGCGCGGCAGAACGGCAGCGCAAGAGAGCAGAACCGCAAAACGAGAACAGTTCCTGCCTACGGTGATTATCAACTACACCGGTCTATTATAGTAAAGAGCAGTTTTTGTTTACGCCAGAGAACTTCGCCCAACAACATTAACGGCGACGCCGGTGGTTGTTGCCACTGGGAAATGACGGCCATTGTGCCATCCTGGGCCGTTAAAGGACTACAAGGGCGAATAACTCACTGTTGGCGGAGCGTCAATTAATTAGAGATCGATCGCCGAGTCGCTCGGATCGCCACGACGTTGTCGACGAATCTGTTCCATGAGACGAATAATTATCATCGACTGATTTTGAACCGCTAAAGAAAAATTGCCAGCATCGGCGGCAGCCCGCGCGGTCCTGAAAAGTTCGTCGATGGACTCCCAGTGAATCTTCCATTGACGCTCAACAGCGGCTTCGCGGAGGGCTTTCATCGTACCGGCCAAGTGTTCAAACAGAGCTAGACCGGCGACGGCCGGATAACTTCGATACGGTCCGTTACCATAGCGCACTTCCGTGGAGGCAGGCTCGTTGCTGCTCCAGAACACTTGAGCAAAACCGGTCGCCAGCGCGATCAGACCGAGCACACAGGTCACGGTGGCAAGCGCCCAGAGGTCTGGAATGAGCGCTAAGATCAAAAAAGCCGCCAGCAGGCAGACCGCTGTAACGACACCCAGTGCGGTCGAAAACTGCTTCTTCGCTCCGCGCCGATTCACGGACAGGCTTCCGCGACCGCTCGTCATGATACGTGCGTCCACCGCTTCCACTACGACCGCTGTAATATTGTCCGGACCGCCACGCAAATTCGACAGGTCAACAAACAACTGAGCCGCATACTTGGGTTCCAGCGTTCTCAGTATTGCCCCGATTTCTTCGTCAGTGATCTGACCGCTGAGGCCATCTGAGCAGAGTAAGAAACGATCACCCTTTTGAATTGGAAACGGACCTTCAAGGTCGATCTGCACTGCCGCATTCGGACCCAGCGACCGAGTAATCACATTCTTCGGAATCACACCGCTGCGAGCCGTTTCGTCGGTCACTTCACCGGCCGCTTGCATCTCCCAGACGAGCGAGTGGTCAAACGTCAACTGAAAAAGCTTATCGCCATGCAACTGATAGACGCGACTGTCGCCGACGTGAGCAACCACAGCCCCTTCCGGTAGCATGCACAGCAGACTGCAAGTTGTTCCCATGTTGCGAAATTCAATGTTCGCTTGGCCGCGTCGAAAGATTTCGGCGTTCGATTCTGTCACCGCTTTGTGGATCGCTTCGGCAGGCGCCTGATCCTGAATTTTACTGTAATGAAGCGGAATCAGATCGGTAGCTAACTTTGACGCTAACTCGCCCGCCGCATGTGCCCCCATTCCGTCGGCGACCACAAACAAATGGCCATGCGTCTGCCAGGCTTGCGGCGATTCGGCCAAATGGACACTTAAGGAGTCCTGATTGTTTGCGCGGCGCATGCCGACATCCGAGATCACTGCATAATTTACAGTGTTCTTCCAAGGTTCGCGCGAGTCTGGGTTAGTTGAGGAGTTTGCCAATTTTTCGATAGCAATCCGTGGAAAGATGACGGCGGTCGCCGAAGTGCAGGCGATTATTGTACTTATCGTCAGTCTGGGTAAGTAGCATCTTAGCTTTTTTCCAAGAACAACGGCAGCAATTTCTGGCCATGGTCGCTTAGATTACGGTATCGCAATGAAAGGCCCCTCATTTTGCCTGCATTATTTTGTCCCCATTCGGCTTGCCCCCTCAGCTTGCCCTCATTCGGCATGGAATCAAGCGTAGCGGAGTCGCCCAGAGAATTCTGCCGCCCTCCATCGATTGACCTAGCGACTGACACTGGCCCGCTTCTATACTTCGCGCAAGATTGTTCGTGGAAAAAGTTGGTCTCTTTAGGAACCGCATGCAAGTGTACGCTTCCACTGAAGCTCGAAATCAACGGCCAACACTCGCGGTTTGGCTGATTCTGGTGTTCACGGTAACAGTCAATTCGGGTTGCCTGCGGCGGCGTATGACCATCCGTACCAATCCCCCCGGTGCCCAAGTTTATGTTGATCGCCAGTTGATCGGCACCAGCCCTGCTTCGACGTCCTTCATTTACTATGGAACTCGGCATATCGAAGTCGTGGCAGACGGCTATCGTACCGAAAAAGTACTTCGCAAGTTGAATCCACCCTGGTACCAACTTCCGCCGCTCGACTTCATCAGCGAGACGCTCTGGCCCGGAGAGATTCGCGACGAACGCATCATCGATATCACGCTGACCCCCGAACAACCCCTGGCCAGTGAAGAGTTGACCGCGCGCGCTAACACCTTGCGCCTACAAGCCGCGCAAGGCTTGGCCACCGGCCTTCCGCCGACGGTGATCCTCAATCCGAATGTAACCACGGTTCAGCCGGGCGCTGTCTATCCTACGCAGCCGATTCCCGCGCAACCTGCCGCCCCGAACGCCGGCCCAAACGCTGGCCCCGTGCTCCCACCTTGGCGTCCCGGTCAGTTGCTGCGCAACTTCTTTCAACCCGGCGGCGAACCGGTCCAACGTATTCCCGAAACCAGCGGCAGCTATCGTCCAACGCTTGGTTCCTAAGTAGCTTAGGCTGCTAGCCTGAATCGGTACCTTGGATGGGTTTTAGACCAGCCACAGCCCACTCTCAAACAAGCGGATTAACCCAACGATGAATGCAACGCCTTATCGTCCGTTGTGCTTAACACCGAGCAACAACGATTCTTCACGAAATCCTCATCAAGTTTTAACGATCTCGAGGGTGCTAGCGTTTCGTTTCAATGTACAACATTCACTCAAAGATCAATCCTATGTTTGATCCTAGCGCAAAATGATTTACTAGTCCCTCGTGCAATTGCAACGACGGTCTTATCATCGGGGACCGATTAATGCGAGTAACACCGGAAGCTATTCGTAAACTCTTCACATTGCGACATGGAGAACGTGCATTTGAGGCGATCGCCAAGCGATATTCAGAGGTATCCGGCGACAGTTCACGGGTCGACTTGTCCACGATTCCGGAGTGGCGGGAATTCGCAACTACGATTAGAACTGTCCCCAACGGTGACGTCCTAAAACGGGCTTTTTTGTGGTGCACTCGACATCGCGAATCGCTGGTAGTTCTCAATCAACCCACGGTGCCTGCCGCGCTAGAGTTGCTGGACGATCCGGCGATCTTGCGGCAGCTCTTTGACCTATTCCCGTTCTTCATCGCGAACAGCCCAAATGGCTTCCGCTGTGCGCATTGCTTTAACGCCGCGGAGCGTTTTACTGAATTGATCGGCAAAAGCCCCAATAATAGTGAGCTGCAATACTTTATTGCGAGAGCTGAGACTTCCAACGTAATGATTGAGCAAGTTGTCAAGAATCCGA
>JANLQO010000280.1:0-10140 GCA_031367855.1 Planctomycetia bacterium | reverse complement strand
ATTGCGCGGATGATGGTCGCGACCATAATCATCCTTAGTCAGCGTGCCTTGCGAGTAAACGGTACGACCGAATTCTCCGCCGCACACGACCAGTGTTTCATCGAGCAATCCGCGTTGCTTGAGGTCGAGCACCAAAGCTGCAGTCCCTTGGTCCGTGTCACGGCATTGATTGGCTAACTGACGCGGCAGACCTCCGTGTGTGTCCCAGCCACGGTGCAAAATTTGTACCATCCGTACTCCGCGCTCTATCAAGCGGCGTGACAACAAGGCACTATGAGCAAAGGTACCCGGCACCTTCGCGTCAGGCCCGTACAGATCCATTACGGTCGACGATTCCTGGCTGATATCGGTCAACTCGGGGACACTGCGCTGCATGCGAAAGGCCATTTCGTATTGCGATATTCGCGTTTCGGTCTCTGGATCTCCAAACCGTTCTAGGTTTTGCCGGTTCAGTTCATTCAATGCGTCGAGCATGGCGCGTCGATCTTCTCGCAGCACTCCATCCGGGTTGGGTAAATACAGCACTGGATCACCGCTACCACGCAAAGCGACCCCGTTGAATCGGGTGGGCAAGAATCCGCTCCCCCACATGCGATTGTATAAGGCCTGTGCATTGCTATCGGAGGGAAATCGCGGAGTAAAGACCATGAACGCTGGCAGATCATTGCTCTCGCTTCCCAGTCCATAGGCCAACCAAGATCCGATGCTTGCCTTCCCTGGAACCTCAGAGCCTGTCATCACAAACGTGCAAGCAGGATCATGATTGATCGCGTTGGTTTGCACCGAACGAATCAAGGTAAAATCATCCACCAGCTTCGCCGTATGAGGCATCAATTCGGTGTTGGCCCATGTTCCCGATTGTCCCATCTGTTTGAATTTAAACTTGGTGGGGGCGACCGGAAAACGCGTCTGGCCACTTGTCATCGTCGACAATCGTTGACCGCCCCGCACAGAGTCCGGCAAGTCTTTATCAAAGTAGTCGGCCAACTGCGGTTTGTAGTCCCAAGTATCATGCTGCGGTGGCCCACCGTTGTAGTGCACGTAGATGATCGCTTTGGCTTTAGGTGCAAAGTGGGGCAAGCCCTCTAAAGGCAAATGCACTCGCTCTGATTCCGCTTTAACCGGGCGACCGGTAAGGGCGGTACCGGCCATGGCAGCCAAAGCGATGCTGCCTAAACGCAATCCTTGATCGCCGAAGAACTGCCGTCGAGTCTGTCGAATTTGATGTTCGGACCAGTTTTGCATCTTCAATTCCTCGTAACCGTTTCGTCAAGATTCAATAACGTATTGGCGATCAAAGTGTACGCCGCCAACTCACTGGGATCCATTTTTTCGCTAGCCTTACTTTCGCCCAGAATAATCAACTTCTTCGCCAACTCGACGTCCTGCTGATAGTGGTTCAAGTTCGCAGCCAGCTGTTTTTCAAGCACCTGCAATTCCCGCGCGGAAGGCTTGCGCGCAAGAACCGTTCGATAGGCGAAAGTCAGCCGATCCGCGAAGTTCGATCCACCTGCATCAATCATTCGCTGCGCCAAAGAGCGAGCTGCTTCGACATGTTGGACATCGTTCATCAACTGAAGTGCTTGGAGCGGAGTATTGCTCTTTTCCCGCTTGGTGCAAAACTGTTCACGATTGGGGGCGTCGAAGTTCACCATGAATGGTGGCGGTGCCGTACGTTTGAAAAAGTTATAGATGCTTCGGCGATAAAGAGCCTGCCCGCTATCGCGTCGGTAATTCTGTGTATTCGAGCCACCAAAAGCCACCGGTTCCCAAATGTTATCCGGTTGATAAGGTTTGACACCCTTGCCTCCCATCTCCATGTTCATCAGGCCACTGGTAAAAAGTACATTATCGCGGATCTGTTCAGCATCCAGTCGGAAACGCGGAGCGCGCGCGTACAAGCGGTTTTCTGGATCAAGCCGGTGTAGTTCCGGGGTTACTCGTGATTCTTGGCGAAATGTTTTCGAACATACCAACAGCCGCACTAAGTCTTTGGTATTCCACTGGGACTGTTGGAAATGCAGCGCCAGCCAATCAAGCAACTCCGGGTGGCTGGGCACGTCACCCTGAGTTCCAAAATCGTAACTGGTCTTGACCAAGCCTACTCCGAAGAACTGTTGCCAGAATCGATTTACGGCAACGCGCGAGGTTAAAGGGTTATCTTTTGCGACCAACCACTTGGCTAAATCCAGTCGCGTGGCTCGCGCTGCGGCATCCGCCTTTGCCAGTGGAGGGAAGATGGCTGGAACAGCAGGTTCCACTTTGTCACCAGGCTTGTCGTAAGCGCCGCGCATCATCACAAAGCTTGACCGTGGCGTTGCCAAATCGTTGAATACAAACGTACTGGGTATCGAATCATCCAGCGCCTTGCGTTGATCTTCGAGGCTTTTCCGTTCCGAAATACGTCCCGTAAATTGGGGTTTGGTTGCGGCACAGGCCTCGAGTAAATAATAGTTTCGCAGTCGTTGTACCAGTTCCGGAGCCGGCTTTTTGTCTGAACTAACATCGGGACCAGCTTTGGCAATCGCTTGTAATTCGGCCGGTAATCCCGGAGTATCTTTGCCTGTCGTTTGCCGCCACCACGCCACAAACGACTGAGCTGGATCGCGCGCTGGATCACTCTTACCACCGATGCCCAGGTGATCCCAGAATACGGTCCCACCGAACTGCGTCAGCGCAAAGCCCTTGAGTTCATCCCCCGTGGCCAAACCGATTTTCTCAACAGGAAATTCCAACTTGACCCATTGCCCAACCGCTGGCAATTCGCCCATGTGAACCCGTTCCGCAGTGTTGACAGCTCCCCAAGGAATGGCATCGTAATCGCCCCATACTGCGCGATGATTCCAACCTGTTTTGAAGAATTGCAACATGATCGACCGGGGCGGGTTGGTGGGATCAAGCCACACGTGAGCGAAGATCTTCGCTTCTGTCGGAATCGGCAACGGAATCGAAGCCTGATCCCAGACATCCTGCGCGAGCCCACCGTCGACTCGCTTCAACGCTCGCTGGCCACTGAACACTTGATTGCCTTCCGAAGCAACCACAAACTGCGTCGAAGCACCGGGTGAAGCTTGTGTCTTGCCCTGAGCTGGAAATTCATCTTCCATCCACAAAGTTTCCGTTGTCGCAGGTGTCGGTTGCGGAAGTACGTCAGCCGGATCGACGTAGTTTGCCTTAGCCACGTCAGCCTCGATCTGAGCTTGCTTGTTCGCGATTTCCGTGTCTAACAATTTGAGCTTTTCTCGCGATGCGTCGGTCACTAGCTTCATGACAGGTTGCGTCAAAAGCGCATTGCCGTCCATGGCCGGGTCAGCGGCCGAATGAAAGAAAGCATAAAACTGGTAAAACTCCCTTTGGCTAATCGGATCAAACTTATGATCGTGACAAACGGCACAGCCTCCGGTGAGCCCCAGCCAAGCTTGCATCGTTGTGCTTGCGCGATCGACCGCGTAACGATAAATCAGTTCGTCATCGATCGAGCCACCTTCACTGGTCGTTACATTACAGCGATTGAAGCCCGTCGCTACGATCTGATCGGCAGTGGCATTTGGCAATAGATCTCCGGCCAATTGCTCAATGGTAAATTGATCAAAGGCAAGATTGCGATTGAATGCGCTGATGACCCAATCGCGATAGGCCCAGGTTTGCCGTTCGTTATCGAGATGCATGCCGTGAGTATCCGCGTAACGCGCGACGTCGAGCCAGTGTCGTGCCATTTCTTCGCCAAAGTGTTGGCTGGCTAGATAACGATCGACCATTTTCTCGTAGGCTTCGGGGGAAGGATCATTGAGGTAAAGATCGACTTCTTCAACCGTGGGAGGCAGTCCCGTCAGCGCGAAGGCAATGCGGCGGACTAAAACTTCTTTATCAGCTTCCGGGGCGAGTTGCAGCGAAGACAGCGAAGACTCAGCCAAGCGCGCTCCGATGAACCTATCGATGGGATTTTCGTCCGCTTGATGCCCTCCGGGAGAATTTTCTGAGGGGACTTGCGGAGTGGTTATTGCTTCAAAGGCCCAGTGTTTTTGATAGTTGGCGCCCTGCTCGATCCAACGGCGCAGGATCGTCTTTTCTTCAGCGGACAGGGATTTATGACTTTCGGCGGGCGGCATCGTTTCCGCTTCATCCGCGGAGTTGATACGCCGCCACAACTCGCTTGCTGCCAGATCTTTAGCTACGATGGCTGCCTTGCCAGAGTGGACCTCTTGAGCACCTTCGGGTGTATCAAGCCGCAATTCCGCTTGACGTTTCTTCGCATCAAACCCATGACAGGCGAAACACTTGTCCGACAGAATGGGGCGCACCTGCTTATTAAAGCTAATCAATTCCGGCTCGGTTGCCCTAAGACTTTGGTCCGCAGCAAAAATCGCCATCCACGAAACTACCGCCAAGTTTGTCGCGACCATCCCGAGCCAACTCAAGCGAAGTTGTCGCGAATCAAAAAAAAACATGTCCGACTCCGAAATAGGTGGGGAACCACTAGGTGGGAGGAATCTCTGCCCCTCAGTATATTCGAAAATCGATTCCGAGCCTTACTCGATGCGATCAAATTGTGTTGTCCCGCAAAACTGGATACTTCCGTATTTGAATGAAAACAGGCCCCAAGACGGATCACGATGCTACAACCGCGGGGGGTCCACTGTAAACTCGCCACTGCATCGGTCACAATACTCTTGAAATAGGCGCGTTAATCGCCAAATCCGCTAGTTCATCCCCACAGACAATGGAATCCATGGATCCCAATATTCGCATCGGCATTGGGCACGACACTCATCGGTTGGAACCGGGCGGGCCGTTGCGAATTGGCGGAGTCAACATTGACTTCGATTTTCATTTGGCTGGCCACAGCGACGCCGATGTGCTTTTGCACGCGATTACTGACGCGATTCTCGGTGCCGCCAGTCTTGGCGACATCGGCGAACTGTTTCCTGATACGGATCCAGTGAACCGTGGACGCGATTCGGCCGACATGTTGTCGCAGGCTTTTGCTAAGGTCACCGAAGCAGGCTGGCGCATTGTCAATCTCGACTGCGTTGTGCTTGCCGAACGCCCGAAATTGCTCCCTCACCGACCTGCGATTTGCGAACGCATTGCACAGATTCTCAAAACCTCTCCATCGCAAATTGGCCTAAAGGGAAAGACCGGCGAAAAGACCGGCGAAATCGGCCAAGGCAAAATCATGCAAGCCATGTGCGTCTGCTTGCTCTGTTCCTCGAAAGCACGTTAGTTGTTCACCACCGGGTTGCTAGTAATGGGGCGGATCGCGGCGGCCTGCTGGATGAATGTCCTGCAGAAGCGAGCCATTAACGATACGAGCAAGCTGGGAACGCGACCAACGGCTTTGGAAATGCTGTTAGCGATATTGACGATCATGACCATGGCGCTCGCGCCGTGGTGGGCTTGGGCGATCTATGAATCGTGGGCGGTACTGAATCAGCCAGAACAAGGTGCTGCACCAAAAGCGCTAGCATTTTGGGGTTGGCTGACAATTGCCTGTACCCTGGAGGTGCCGGGCAATTTTCTATTGCTCCGATCGATTCAGCGCACGGATCTATCGATCTTCGGGCCCTTGAGTAGCTATAAACCGATCGTCGGAATGTTGCTAGGTTGGTGGATTTTGGCGGAGGTGCCGACGTTATTTGGCGTGCTCGGGATGGGCATCGTGTTGGGCGGTAGCTTGCTGTTGGCCGATCCTACCCGAACCTCGCACGGAGCTGGCAGCTCGCATGTAAATTTCTGGAATTCTGGCGTTGTAGATCGACTGCTGGCGGTAGCGCTGACGGCTGCGGGTTCGATTTTTCTGAAACTGTCGATGAAATCTCAAGACGCATTGACATCGCTGGCCGCCTGGAGTTTCGTGAGCTGGCTGCTGGCATTAGCTTGGCTGCTGGTCGAGTCGCAGTTGCGTGGCGTCCAGCGCAAATTCGTCGCCCCACATTTCATTCGAGTTGCGATGCAGCGGGAGGTAATTGGCATTGCGGCCAGTATGATCGCTATGCAAGGTTTGACGATTGTCGTGTTTCAAGCGATGCATGTCGGTTACGCATTGGCCTTATTTCAGCTCGGTAGTTTGTTGAGCGTCTATTTGGGCCATCGTCTGTTTGGCGAAGTCGGCCTGTGGCGAAGGCTGCTAGCTGCCTCAATCATGTTCGTCGGCGCAGCGCTCATAGTGCTGGCCGGATTCGCAAGATGAGTTTATCATCGAACTCAAGGCGGTAAAGGCGTTGACGGACGAGCATCGAGCGCAAGTACGCAATTACTTGAAAGCCACCGGACTTCGACTCGGATTACTCGTCAATTTCGGTCACTACCCCAAGCTCGAATACGAACGCATTGTGCTGTAACAGTGAACCAGGAACACGAAGGACACGAAAGAAATGCCAGAAATTGCAAAGCTCGAATACTACCTTTCGTGTGGTTCGTATTGTTCGTGGTTAAAGATTGCAGCGAATGAATTGTGGTAAGGACCGCTACAGTCATCGGGGACCCTGGAATTGAGGAAAGCTCGGCCGGTGGAATCCCCAGCTGGCGGCGAGTGCGTCCGCTGCTTCTTCAATGTCGGTTATTTCTCCCCAGCCTCCATTTCGCAAGTAGGCATGTGCGAATTCATGAGCGATAACATATTGTGCGAAGTCCTCTGCGGCATGTTCCAATTTGTTACGAAGCACCACGCACCGACTAACGGAGTTGGTAGTTGGCGGACAAGACATAAATAACGTCCAACCCCGCTGCGGCGAATAATCTTCCAAAGTTATTTGGAATGACGGATCATCAGTGAAATCCGCTTGAACCGGTTCTGGCAGGCGGTGTAGTACAGTCGTCACGCGCGCGTGCAATTGCGGATGTGCAGAAAAGGATTGGAGTAAAACAGCAATTCGAACGACGTCCACGAGTAACTTTCAGGTTATTTACGCTGCCTGCCGGAACCGCTCGCATACTTGGCTACTTGCAACTTCACTGCTTCATGAGTCGGCGGCTCGAGTTCGCATGCCCAGTGGATGCCAGCGGACAAAAGAGTTGTGAACTGTGTTTGCGCGAAATCATCCACGTGTCCGAGCGAAGTATAAAAGGATCGACCGCCGTCAGCACGCACAAAAGTCCAAGCCATCGGTTGCTCCGGTTCGTCAGTCAGTTTACCAAATAACAGTGCATGGCTACCAGCCGCCAAAGGCGCGGTCTTGTATAACGAACCGCCAGGAATAAAACCGTCAAATTCCAGCCCGCGCACGATCGGATGCGAAGCGGCATCGGAAGCCAGGCTGACGGTCGACTTCAGCGAATCGCCGTAATGATTTGTATAGTTGCCGCCAAACACTTCGGAGTCAAATTCCGGCCAAGCTGCTAAACCGGCGTCGGGTTGTTTGTCTCGCAACGCGAACGCATGGCTGGCGGTGCGAATACCGATGACCGGCTTACCTTTCGACACGAAATCGCGAACGCGTTGTAAGTCTCCCGGTCGAAGTGGTCTACGGCGCACGCTGACAAGCAGGGCATCGGCTTTGTCAACCGCTTCGATTCCTGGAATCTGCGCACGATCCTGCTCGCTGCCAAAGAGGGTCACAACCGAAAATTGCTGCCCCAAAAGCTGAGCGGCGAACTTCGGCAGAGTTTCTTCAGTTTTATATTCGTCTTCGGCAATTAGCATGGCCAAGCGCACTCGATGATCACCGGCAAATTGAAACTCGCTAACGCTGGTTTTCGCTTTGCCGAGAATCTGGTCGCTGGAAATTGTAGGACAAACATACCGTTCAATATGCTGAATAATGAGATCCGTACCACTGAAGTGACTGACGTAGGGCCACGCCATGGGATCGTACATTGTGTCAGTCAGGTCGCGAGCGAGCACAACATTCTTTCCATTGCTCGCTAAACGCCGGAGACCAAACGGCCGACCTAACACACACATGTTGGTATGCACCCCGACCAGAATGACGTTCGCAATCTTCTCGTGTTCAAGAATGCTCCATATTTCTTGTCCACTATCGCTGATGTAATCAGACTTCAGAGAGATTTCGATCGGGCTGCATTGCTTCAGCCACGGAGCTTTGGGATTGCGCCCCAGGGCTTGTAAACGAGCGGCCCACAGCCGGTGCTCTTCCGGATCATCGTCTTCGCCGCCCGCTGATTGATCGACGGGATAAGCCACCGCTTCTTCGTTGGGGATGCGATCGCACCAATTCGCAATCTCGTTGGGAAGTGTCTTGGATAACGGAACCGACTGAGCCCGTACGCGAGCTGGATGCTCTTTGTAAGCCTCCATGCAACTGCTCGGAGCATGGATCACCGTAGCGCCGCGGTCTCGAAGTTCACGGACAAAGAGGTTCATGCGCGGTGCCAGTTCCGCAACTCGTCGCACGGCGTTGACACAGTGATGCGAATCCCACATGTCACAAACAATCACAGCGGTCGCGCGTGCTTCCCATTGTTCGGCCCGCGTCAACTGATGAAAGCGGTGTGAGCCGGGCGAGGTCGATTGCTGATACCGCAGTTGAAGCTCAAGCGGATCGGCGGACCGCGCAACTAGGCTTGAAAAGGCGAAGACGACGAGCGTCGCGACGAGGCTTCCAAACGACGGCATTGTGGACTCTCTAAGTGTTAAAATGGATATTTTCCCATTATGGCTAGCGGCAGATAATAGTTTACCAAACACGTGGGTCCGCATCTCCGAGGCGGACAATTCAGCCTCTCGGAGGAGACCGCTGCTACCTGGTAAAGCTCCATCTGCCGGACGCCTAAACGAACTGCATCCGAGCAAATCCCCAATGGCTTTATAGCATTTTGGCGAGAACCGAGGTACTTTGTAGTCATTCAGGAACTCTTAAAGATGGGGAAAACTTATATGTTCGGCCTTACTAGAACACGGACCTGCTGTTCGCTGACCTGCCTCATCGCGGGCGCATGGATGACCAGCGGTACCTTGCCTGCGGATGAAAAATCAGTTCCTGTTTTCGTTGATGGTGAAGCGCAAATCGTGCCTGGCTTTAAAGACTCTAAAGAATGGATTCGCCACGATTTGTGGGTCGAGACTGAGTTTGATTCAGACCAAGATGGCAAGAAAGATCGGATGCACGTTGCGGTGACCCGCCCCAAGCAGACCGACACGGAGGGCCTGAAACTGCCCGTGATATACGAAACCAGTCCCTATTTTGCCGGCACTGCACCGGATGCGCCCGAGTATATGTGGGACACTCGCCACGCTCTGGGAGCCAAGCCGCCGAAGCATGAAAATCCACCGGCGTTCGAACGCAGAGGCCAACGACCCGTGATCTCGAATTCGCAAACGCGACAATGGATTCCTCGCGGTTATGTCGTTGTACATTCTTCGTCGCCTGGCACAGGCCTTTCGCAGGGCTGCCCAACCGTTGGCGGCGAAAATGAAGCGCTGGCTCCCAAGGCGGTTATCGATTGGCTGTGCGGCAGAGCAAAGGGTTACACCGAAGTTGATGGCACTGAGTCGGTAGCTGCTTTCTGGTGTACTGGCAAAGTTGGCATGACGGGTACTTCATACAACGGCACCCTGCCTCTCGCTGCCGCGACCACCGGCGTCGCAGGACTGGAAGCGATCATACCGATCGCACCCAACACGTCTTATTACCATTACTATCGCTCGAATGGCTTGGTGCGCCATCCTGGCGGTTACATGGGTGAGGATATCGATGTGCTCTATGACTTCATTCATAGTGGCAACGACACGCGTCGCGAGCACTGCGATTGTGAAGTGCGCGATAAAGAAATGGCGAACGGCATGGATCGCGTCACGGGCGACTACAACGATTTCTGGGCAGGTCGCGATTATCTAAACAAAATGGCAGCGATGAAAGCTGCGATGTTAATGTCGCATGGCTTCAACGATTGGAATGTCGTTCCCGAACACAGCGTGCGCATCTACGAAGCGGCCAAAGCACAAGGATTGCCTGTACAGTTTTATTGTCACCAAGGTGGTCACGGTGGCGAACCACCCGCCGAGTTGATGAATCGCTGGTTTACCAAGTACTTGCACGGTGTCGATAATGGAGTTGAGAAAGATCAAAAATCTTGGATCGTTCGCGAGAAAGCCAAACGCGTCGAACCCACTCCCTACGCTGACTATCCGCACCCGGATGCCCAACCGGTTACGCTTCACCTGTCAGCGGGTGGCTTGAA
>JANLQO010000237.1:0-9295 GCA_031367855.1 Planctomycetia bacterium | reverse complement strand
AAAGTGATAGTGCTTGCGATTTTCTGCCCATTGTTGCATCACATCGATAGGCGTCAAAAACGAGTGATCGGGCAACCACTCCACGTCGACTTGAGCCTCAAGGCAACCTGTGGATACTCGTCGCTTGAGCCAATCGTCCGTTGGCTCGACAACGATCGCTTTTTTGATCTTCTTCGATTTGAGGATCGCCCCAATTTCGCTCGAATAAGCGATCGCTTTCGATTCGATTCGCTGGACTTGTTTGCCCAAACGTTTGCAGGTTTGAGCATACTCCGTCATCGACGCGCGATGCAGCAATAGTTTCTGAGCGTGAAACTGGTATTGGGTAAAGAACAGCGGATCCTCCACCAGTACAACCAACTCGGCAGCAGCGACGGCTGCGTTTTTCTCCCAAAGTTGGTGCGGGTAGACGATTGCGGCTGATTTGTTGGTCATGGATTGATTGGTCAAAGTTAAATCCTACGATCCGATCGCTTACCGGCTAGTGTCTTCGATCGCTTCGGGCAACGCCGTTTAGCATTTTGAATAGCGGAATGGTTTTTAAGCACGCTAACAACGGGCATCGATTTCGGAGAAATCGATCTACTGTAAGCCGATTTCTCCTAAATCGGCACCTCAAAATACTCTGCGGCGTTGCCCTTCGGGATAAAGCTGAAAGCTGCTGATTGATCCTTGTGGTCGTGTAACATAGATGGTGTGTGTGCTACTCGAAAAGTTCTAGCTGAATGGGGCGGGACGAGCTTACTTCGGCCGGAGTCCGCTGGTGCAGCGAACCTAGAACTCGCCCAGCGAGAGCCATGCCGCTTTTCAATGCGCCCTCAACGCGCGGACCTCCACACCAGTCTCCACATGCGCCCAATCGATTGGCTTCATCCCAAAGAGCCGCTTGGACTAATGATTCCGTTGGGCGAGAATAAAGCCATCGATGCGCATTTGCCGTACACGGCTCCGGCATCTTTTGGCTAGTCGCTCTCTGCGCCTCTTGGGTCAGGCTGGCTATTGCCGCTTCTTTTGAAATATCGAGATGCTCCTTCGCCCAGGCCACCGTGGAATGCAGAACCCACGTGTCCATCAGCTTCGCGCGAGATGGCTTGCTCGAGTCGCGAGCGATCCATCCGAGCGTCCCGCAATTGATAAAGGCACCATCGAATGGCACGTTCCATCGATTTTCGAAGGCCAACATCACGGACCAGCATGGAACCATTTCAACTTTGGCCAATTCCGTGCGCCACTCACATGCTGCAGGGAGGAGTTTTCCAACTTGAAGTGGCGGGCAATTCCACAGAACAATATCAAACTCACCAAGATTGCGACCACCCGTGGAGACCAGCTCAAATCCATTTGGTCCCCCTTCGACTTGAGCGACTTCTGTTTCCAATTCAATGGACAACTCTGTCGATAAATGCATTCCCAGCGATTCCATGCTAGGAGTTCCCACGAAACGATCCAAAGGGGCCACTTCTCGAATCGCTGCTGGTTCATCGATCGAGACGATGTGGCCGTCCCATGCACCGACATGTTTGTCTGCGCACCAAGATTCGAGATAAGGACGCAGCGCACTCTCGCGGACCGTAAAATATTGAGCTCCATGATCGAATTGAGTCGTACCTTCCACGATTCTCGTCGACGCGCGCCCGCCAACTCGATGCGATTTTTCAAAGCACTGGATTTGAAGCCCTTGGTCATGCAGAATCCGACTGCACATGAGACCCGCCAGCCCAGTTCCAATCATGGCAATGCGCGGTGATGGATGCGCCACCGCTCGGGCCACTTTACTTTCGTAAGCTGCGACGTCGGTTCTGGCAGCATGAATGGATACCGGTCGTGGCCGTACGCTGCCCAAGACGGGTTGTTCGGGAAAAAACGGACGATCAAATTGCCCGAGGCACCACAAGATCCCGCCATACGAAGCAGGGTCACGTCCATCGAGAGCATAGCGATGGTTGAGATCAATCAGTCGTTCAAGCGATTGTCGATGGTCCTTTGACCACTCGAGGATCGCTTTCCCCCAAGTCATGCGAACGTTGTTGTGAAGTTCTCCATGTTTCAGCAGACTGCGTTGGGCTGCGTCCCACAATCGTTCGCCCGTCTTCGCACGCGCAAGTGTTTCCCACGACAAGCAACTTCTTGGGTCGTTGACATGCGCGGAAAGAGTAGCAACCGCCCAGGGCGGCAAACTGGCATCGGTTTCAAGATCTGTTCGATGGTGACAGAAGGCATACGCCAGCTCACGCCATATCAACAATTCGTCGAGATACTTTTCAGCGCCGTCCTCAGCAGCTTCCCGAGCAATGCGAAATGCTGAGACCATTCCATAGTGTAGGTAGGCGGACATCCGGCTGACTCCGTCGATTTCGATTTGGTTTCGACGTTTTGCATATCCGCGAAGTCCGGTCTTCCGAAAGGACTGCCAGCGAGCATATCCCGCCTCCGAACCACCCCGCGTATCCGCGACCGGTCCAATGGAGTGATCGATGTCGCATTGGGATACCAATTCAGCGATGCTTCGGCCGCCAAGCTGCAACGACTCCACAGGGAAAGGTGAGATCGAGCTACTCGTAGAACAAACGGGCCACCCACGGCTGACCCGTTCGCGGAAGAGCTTCGCAGTTGCATCTCGAAATGCAAAGGCGCGTTCGTACGCTTGGCCGACGATACGCGAAGGAACCACGCAGGCAGTATCCACAAGTACGATCGGACACCAATTGGCTTGCACAAGCCGATCGGTCCAAGCCCTGGTCGCTTCAATGGGAAAATCGTCTGTCACCAAGAGGGCCGACGATTTTGCCAAACGAGCCAATCGTGGAGTGCGTGCCCCTAGCCTATCTACGTGGAGTGTGTAAGTGATTCCCAGTGCCGCGTATTTGGCCTCAAGATCCCGCGCGGCTTCGAGGATAAACGTGTGGTGTCGATCGGAGGCAAAGCGGTACTGTTCGGAAAGGCCTTGGTATACAACCAGTGGCAATTTGAGTTGGTCCGCCAGTAGCATCGCAACTTCAAGCGCTGGATTTTCATCGGTTCTCAATGCATGATGCGTCCAGTAAAGAACATATTCTCCGCCTGGGTTAGGTAGACCGCTCACTCTCAAGCAAATGCGCTCGCTCAAATGGGGAGGCAGATGTTCCAAATGCTCCTGAATTTCGAGTCGGGGTTGATTACTGTTCATGTTTAAATGATACACTTTCGTCAAGCTTGCACACTCGTAGCTCTCAAACCAAACTGAATGTTGGCGAACGGATTAGCCTGACTTGTAGGCAGATCGTGAAACCACAGTGAATATCTCCGTTGCAGTGATCTCAGATGTGATTTGTCCTTGGTGCCTTATTGGGAAGCGACGGTTGGAGAAAGCCATTGCCGCCTATAGAAAGCCGGTGACGGTAATTTGGCACCCATTCCAACTGAATCCGGCGATGCCGAAAGAAGGTATTAGCCGGAAAGAATATCGAATCGCAAAATTCGGAAGCTGGGAGCGCTCAAGGGAACTCGATGCCAACATTTTTACAGTTGGAAAGCAAGAAGGCATTCACTTTGACTTTGACCGGATGGAACGGACGCCAAACACCCTCGACGCGCATCGGCTCATCTGCTTGTCGAACAAAGATGGTATCCAAGATGCGGTCGTAGAGGCATTGTTTCAAGCGTACTTCACCGATGGCAGAGACATCAGCAATCCGAAGACGTTAATTGATGTAGTTGTCGAAGCTGGTATGGACCGAAAACGGGCTGAGGCAACTCTATGTAGCGAAGAGGGAATGGATGCTTTCAGCGAAGCTGGGGATCACATACGGCGATATAGAGTTGACTGCGTTCCGTTCTTCATCGTCAACGGCAAGATCACGTTGTCCGGCGCACAATCGTCGGATGGGTTTGTGGCTGCGTTCGAGCAAGCCAGTGATTCAAAATAGAAAGGTCCGGCCTAGATATGCCTCGTGTTAGTGCAGGCTTGCTAATGTATCGAATTCGGGATGGCAAGCTGCAAGTGCTTCTTGGGCATCCCGGCGGTCCGTTGTTCAAAAACAAGGAGGAAGATACCTGGACGATTCCCAAGGGGGAACTTGATCCCGGTGAAGACATGCTTGAAGCAGCAAAAAGAGAATTCGAGGAAGAAACTAGCATCAATCCAAGAGGCCCGTTCATCGCATTGACACCAATCAAGCAAAAAGGAGGAAAGATCGTTCACGCCTGGGCGTTCAAAGGCGATTGCGATCCAGCCAAAATCGTCAGCAATACGTTCACTATGGAGTGGCCTCCAAAGTCGGGACAACAGATGGAATTTCCAGAGATCGACCGAATAGATTTCTTTGACGTAGATGCGGCTGGTAGGAAAATCAAAGCTGCACAAATGCCGTTGATTGCGGAGTGCCAGAAGATCGTATTGGGAAATCCTTCAAAGGACAACGAAGTAAAACGCAAGTGCGAGTAGTAAACATGAGAAACAACTCCATCGCAGCACCGCTGATCGTTTTAATTGCGACTATGAACTGCATCGCCGACGAGCCATTCAAAATCACCACCAAGCGCTCGGATGATCGTGTGGAAGTGAAGTCCGAAGATGATAAAGCGTTGTTCGTCGTTCGCAGTCCATTTGGAATCAGCAATGCGATCATCGAGCGAACCACTGAGCAGTGGCCGGACATGGTTCTTATCCAGTTGCGATTGAAAGGGTTGGAGAACTTCAAAGTATCAACCGAAAAGCTCAAACTCGAAGCGTCGGTATCGAGTCACGATGGCAGTGTACGACTTTTGAAGAACGGCAAAGAAGACTCACCGCTGAACTCAAAGAGTCCCTACTGGATTGAGATTCGGATTCTTGACAGTGAAGGCGCTTCAGTCAAAGCCATTCCACTCAAGGATGGCTACTTTGAGAGTAAGCTACCCAAGAAGTTCTTTGAGGGCAATCCAATGTCGTTTAAGGTGGAGTGGATCGACTTCTACCGGAATTGAGCAACAACCGGGTTGGGATCGCTGAGTCGATTCCAATCCTCGCCAGAAAGCACGACGCACGACTCAAGCCGGTCCTGCCATGATTAGACCAAAATCCATCCATCAATCGGCTTCACCGTAGCACAAATTGGCCCACCATCCTTGGCGGTTCCGGGTATCGTAGCTTGCAACAATCGCTTTGGCGTATCCGCTACCGAGTCGATCATATCCCAGGTGATGCCTTCCAAGGGAATCTTGATTCGTCGTTGCCAACAACTGTCGATCTGACCAGCAGATCTACCAATGTCTATGTAGATGAATCTGCCAGTTGGTGGACCTTGTGCAATTGAGCCAACAAAGTTAGGCGGACCATCAGCACGATTGCCTTTGACTTTGATGGTGCATTCGTGAGTAAGGTTACCTGCTTTTGATCGTTGGATCGCAATGGTTGTGTAATCATTGCCCTTGCCCTCTTGAATGCCGAAGTCTACTCCAGGTGGAGGCTCAACAAGGACAATCCTTAAAGGCACAGCGATTTCTGATTTGGGTTCCTTTGGCATGCTACCTCTTTGCCTCTCCATAAAATACAGCTAGCCAGACCGTTGGCTCATCAGGTGTGGTCCACTCAACCCGATGCTTTTGATGCGCAGGGATGTTGACGTAATCACCGGGCTGAAACTCTTTGACCACGCCTTCAATCGACAATCGAGCTGCACCTTGTAGCACGATGACCCATTCGTGCTGATCTTGGTCGTACCAAAAGCCTTCTGGCGACCTGTGACCATGTGAAACGATCTTCTCGATGCG
Source organism: Planctomycetia bacterium (assembly GCA_031367855.1). GTDB lineage: Bacteria > Planctomycetota > Planctomycetia > Pirellulales > Pirellulaceae > Aureliella. The sequence continues at coordinate 3,565 of JANLQO010000237.1, read as the reverse complement.
GACATTGCCAGAGTGTAGCAATGTGACGAATAGTTCTTCAGGTGGAAGACTGAACTCAACCGCCATGCAACCTGCTCACGATTTTGTCCATCTCGGCGGCGGTAAAGGCCCGACAGGTTGTCGTGTGGAGGTTGCCCATCGCTCCCAGGTGCAGTATGGCGGCGGTTGCCGTTTCATCATCCGGAGCTTCCAGAATCAACAGGCCGTCGTGGTCGCCCAAGGTCCAATAGACATCCTTGACCTTCACGCCCATCTTCTTTGCCTCAGCCTTGAAGATCGCCGCACGCTTGGTCGTGTGGTCGATGTCCTTGATACCCTGCTGTGAGAACTTGATGGTGGTAATGAAAGTTGCCATTTGAAAGACTCCTTTTGTAGTTGAATAGGACAGGACACCAAGCCTCATGGCCGGAAGGCATTTTTCATCTTACACTCTGTCTGCTGCGATTTTTCCGGGATGTATGGGATCAGCCCTTCCCGCAAAGACTCTTCTTGAATTTCCCGCTTTGCGAACCGCAACGTCATTGTACCGCAAAAGATCGATGGAGAGTTCAATTGTCGTGATCGTCGATGTATCGGGAACTACTCGGCATAAGCCGTTGTGGAGGACTGGGTACTGCTGGCGGCTATGCTCCGAAATAATCGGAGCAGGTCCGATCAGGGACCATTGACGCTATGATGGTGTAAAAGGACGTAAGCCAATGAACCAATCCGCATATCTCGTCAAACGACTAGCTGATGAACTCGACGCTCCCGAAACGGGAAAGCAGAGTGTCGTTTTAAACGATAACCCTAAAACGAAAGTGATCTTATTTTCGTTTGCGACCGGCAGTGGACTTGCCGAGCATATGGCACCATTCGATGCAACGATTCAAATCATCTCAGGCACGGCGGCGATGACCATTGGTGATGAATCCGTCGAGGGCAAACCGGGAACTTGGATTCAAATGCCCCCCAAGACGCCACACAGCATCAAGGCAGAAACGCCTGTAGTCATGCTGCTTACATTGGTGAAGTAGAGGCGATGGCGTGAAGACTCGTGAAAGTGGAATGCCGCCAGAAGAGATGTGGCAGGGATTCTTTGACCCCATCGCTATCTTGACGAAGCTCGGCTTAGACGCGGGTTACGGCAGGGTGTTGGAGTTTGGCTGTGGTTATGGAACTTTCACAATCCCGGCAGCGCAAACGATTCAAGGACAAGTCTTTGCGTTTGACATTGAACCGGAAATGCTTGCCATCACCAGGTCCAAGGCCGATGCCGCTGGTTTGCACAACATCGAATTTTTACAGCGCGATCTCGTAATAGACGGAACTGGCATTGCAGACGGTACTGTTGATTACGTTATGCTGTTCAACATCCTTCACGCAGAAGAACGCAAGTCGATATTGGACGAAGCATGGCGAGTTCTCCGACCCGGTGGCAAACTCGCCATCATTCATTGGAACTTTGACGCTTCAACTCCACGGGGTCCAAGTATGAGTATTCGCCCGCAACCGGGCGAATGCCGAACCTGGGCTGAAGAAATTGGTTTCGTGTTGATCTCACCTGCTGAGATCGATCTTCCGCCTTACCACTATGGCTTGGTGCTTGAACGCAAACATTCCGATACCGCAGCAGCATCGATGCTGGCTTGAAGGAGTTGCACGTCCTAAAAAACCGTCACGGCGAAGTCGGGATGGTCAAGGTGAAGTGGCAGGCAGCAGCGACCCGTTTTGAGGACGAACTTTTGACTGAGATGACATGACACGGAAGCCATCGACATTTTGGGCCGAACTTGCTCATCTTCGTTGAACCGACTAGTGCGGACCCGCATGCTAGGTGGTGTGGGGAGGACGGTCAGCAATGACCGCCCTTACCCGATTTCCGCATCATACATTCCCGCACTTCCCAGCCACGCTTGTGAAGTACAGCCAATCGATTCGTGATCAGTTCGTCTTTCTCAGGGTCATCGTCGTCGTAAAGATCCCAGTCGCTGAAATACTTGCGGAACTTCTCGAAATGAGGCGAATCGACCAACGTTCCGTAGGTCCAAGGCCAATCCGTAGCGTAAGCATCCGCGATGACCTGATCGCCGAAACGTAGTTGCCATCTGATGCTCGGAGTCATCGATATTCCTTGCGGAAGCACAGTAGCGATGTGCTTTTATAGAAAACGACACCAATCACGCGTTTGCGGCGAGTGACCTTACCATTGAAAACTCGCGACTCGCAACTCGCGTGCGTTGGATTGTAATTGCCAGTTTTTGAGCGACCGGCTATTCATTGCATTCGTCCGCCTTCAACGCCAGTCGGTGCTCCATTTCGGCATCCCACTTTGTTTGGAGATCAACCAATTCAAGTTCGTAAAACAATATAGCGTCTTCAGGGATGTCGGGGTAGGTTTTACGTTCGATATACGTCAAATTCGAAGGGACCTGAATTGATCGTCTTCCACTAACCTGCATTCCAATCAGTCCGTATTCGATACCCACGCAACAGTCACGAGCACCAACGCGAATCGCATATGGTTCTTGGTCAGCCGATGCAAAGACCATATCACCTTTACGCCGAGTGCAGCGACATCGACATATCGCGACATCGCCTGGCACAACCTTGCGACCAGTACCAATTTGGACGTCAGTAATTTTGAGACTTCGTGGAGGCTTCATCTTCGGCAATAACGACCGCGTTCGAGCGGTTCGAGGAGTTAATTTAATGGTATGCGCGACATAACCGCGAACTCGATTGCAACACTTTGTTCCCGGGTCTAACGATCGATGGATACGTTAAATGATGTTGGGCGGCGAGTCCTCCATTGGAAAAGATTGGAAAAAGATCTCATCGGACTGCACCGTCCCAACAATCATCCATTGCGGATTACTTTGTTCGCTACATTGCTCAGCGAGTAGGCCAACACCAGTGCCAAGAGTGGAGTCCAACTCAGTGCACGGCAAGTATCCAATATAGATGAACGGATTGACATCGGGTGAAGGTCGAAAAAGGATTCGGTGTTTTTTTGCCAGTATGACGATGGTCTTTGCAGACATCGCAGAATTTAGCTCGATTAGGAGTAAGACGAAGGCGCGTTCGCCTTCATGCGTTGAAGCCGCCCTGAATGCCTGCTCAATGCGGTAACGATCGTTTGCGATAAAACGAGAAATTCGTTCAGATGGCATCATTGATCCAGGAACTGCCGCATTCATCGAGTCGCCGAGGCAGAGCCACCATCAGGAAGCGGCTGATCGGCGACTTCGCTGCAATGCTTTGTTCGACTTGTTTTGAGTACGATTCGCCCCGACTCTCTCTGCTCTTTTTGCAAGCGAGCTACTAGTCCCTCTAAAGTACCACCAGCATCGGCGAGCAATTGCTCGCGGATCGTATGCAGTTCATCCAGAATTGACTGTGAGACATTCATTTTCAATTACCACCCAAAAATTCCGCAGGTGTGCATATCAGCATGCCACCGAATCCTTCGTCATCGAGCAGTTTGTAGACACGAGGAAGTTCATGTGCGTTCGCAATATGCTTGCAGTTAAGCGTCAGCAGATATTTTACTCCACCTAGCGCTGCCACTGCAACATGCAAAGCA
>JANLQO010000232.1:0-5373 GCA_031367855.1 Planctomycetia bacterium | reverse complement strand
CCTCAATTGGTAGCTCGTTCAATGACTGGTTGCCATCACAACTCGAAGGCAAATCGCAACAAGGGCATTTCGAGTCGCTTGCGCTGGCTGCTGATTCATTTACTTTGTCGGGAGATAGGTGACAACCCAATCCGCTCATACAGTTAAATGGGCAGACGACAATTACCAGCAGCAGGAGATGGGTAATCACTCTTTGAAACATACTTGGAGTATAGAAACCAGTAACTGCAAACGCAATAAGGGACTTAGCGCGATTTGACGTGGCAACTTAGAGAAGTCAGGTCGGATGGAAGTGTAGCATAGGCTACATTGGGATCCGGTTGCACAGAAACAAGGCAAGCGCGAAGTTTATTGTGAAAAGGCTGCTGCTAGCAAGGCGATCACGATGGCTGCGGACCAGACAACCGTCATCAAACCGCCCATGACGACCCCGATCCAAGCATGCACGGTGCCACGAATTGCTGGATTCGCTTTGACTCTCTTCAGCCCCATGATTCCAAGGATGAACGCTGGGATTGCAAGCAGTAAACCAAGGCATGGGAAGAGCGAAAACAGTCCGAGATAGTAAGCGATAAGCGCGTGCGGGTTCTTGTAAGGAATCACACCACCCGTGGCATCGGTTTCACTCGATGGGTATTGGCCTTGTGGCGGCTGGTATTGGGGCGTCGCCTGGTAGGGGTTGGGTGGGGTTTGGCTCATGTTTATCTCGCTGGCGGTTTGGATGGCTGCGATACGGATGATCGCAAGAATAAGCGACAACGAGTATAGCGAATTACATTCGCAAACGGGTTTTCCAAATGGCTGGAATGGGTGGATACTCGCCATAGAACCGCTTGATAAAATGTCTGCCGGTCCAGGCATGGCAATGCGATTCCCAACCCCAGCGAGCCAGCGCGCGGTCGCTGATCCGATCATTGGTCACATTGCAGACAATAGCCAACGAACTCTTCAGTCTTGCGATTTCGTCCAATACCAAGGTTGCGGCATAAACCGAACTCACGGAAGTCTTTTCGCCAGAATGTAGGTAGCTGAGAGTCAGAAACTGCGGCGAGCTGATGGCGGTGTGATAGAACAACTCGCAATGGTCCTCGCTCGTCTGACGAAAGCGCTGATCCCAAGCGGCTCGCAAATGATTGCCCAAGTAGGGCCACAAACGCCCGAAAACCGCCACCAATTGGCCACGCCGCACAACGATGTGCCCCGCGCGCCTCGCCTTCAGTTGATGTCCATGTACTGCGATATGCGTTACCGGCGACAAGCCGATGCCAGCCAACCGCTCTACGATGGGCCGTCGGACCAAACCGCACTGCGAATCAATCGCCAGATCCATAACATCGCTCCCATCATGACTACGCACGCAGCCAAAATGCCCAAAATCGTTTGCCCAAGCGCAAACACAGGCATTGCCCAACCGTACCACAGGCCACTCCAACCGATCATCAGGGCGACTGTGGCTGCGCACAGGTAGGGACCATAGGGCGCTGCCTTTTCGCCTGTCAGTAAATACTGAAGGACGACGATGAACACAGCCATCAGTGGCGCAATGAAGAAAATTAATATGCTCGGTTGCCATCCAAGATAAGTGCCAATCATGGCCATCAGCGTTACGTCACCAAAACCTAGCGCTTGAGCACGCAATGCGGCCGAAGCCGATATTCGAACTGCCCAAGTAATTCCGCCTGCACAAGCCAAACCGAACAGACTGCTCAGCAGGTAGGGCCAACGCGTCATCTGCTCATTCCATGCCATGACAACGCCAACCAACATCGCCGCGCTGACGACAAGCACCACCTTCCACAGCCAATGTGGCCGCAACAATCGAGCGATGAAGTACACCACGGCTTTCTTCATGCCGCGCCGCAAAATGACGCGTCGATCCAACAATGCGAAGGCCCAAACAAGCACAATGGCAACTGCAAAATACAATCCCCACAACTGGTTCATCCATAACAGCCAGGCATTCGGAGCCGTCCCGTCCATTTCCACCGGCATTTCGCCCGCCGGAGTCAGTACCGATGTAAAACCCAACCACCCCGGTACGAATGCAGCACCCAGCAAGCCGATAACCGTTCCGGGAATCGTCACCGTATCGGGAATCGATTGCTCATCGAAGTCGATGAAAGTGGCAATCGTCATCAACGTGATCAGCACAAAGTGCCCAAAAAACTGGCCATGCATCTCGGCTTGCATGATCGGCGTAAACATCTTGAGCGTTGCTGGCAGCGTCCCACCGTGGATTAAGAAGTTAAAATACCAAGTCACTGCAAGCGGAAAGATCAACTCGATGAGCAATGGACGCAACCAATACTTTGTACCGTGCTCCTTCGCTTCCCGACGCAGCTGCCACCAGCCGAAAACCGGCAAGTGATCTGTCCACGTATGCGCTGAATAACCCTTCGGCGGTTTGGCCCAAGGCCCAAGTTGGCGATGGAAATGCGCCCAGTTATAAATGGCCCAGTTGGCGAATCGCGACGCAAGGACCGATAGTAAAAACACTACCAGCATGCGCACAGAAAGTGGAAGTGAGACGAAGGCGGTTACCACCGAAGTTCCTTGACGACCAGAGCTGAGTTGCTGCGCATCCCTGCTTTTGCTGCTTGCGCCTTAAGTACTACGGCAGAAGCTCTTTGGACTTAACGATGTGGCAGTGTCGCTCCGCGACACTGCATTGCCGAGTCGCGGAGCGACGTCGGATACGTGTTATGCCAAAATACTTCTTCACGTGTGCTTACAATCGGCAACTATCCGCCGTTGGATCCTTGGCGAGAGATTCGAGGTGTCTCTGCGCTGGCAGAGTTTAAGTAATCCACAATCTCATCGCATATGTCATCGGGCGTTTTGCCTTCGACCTCTACGGTTATGTCCGACAAACTTTCATAAATCGGCCTGCGTTTTGAAAGGATCTCGGCAACCTCGGCAAAACCGCCACTTTGCGACAGGTTCGGTCGCCGCAACTGCGTGGCTTGATCGGATTGAATGCGTTGAAAGAGATATTCGGCGCTTGCCGTTAACCAAATGCAAATCCCCGTAGACTTAAGGATCGTTTGCGATTCCACGCGAAGCACCGCACCACCACCTAAAGATACGACAGTGGCGACTGCGCTCGCGGAAGCTGTGGATACGATTTTCGCCTCCAAGTCGCGAAACCAAGGTTCCCCCTTGGTCGCGAAAATATCCTTGATCGTCATGCCGCTTTCAGCTTCGACCAAGTCGTCCGTATCGACCGTCGGACGATCGAGTCGCTCCGCCAACAAGCGGCCGATAGTCGATTTTCCAGATCCGCGATAACCGATGAGGTAGACGTGCATCTCGGAGCTACTTGGCAACCTTCTTAGCAACGCCCAGTTTCGCCAATTGATCGGCCAAATCCTTACCGTGCGTGTCTGTCTTCACCATGTCGTCGATGGCCAAAACTTTACCGTCTTTGCCAATAATGATCGTGACCCGATTCGCCGCCTTGCCATCCGGCTTCAGTACGCCAAACATTTTGGCGTTCTTGCCTTCGGGATCGCACAGGATCGGGTAGTCAAGCTCCAAGCTCTTCGCGAAGTCAGCGTTCTTCTCAACGGGATCGGTACTGGCGGTGAAGTAAGCCACATCGAAGCCTTTGAGCAGTGCCCCCGAATCCTTCATTGATTTGCATTCTTTGGTGCAACCGCCCGTAAAGGCACGCGGGAACCAAGCGATTATCACCGCTTGCTTGCCCTGAAAATCTTTGGCAGAGTAGGTCTTGCCATCGCTTCCCTTCATTTCGAATTCAGGTGCCGCAGCGCCCACTTTGAGCGCCTCTTGGGCAAGTGCTGGGGAAGTTAAGATAGCGGCCATAGAACACGTGGCCAACGCAAGGCATCCCATCAAAGTACGCATCGCTTGTATCCTAGTAAAAAAGTTCTGGGTTTGGGTGAAGGGCTTATTTTACCACGCCATGCGAGCCTGTGTCAGTCATGGCCGCTAGGGAGATCCAAAACGTTCGGTACTCGAGCAAGGTATGCAGGATGAACGTTGTCGACGAAGATCAAATCGTCTTCGACTTTAACGATGTTAAGCCGCATGGGTTGACTGCTCGCGATTTGCAAGCCAACAAGGAATAACAAAACGCCCAACACCAGCACCATCGCGACGGGCCGTGAAATCCACTGACCCATGATGCTTGCAATAAAGCCAGCTACCAAAAGTCCTCCGGCCAGCATGAGAAGTATGCCGACATGGACCCAACGCTGATGTTTGTGATAGAGGGACTTCCCAAATGGGACCAACAGCTCTACCCGTCGAAGTATAAACGGCGAATAAATAACGTAAGGCAAGACAGCGAAGATCAACAAAGCGTAGACCCACCGCGGCTGCCAAAACTGGCTAATGGGGTGCGAATACGGGGCCGGACCACCAGTCACCATGCAGTAAGGCGGCAATTTGGCTCCGTAGCGAATGACCAAGAGTTTATCCTCGCGCCACAGATTGAATGCGTGCGTGCGCGGTTCGGGAACGATGGTCGTCGGCGGAGCATAGGGATTGATAGGCGTGGTGAAATCGCTCATATAACGAAGCTAAAATTGGATCATCCGGGAACAGCGTGCGCAGGGGTAAATTGCTTGTATTTGGTGGGTCGCTCCTGCCGGGCCTGCCGGGTGCGACCATTTTAAATTTGCCAGCGAATGGTCGCACTCGGCAAGAGCGACCCACCCAAAAACGAGGGACTGAAGCATTCCACATAGCCCTACACATTAAGGCTTGAACTTCGATGTGGCGCACGCTTCTACCGGATGATCGCTAATATTCGCGCGTAACCGGATCGAATGTTGCTCGAAATATTATAGCCTGCAAGCACAGGACGAGTCGCATCGGCGGTTACAGCTCAATTGGCCCGAGTACTGTGTGGCCCCGAGTACTGTGTGCCCACGTACCGGGTGGCCCGAGTAGCGTGTCACTCTGCGATGCCGTTTATCAAAACGCGGCGTCTTGATGAAGACAACGTTAGCAAATTCGTTGGAATCGGTGGCCGACGAAGCGGTTTTTCGCATCGAGCCGGTGTTTCGGAGGAGATTTAGATTCATGAGCGCGGTATAATTGAGATTATTGTTCATTTTGCACTTTTCCCAATTATTTCTGGACAAGCCATGAAACTCGAATCGCACTCTTCCCATTCCCGCCGTAACTGGGGCGGATTTACGTTAGTGGAGCTGCTGGTGGTCATCGCGATTATTGGCGTGCTCGTTGGCCTGCTTTTGCCCGCTGTACAAGCCGCACGAGAATCTGCCCGGCGGATGCAGTGCAGCAATAATCTCAAGCAGATTGGACTGGCGTTACACAACTACGTCAGTGCGCACAAGGTTTTCCCCTTTGGCAAAGGTCCTAGTTATCCAGGCGCTCCTGTGT
>JANLQO010000180.1:0-6901 GCA_031367855.1 Planctomycetia bacterium | reverse complement strand
CCCTTACCCTGGTTACCCGAATCCTGGTTACCCGAATTCTGGTTCTGGAAATTCAAACCAAGGTTTTCCAGTCCCAAGTAATGTTCCCAATCCTAGCAACAGTTTCCCACTGTCGCCTCAGTACCAAAATCAACCTTGGTTCGATGGCACTTACCCGCTAGCTCCCCCGCTCGATAATCGCAGCGATGCCGAATTCTTCTACAAGCCGCAACAGTAACGAATATCACGCGACGAGTTACGTCGAAACTTGAAAAAACAGACTGTCATAGCTACTTTCGCCAGAACGTGGCTGTAACTCAAAGCGGTTCACCACGTTCTGGCGAACGTAGCTACGCGCTATGAATAATCCGGGCTAACGCGAATCGATCACTTGGATGTCGAAATCGGCTGAATTACCGACCAATTCAGGGGCATACATGCCTTCGATCTTGGCAGGCAAAGCTGTGAATGTCCCCGGTGCTTCGCTCCGCAACTGGTAACGAATGGAATACTTGCCGCGCGGGAGCCAGCGAATACACAAGCCGACTTTCTTGTCGCGCAACTCGCGATAAATACTCAAGCCCGCCGAGTAAAAATAGCCGCTCTGCGTGTCGACCGCTTCGAGACAAGCCGGTTTGTTGTCTTCGATCAACAAGTACTCGTAATCGTTCTTGCTCTCGATCAACAATTCGACCTCAACCAACTGGCCGCTGGCAACTTCGTCCAAGTCACTTAACTGCACACGATCGAATCCGGCCCGCTGAGTATCAACTACGCCAGCATTCTTGCCGGGCAAACGCAGATCTTTTTGAGTCGGTGTGAGCGTATAGTAGCGGCGCTCAATCTTCACTTCCAATCCAGCAGGCTTGATTTCTTCTTCCATCGTAAAGTTGGTAGAATAGGCGTTCCAATAGAGCGGGCCATCACCCACCCGACGAATTTCCAGTTGTTGTTCGCCGACCGGAACCGCAGCACCGCGAATGGCGATCGTGTTGTCCACCGTGAACAGATTCTCCGGAGTAAACTCCACTCGCCCTAAACGCTTGCCGCTCAGCCAGACCTCAGCGGTCACCGTCGCAGCTCCTTCACCGGTCGCTTTCAAGTAATCCGAGAATGCTTCCACTACGAGAGCGGTGTCACGCGTGCTGTTCCAGTAAGTCGCGTGCTTGCGATTGTTCAGCAGATATTTGACCAACCGAGGAGCGACTTGACTTTGCGGATCTTGTGCTGACAGCAGCTTGAGGTACATCGCAGTGGCTTCAATCTGGCTGCCATACCAATACCACCAAGCAGTCTCGTCGCGCAAGTAAGCGGTCTCGTTCTCAGCATCCTCGACCAAGAATTGCTCGATGTTCTGCCGCAGCATCGCGGTCTGATCGACGTTGCCCGCCCGGTGCGTTGACCATGCAAGCAACGATTTTCCATAGACGCTCAGGTGCTGACGACCGTCGTACAGAAACTGCTGCATTTCTGGAATGATGCGGTCGGCGAGCGAGAGCACATGAAAGACAATCGCGTCGGTATTGTCCGGTTGCGTTTTGTACGGCATTGTCTTGGAAGCTGCGTTTTTCAATTTCTGCAGCTCAGAATTCTGATATTGCTCCAACCAGGCAACTCCGCGGACAATTACGTCAGGCACAATCGGCACTTCGTTCTGCACAGCAATCTGCAAGCCGCGCACCACAGTTGCGGTAGTATGTGCATAGCTGATTTCGCCAGCACCGCTAAACCATCCCCAGCCGCCATCGCCGTTTTGCATGTTCGTCAATCGCTGGACACCGCTTGCTACCATGTCGTCGACTACTTCGCGATCGTAAACGGGGTTGCGGTCAAAGCGTTGCCATTGCCTGCGGCGCGCATCGGGATCGCCAAGCTCCTGAGCATTCAAGTTATTGCGGCTCTGCTTCAGCTTCGCTAAATCAATTTTGCGATCGAGCAAAACACGCTGTGTGAGCACCGTGGGAAGAAAGCGATTCAACGTTTGTTCGGTGCATCCATAGGGATACTCCGCCAAGAACGGTATCGCATCGATCATCGCCATCGCCAACGTCGGACTAACTCGCACGACCACCTCCGACTGCTCCACCCGTCGTTCCGTCGGCACAATTAAAGTCACTTTGGAATTGTCCTTTTCGCGACGTACCGTACCAGCAAACGAATCGGTCTTCAAGAATCCGTGAACCAAGATTGGTAACGACTGTTCAACCGCATCCGATGCCTCATCAGCGATCGCGGAAACTCGCAACTTCACATCGCCTTCTGCTATTGCTCGCGTGCGCCAATCGACGCGAATTTGACCGTGGGATTTAACTTGCACGATCTGCTCTTCGGCGACGCCGGGCATCAGCTCCAGTTGCGTCCCGCCATCAATTTCCAAGCGGACTCGAACTTGTTTATCGGCCGCAAAGTCATTGTTGACGATGGCGGATAAGACCGCTTCGTCGCGCTGAACTAAAAACCGCGGAGTCTGCAGCCTCACCAACAGATTGCGGCGCGTCACGGCTTTTAATTCAACCGAGCCCACCTCAGTCTTCGCTCCGACCGCCCAGCCGCTGATCTTCCAAGTCGTCAAGTTGTCAGGCATTTTGAAGTTGGCATGGGCGCGACCTTGTGTGTCGCTGACCAAATTACCCAACCAAAGCGCCGAGTCGGCAAAGTCTTTGCGAACCACCGGTTTCGGACCTTGCGGTGCGGCGCCTCCACCAGCTTCATTCTTGAGACTTGCAAATTCCCCACCGCCTCCCATGCCCGCCGCGTCCATCAACATGGCGCCACCAGCCCTAGGGGCGGACATCGCCTCCAAGCGCAAATTCGCGCCGCCGAGCCCGCCAAAGCCAAACTGTTTCTCCTTCACCAAACTATTTCGATCCCCGCCGTCCTTTCGATCGCGGCTGTCAAAATCATCGGCTTGACTTTGCCCGAATCGACCCAGTGGGCTCATGGTGGGCATGCCGTTGATCGCAATGGGATAGGTCGGTTGATCGACGTTCGAACGATGTTGTGGGTAATGATTGCGTCGCCATTTCCAAAAGAACTCGCGTATATCGGGCGGAAGTACATCGCTGGCGATTTGGTCGAGCGAACTATCGTAGGCAGCGATCAAGCATGAGCCCGAGACCGGTTTGCCGGTCGCATCCGTTACCAATAAATCCACTTCGGCCTCTTCGCCCGGCAGATACTCTGCCTTGTCCGCGGTCAGTTTCACGTTCAGCGTACGGTTTGCGGGCGGAACGATGATCTCGCGAGTCTTGTGATGTAGTTCGCCGTCATAAACGGTAAACGCTTCGACGTAGACATTGGGTTGATCCGATTCCGCAACAGCGATCTCAACAACGGCTGTTTTCGCTTGTAACGGGACCAATTTCGGAGTCGGATAAACGCCCGCTGATGGGCGAACAAACAGATACACCTGAGCGTCAGCGCGATCGGCGGCTAGCAGTAACTTCACTGTTTCGCCAGCCGCGTACTCGCGCTTGTCGGTCGTCAACTCCAGCCCGTTGTATCGAAATTGACCGCCCTCGGCCGCACGACCGCGGACCGTAAAGATATAGCCGTTTTCAACTTCGTGGCCCGCTTTGTCCGCTAATCGCAACCGCAGCCGATACTGGCCCGCGGCGCCCGCTTCCAGCACTTGTGTGAACAAGCCTTCGGCATTCGTCTTGGCTTCGAAAGTATCAACTATCCGCTCCGTCGGTTTTCCATCCGCGGCGTAGCTAATTCGCAATAGGTCCAATTTTCCGCTGGCTTCGATAGCGGTACCGTCAAGCGTTCTAGCGTGAAAGTTGGTGACGATTTTATCTTTGACGTTGTAATAGCCGCGATCCAGCCATGAATAGATCTTGAATGCCTCCCGGGCGGCAATCACGCTGCCTTCAGCGGTCAACGTGCGACGCGACGCGTCCCGCACCTCGACGGAGATCGTGTACTTGTGATCTTCGTCACCATAAATCGCTTTAGCGATCGCCGTATCGATCTTGATCTTCGCCTCACCGGCGGCGTCGAGCTTCAGTTCTTGTTCTAACACAATTTCGGCGGGTTCTTGACCAAATCCAGGCCACCACGGTGGATGCGGGGCCCAGCAGCCACGCCACTTGTAAAAACCTGGATACCAAGCGTAGTCTTCGGCGAACCACCAGTAGCCAGGCCCATAGCACCAGTCGAATCGCCCGATTGGATAATAATTGTCGCTGTACGTGCTGCGCTGAACTCGAACCGTAACGTCGGCTTCGGTAACGGGAGAACCGAAGTAGTACTTGGCTTGAATGCGGGCTTCGACGGTTTCGCCGAGCACGACAGGTTTATCCGGAGCAAGCACTTTGACTTCGAATTCCGGCTTGCGATACTCTTCGACGCGAATCGCCAAAGAGGATTGAATCCCACCAGCCGTCGATGACGTCAAATCGAATTGAAAGCGTCCCAAACCGATTGTCTTGGGCAATTCAAAACTCGTTTCGCATGCACCAAATCGGTCGGTGGTTGCTTCTTTTGAGGCAAGGACCGTGCCTTGTTGATCGCGCATCGAAACCGTAAGCGGAATACCGGTTGCCCGTTGCGCTTGCGCGTCGCCGTAAACCGTATGCGCCAACCAGAATTTGACTTTGACGGTCTCGCCGGGACGGTACATGGGCCGATCGCTGACGCCATAGCCCTTTAGCTGATTGAGGGTCTGCGGCGCGAAAACTTGTTGCCAAATGTGCTCCATGCCGATTAACGCCAGCCGTCCCGTGGACGTCCGCGCGATGGTGATCCACTGATAATTATTCTTTAGGTTCGCCGTTGCCATACCCAGCGCGTCGCTCTTGGCTGCAAAACTATTGACCGCCATCAGGTACTGTCCATCCTTGCCTGGCTCGTGTCCGAAGCCGAAGAACTCCAGATTCGCTCCGGCAACAGGTTTTCCGGTTAACGCGTCATTCACGAAATACACTTGCTTCCCATCGCCAGGCTTACGTGTAATTACGGAGTCTTGGATCCACATCAAGCAACGTGCTTTGTGCGCGCCCTTGTTCACGCTTGCGTCGACGACATACAAACCCGCTTTATCCAGCGGCGATTAAATGTGGATGCGACGGTCCCAATGATTTTCGCGCGGTTCCAGCGTCTGTTGCCAGGTTGCGACTCTGCCCTTCACGTAGCGATCGATCTCTGGTCGAGTAAACAGCTCGCCGGGTGATTCCAACATCGGTGGCTGCTGGTCTGGAACTCCACCGAAATTCGGTTTCTGCCGACCCGCAAGTTGACGGTACGCTTGCTTGCTGTCCGCAAACAGTTTTTCAATGTCCACGGACCAAGCGCTGAACTCGACTTCGTTCGCGTTGCGAAATAGCAAACTCAATTCTGTCGGCTTGCCCGCAACTTGCGATTCAACTGGATCGAACGACATACGCGGTTGAATGATATTGTTGAGTTGATCGAGCTTGTGATTGAGCGGACCGGCGCCGAAGCGATCGATCGATTGCCGCATCATCGCAGCGGCATTCACGTATTGCCGACGATCTAAAAAAATTTGATGCAATACACTCAGCGCCAGCTCTGCAAACTCCTGTTGATCACTGGCGGCCAGCACCTGGTATTGATGGATTGGATTGAATTCGTCAGTCAACTTAAAACGCTTGATCCCGGTGCTCAGTTTGGCGATCGTTTCATCATCCGCGAGCGTATGCAGCGCAGCGATACCTGCGGCTTGGTCCTGTTCGTCGCCGCCTTTCGAACGTTGGAATAACCACATGTCTTGCTGCAGAGTATCAACGGAAAATTGGGACTGGAGGAAATCTGCCCAGCGCCGGATCGCCCCCAATCGAGGTCGAGCACCTTTCGCTTGCACAAGCGCCCAGCGAAAACGTCCACCGTCATTTACTGCCGCGTCAAACGTGTCGGGCACGCTGTAGGTCACCGGCACATTGTCCAGGGCAGGCGCAAAACGGGCGGGCGCATTTCCCGGCGCATCGATATCGACGTAATTCGGAGTCGCCTCGAGGTCCGTTGCCGCTTGCAGCTGCCAGGCTAATTGACCCGTCCGGCTAAGGATCAACGCGTCCGCAAAATTCAAATACAGTTGTCCTAACTCGGCAGCGTCCTCCGCCAAACCGCTCTGTTTGGCCTTGGCAATGGCCGCCTGCAACCATTTAATTGCTTGCAATCGATCTTGCTCTAACGTTTGAATTAAGACGCCACCAGTGCGCTGCGAGTAACCACGCGTAAAGCGTTGATCGGCTACCACACCTTGATGCTGAGTCTGGATAAGCAGCATCGCAGCCCCTTCCAGCACTTGCCAATCATTCGGTCGAGCGGTTACCGCAGCTTGCAAGGCGGCGTCCAGTTGCTCGACTTGGTTCAGTTGCAATTGGCACAGCGCCTGACCTGCCAACGAACGGGCTGCGGTCGGTGCATCCACCGCCGGGTCGACGGTTAACTTTGCATAAATCTCGCCCGCCTGTTTCCAGTTGCCTTGCTCGGTCAATGTCTGAGCCCGTTTCATTCGTTCTTCGGGTTCTCCGTCTTGCCTCGCAATCGCCATAGCGCCCGTGATTAATGTGGCCGTGATGGTCGCAACCAAACCAAGAAAGAACGCTGCAATCCAACGCTGACCTGTAGACATGATAAGCTTCCGCTAGAGAATTGCGGCCCATCCAAACTTCGTCGCCACACATCATGGACGCAGCCTATTCTAAGGCAGTTCCCAATAATCGGGCAGTATCCTGGGAAGCGACGAATGGGAACGAACCGGACGCTAACGAGAGCGTCCCGCTTAAAAGATTGAACAGGTAGTAGTTGCTATAGCGGTTTGGTTGAATCAGCCGGAAGGCGTTAGCCGAGCCCTTTCAAGCCAGCATTATGACACGTTTTTGCCGCTTTTGTCATCATTGGATACGATTGCATCGGGATCTTTTGTTCGCAATCGTAATGGAGTGAATTTGATGGC
>JANLQO010000135.1:0-4152 GCA_031367855.1 Planctomycetia bacterium | reverse complement strand
AAGCGACAGGAATTGCATTTCGACTTGGCTACGCTGAGGCGTTTTAACCCGAGCTTGGCCACGTTGTTCTCGCGGTGTTTTATTCATACGCTAAATTTAGCGCAATCGGCTATAATTGGAACTCCCCAAAAACTCACAGCCACTTTGGCCCGAAAAGACACAAAGTGCGCAACATCAAAACGCGAATGCACTGGCCACTCACCCCGTTTGTAACAAAGTCTAGGCAGGCAGTACTTCACTGAAGAACCGAATCCAGTTCCCATGCATGATGGCAGCGACATCTTCGGTGGGGTAACCTCGTTTTTCGAGCAAATCTGGCAGTCGCTGCAGGTCGCTGATGCGGTCGAGATCCTTGGGCGTTTGTTCGCAGCCATAAGCTCCGTCCAGGTCGCTGCCGATGCCGACATGGCGAGCGTTGCCTGCGAGTTGGCAGACAATGTCGATATTGTCAACCGCGCGCTCGATGGTTACTTCGCGATGGGATTGGCCGCGGACGTAACCTTCTTGCATCATGATGATGTCGAATGCCATACCAATCACCCCGCCACGCTCGATGACCGCCATGTACTGTTCATCAGAGAACTGTCGCTGCCAGTTGCTGATTCTCCGCGAGTTTTGATGACTCGCGTGAATGCGGCCCGGAAACCGTTCCAGCAATTGCCAAAAGGAGACATCGGACAAATGCGTGACGTCAACCGTCATCCCCAGCTCGGCGATTTGCTCAAGCAACGGGATCGCATCGATGGCCAAGCCAACTTCGCAGCGCGTTCCACCGCCGTATCGATTCGCGCCGTAGTGTGTTAATCCGATCCCCCTTAAACCGTGCTCGTAAAATTCATGAATGGTGTCAGGACGCAAAACAGGGTCGGCTCCTTCCATTGTCAGTATGAAACCAAGCGGCGTGTCGAGCGGATTGATCTCATACTGATTTAGATGCTGCTTTAGGTCCGCCTGATTGCGGAGCATACGCATCCAACCGTCGCGCTCCATCGCTCGGTAGTAAGCGAGGTGCGCATGCGCCATCGCGTAACAAGCCTGCGGAGTCGTCCAGCCGAAACTGTGATTGATCTCCTTCTCTTGCCTCGCGAGGAGCGTTGCCAAACAGGTGCTCACCTGCGCGCGGCGGAGCTCCGGCAAACTGACCGTGTTCGTGCAGCGGCCTTTGTCGGTCATTAGCAGCGATTGCTCTTGAGCCCGAATGTCATCGACAGTGTTGCGAAGATCGCGATTCCAATCGACACCGTTCAAAGCCAAATCAAGATGCGCGTCAAATATATGCACTCGGGTCACCTCGCGTTAAACAACCTACATGGTTACTTCGAAACCCAGGTCTTTGACCATTTGATAATCCGCTTCAGGGGCTTGCCCCTTGGTCGTTAGGTAATCGCCTACGAACAAACTGTTGGCTACATACAAACCGAGCGATTGGAGTGATCGCAAGTGCTTCTCGCGTCCACCCGCGATTCGCAACTCGCTCGACGGATTCACAAACCGCATCATACACAGAGCCCGCAAACAATCCTGCGGCGTCAAGTCGTTTCGGTTTTGTAGCGGCGTACCCTCAATCGCATGCAGAAAGTTGATGGGGATCGACTCAGTTCTTAGTTTCCTCAGATCCATGGCCATCGACACGAGGTCGCGATGCGATTCGCCCAAGCCGATGATGCCGCCACTGCACAATTCTAGGCCAGCCTCGCGGACATTGTTCAACGTTTGAAGACGATCTTGATAAGTATGCGTCGAGCAGATTTCGGCGTAGTGCTCTTCGCCAGTGTTCAAGTTATGATTGACGCGATCGACGCCACATGATTTCAAACGCGCAGCGTGTGCTGGCGTTAGTAAACCGAGGCACGCACAGATCTTCAAACCCAACTCGGCTTTGATGCGAGGCACGACGGTTTCTACCGCGGCCAGCTCACGTTCGCTCGGCGCTCGACCGCTAATCACGATGCAGTAGGTCTTTGATTGACGTTCGGCTGCAACGCGCGCACCCTCTAACAACTGCTCCGCAGACAGCATGCGGTACTTTTCGATGCCTGCGCTGGAGATTTTTGACTGCGAACAGTAACCGCAATCCTCTGGGCACAAGCCGCTCTTGGCATTCACTAAAAAATACAACTGAACCGTCTTGCCGAAGTACCGCTGGCGAAGCCGAAACGCGGCCGCGACCAAATCGAGGACTTCGTCATTCGAGCTAGCGAGGATTTCCTCTGCTTGTTCAACCGAAACGTCGACTCCTTCGAGAACTTGAACTGCCAATTGATGCCATTTGTTGTCCACTGAGAGACTTGGATTGGATATTATCATGCGAGTCCGTGTATTATTGACTAGTGAAAGCCATCGCTTGCTTGAATTTAAGCGACGATGACTTTACGCTCTATGGGTGCTAGGACCGTTAAATCGGGCGCAGCAAAGCTCCCATGGTAGTCGAATTCTGGTTTCTTCTGAATGACCCACGGACATACATTCCAATGCTCGAAACATCAGCCGCAGTCGTGACAGAAGAGGCATTCAGCAGCCTGGAATGCTACCTCGTCCGCGTGGGAAAACTGGGGCAAATTGGACGTTTCCAGACTTTGCAGGAATCGGTATTCCGACGCGGGACTCGGGTCGTTTGCCGCACGCAGCGCGGGGTCGAAATCGGTCAAGTTTTGGGGCCAGCTTACGTAAAACAGTCGACGATCGATCTGGCAGACGGTCGGATTTTGCGTGGGATGACGGTGGAAGATGAAATTCTGTGGGGGCATCTTCAAGCACAAGCCAACGTAGCCCAAGCTACTTGCCAACAATGGCTGACGGATCACGACGTCTCAGGTCTGTTGATCGATGTCGAACCGCTGCTGGATGGCAAGACATTGTATTTTCATTTTCTTTCCGAAGTTTCGCCTGAGATTCAACGACACTTGGATCATTTAGCCGCGATCTACGAACGCACCGTTCGCGAAAGTAAGTTTGCGCAGTTGCTCGAGCATGGCTGCGGGCCAGGCTGCGGAACGGAGACAGCCACAAACGGCTGTAGCAGTAAAGGTGGCTGTGCGGTATGCCACGTGGCGAGCAAGTGCAAAAAGTAAGAGCCTGCCAGTGAATCGCACTTATCATCAACAACTATTGGAGGAAGCTCAGAACGGCAGCGCCGAGTCGCTGGGTACGTTACTGGAAAACTACCGAGCCTATTTGACTGTGCTCGCACAACGCTATCTCGACCCGCGTTTGAACGGTCGGCTCGATCCCGCGGACGTGGTTCAAGTCACTTTCCTCGAAGCTCAACGCGACCTTGCCAGTTTTCGTGGCCATCAAATCGAAGAGTTGCTTGGTTGGTTACGTCATATCCTGCGAAACAATGTCTCGTCCGCTCATCAACGTCATTTATTTACTCAAAAACGATCGGCGGGCCGCGAGGTATCCAATAGCCCTAACGACAGTAGCCCGGCCATCACCGATCTCGCTCCGTCTGAAACCACTTCCCCCAGTCAACGCTTGATGCGCGACGAAGCCGCTGTCTACTTGGCCAATTGCCTTGAAGAATTGCCTGAAACTCAGCGCGAAGCACTTCGGCTGCGCTACGTCGAAGGATTATCGCTCAAACAATTGGCCGAAGCGATGAGCAAAAGCGAAATGGCCGTGGCGGGCCTTCTCAAACGCGGCCTCCAGTCGCTTCGAGAACGCATGCTTTCGGATAGTTCCTCCGGTGGTTTTCCGACCTAGGTGTTCGGCTAAGCGATGCTTCCGATACACTCGCCGATCTGAACATGGTCGCTCTGGACGCTCGAACAGTTTCCCGAAGTTGCATTCTTTTGGTAGACTCGCTACTTTGGGGGAGTTGTAACTGACATCGCATAGACTGGTTTTGGACAAGGAAAAGCGTCGCATGAAAACAATCCATTTTGTTGCGCAAACTTTAGGCTACTGCTTGCTTGTCGGTTTGGTATCCCACGCACAGGAGGGCACCGGTTTAAGGCAACTGGGGGAACCGCTGGGCATTAAATTCGGATTCGAGATTAGCCCCGAGAATTTAGTCGAACAGAAGTTTTGCGATACGCTGAGACAAGATGCAGCCGTCGGCACCATGACTACTTACTGGCACTTGCCAAGTAGCGGCCTAGGCATCGATCGAGGTCGTAGCAGTAAGTCTAACAGCCAAGAAATATATGG
>JANLQO010000111.1:0-8347 GCA_031367855.1 Planctomycetia bacterium | reverse complement strand
CCATCGGCTGTAACGACACTCGCAGTTTCAAATCCTTTGCGAATCGATTTCGATGGTTCGAGAATCGATTCAACGATCCCAGCGTTGCTGAGCGGCTCTTTTAAACCTGTCAGCATCGGGCCCAGCCCGGTCGCTTTTGATTCTTAGACGGCGTGGCATTTGGCGCACACCAACGAAGGCTGAAAAAAAACAATTGCTCCACGAGCCGTATAGCCAACACGCACAGCCTCTGCAGCTAATTCGCTGGGTGACAAGCGTTGTAATTCCGCCTCCAGAGTCTGGGCGTTGGTTTGGGCAGCGAATCCAAAAAGCAGGACAAGCTGTATCGAACTGACGGTTGCACCGAACTGAATGCGTTTTTTCATTTATTTCCCCTTGGCTGGCATTGTAATCGCGAGGATTACTGGCAGTGCCACCCTAACGTCAAAGCGGGACAAATCGCGGCGGCGGGGTACCATCGAACACTATTTTGGCGTCACAGCGGGTTTAGGCTCAGGAGCAGCACCTAACAATGGGTCATCCGACTCTCCCTTAGCAGCGGCAGCGGCAGGCTTGGTGTCGACGAGTTGCAACACGAGTCGAATCGGGGTGCCTTCGGGTGGAATGGCCTCGGTCATCGCGGCAAACATCAGGCCGCTGTTGGCTTGTGAGCTGTTGAGCGGAACGTCGAGAGTGGCGGTGGCAAAATTAGAAACGCAAATCAAATCGCCACTTTCTGCCAAATAGCGCTCCTCTCCCGTGTCAGGATCTTTCCACATCTTGCTGCCAGCAAAAATGAAATTGGTGGCTAGCGTCTCTTTTTCAGTCCCAAGTTCATGGACCCATTTGCGAGTGTCGATGTTGTGCTTTTTGCCGTCGGGGTCTTTCCACAAAGCAATCACTTGGATTTCACTGCCTGTAGGTGCTTTGTACGAAGGTTCCCACGCCACCGGTGTTCCGGACTTGGCCCCGATCGCAAGTAGCCCAGCGTGAACGACTTGTGCCTTGGCAAACACGGCCACTACTGACTCGTGCTCTTTGGTTCCAACTGGGCACGCTAGCATCTCAAGTTGTCCGGCGCGGAGAGCAATGTAACCGTCCACGACAACACGATGCGCTTTACGATCGACCCACACACGGCTTTGCTTGTCCAGTCGTGTCGTGCCGAGCGGATCACCGAACATCTTTTCCACTTTGCCCAAAAGCTTTTCTTTACCAGCCCAAGGACTCGGTTCAGCATCTTGCGCGAAAGTACATGACGCAAGTACCAGAGTGGCAAACGTTTGCAAGTAGACCAGGCAGTTTTTTCTATTCATTTCAATCATTTTCCATTTACTTGCGTCGACGTCTTTGACATCGAGCGTTTGGGAAGCAAAATGGTGGCTCGCAGTTACTTTCAAATTTCTCTTCGCCGATACTTCGACCACACTCCTCAGTATACCAACATCTCATGTTCAACTATACGGCTTAACCGATCGCAACTTATCAGTAGAAACGAGTTCACGCATGGACTGGATTGATCCTCGTTACGTAGAAACCGACGATGTGTCGGATATGAACAAAGGAAAAACGAAAGACAAACGCAAGCCGCGCGTCAAACCCTTTCACTCGCAAGTGGCCGCCGCGTTGGCTCAACCGCTGGATGTTTGGTCCGCCGCGTACGGACACGCGTTGATGCGGCTTAAGTGGCCAGCTGGCTGTACGCTCGAATCGACTTGGTTGTGGTCCGCTGTAATTGAAGAGCAAGCGAGCGTTTTGGTACGCGCGGGCGTGCCTGCGAAAAAGTTGGCTTCGCTGTTGTCCGAACCGAATTCATCGAAGGAGCCAGCGGACGCGGAACAGGAATCGCTGGCCAGTGTGATCGGCTTAATGGATCAATCGCTCGAGACACTGGCTTACCAGTGGCTCGACACAGCCGATACTTCGGCGCCAGCGGCGCTGGGAGTGGCTGCAGTGGCTTGGCATGTCGCCGAACACGCGCAGCATCCGGCCGCCAATTGGTTAACACAATGGTTGCAAGATGTGGTCGACCGAGTCGCAAAATATACAGCCGACGACGAAGACGCCGTACTTTGTCCTTTGGTTCTACAATGCGAATTGCCACTGCTGGTATGCATGACAACTGCGGGGTCGAAGCGCGTGGTTCAAGCGGAAGCCAGCAAGGCGATGGATAACTTGGCCCTATTGCTCGAACGGGGCGAGGATAAACCCTATCCTTGGTTGGCCCACGGCGCGACTTACTTGCGAGCGGCCATTGCCAGCGTTCTGCGTTCGCGAGTTCTAGCGGATTCGTTGGGCCTGCGTAAGTTTTTTCCGCCACAGCAAAAGGCGCTGGCTGCGTTGCTCAAACATGCGGCCCGCTGGTCGCGCAGCGATGGCACTGCGATGCTCGGCGCGCCCCAGGTTTCCCCACGCGCGAAAGCCATCTGGGAAGCCGTCGTTAAGCTGGCGTTGGCTCCGAAGCCGCTGGTTGCCGCGCTCAGTTGTGTGGGCATCAAGACCGAACGTAGTATGGATGTGGGTAAGCTAACGAACTCGCAGCTCCCCGCGATTTCGCATTACTGCGATCAAGCAGGTTGTGCGACGATGCAAAGCGATTGGCGTCACAAGGGTAGTCGCTTTGCGTTTGATTTTTCTGACAACGAAATTTTTATCGAAGCCCTTGGACCGAAAGGCCAGTCCGTATTGTCGGGCGAGTGGAGCGTACATGTCGAGCTCAATGGTCAACGTGAAATGCAGTTAGGTGACTGGGAAGAGGTGTGTTGGTTTACCGACAAGGAAGTCGATTACATCGAAGTCGAAGCCAAATTCGGTCAACATGCGAAAGTACAACGTCAAGCCATGCTGTTCCGGAAAGAACGCCTGCTGGTGCTTGCCGATGCGCTGCTGGGCAGCGAAGACGGTCAGTGGCTGCTGCGTTCAAGCATTCCATTAGCCCATGGCGTCAATTTCGAAGCTGCCCAGAAAACACGCGAAGGTTTCATTAATCTGCGCGGTGGACAACGTTGTCTCGCACTGCCGCTACACTTACCCGAATGGCGTCGCCAATCCGCACCGGGACGCTTTGAAGTCGCCGACGATCTGCTGAACATCACCGCCGAGACGATCAAGGGCCGCTGCTTCGCACCCGTCTTGATTAGTCTTTGCAATCGACACGCCAAGAAGCCGTTTACCTGGCGGCAGCTGACGGTAGCCGAAAATCTCGAAGTGGTTCAGCGTGACGTCGCCGCCGCCTACCGAATTCAAATCGGCAAGGAACAGTGGCTGATCTATCGTACGCTTGCCGAGGCCGCCCGGCGCACGGCGCTGGGTATGCATACGCTGTCTGATTTCTTCGCCGGGCGTGTCAAAATCAGTGGCGACCTTGATACCCTGGTAGAAGTTGAAGCCGCCGCTGAAGAAGCAGCCAAATAGCTTCGGGGCGAAATCCGCGGAAGGGAAGATGAATAAATGAGGTCGAGTCGCGCGGCGACTCGACTACGGTCACGACAACGAAAGTCGATAACCAGACTATGGCACCGAGTTGCGGAGCAACTCGGCCACGTTTCAAAAACTCTTGCGATCTGGTTTTGCGCGCTCTTTTTCCTTACCATCGCCAAACAATTTGAATGGCAATTGGAACAGATCGAAAGTCATCGGTGGACCGACGTCACTTCCCGGCAGCGTCTGCGCAAGCGGTGGTAACTCAAGGTCGATAGTACCGACAATGGCGACCCGCTCAGGCAACTGAGTCAGATGCAATTTGCCTCCGCGAAACCAATTCAACCAGGGTGCGGAATACTGCGGCGGCGGGCCCAACTTTCCGTTTGGCATTGGCACCGCATCGCGCCACATTGAGCTTGTCCACCAACCGCCGGTGAGTCCAGCACTGCCCGGCAGCGGTTCGAAACGAAACTCGCCACCTAGCGGACATTGTAAACGTACATCGAGCAACCGCTGTGCAACTTCCAGCGCCTGATCACCGGGAACTTTTAGTTGCTGATGCACAACATCGAGCAACCGTGCGTTGCCGTGCGATGATGCCCAGCCGCGCGTGTACCATTGGCCATTGATCCAGGTCGATAACTTCGTACCCTGCAAGTTGTTCACTCGCAACCGAGCCTGCGCATTGTCGGGCGCGATCAAAGTTGCCAGCTGTGGAATGGTGTTATCGATAATCGTGCGATCAAACGAGAGCAGACTGTAATCGTTCCCTTGCCATCGTACTAACCCACCGAGCATCCGCGAGTAACCTGCGAAATCAGGCGGACCGCCTCCTAGACCAAGGGGCAATTGATCTAACATACCCGGCATCGGCCACGCACCCAGATACGCCGGCGCGGCTTGAAGTGCGCGCAGCGTTTTGATCAGGCCCTTGGTCTCTTCGGGCGTGGGCGGCAGCATATCCTTGACCCCAGCGAAGAGGTGATAATCCTGAGTCGGTCGACCGAGCGGATTGGCGCCGCTCATGTGCACTTGAACCGCCGCAACATCATCTTCCGGCAGCGTGATTTCCACATCCGTAGCTGGCCCCAACAGATTTGCGATCCAGCCGTATTTTTGTTTGCCAAACGGAGCGATGTAGCCTTCGACCGCGACGCGTTCAATACCGGGATGGCCTTCCAATTCGAATCGACGCAGGCCGAACAACAGCGGGTCCATTTGTCGCCACTGATCTTGGTAGAAGTCAGCAATTTTTGCGTAACCGCTAGATTCAACATCGGATACATTGACCAAATCAACATCTGCGATGGGCAGAAACGAACCACGACCGCCTCGGAGCGAATCGATCCATCGCCCGTCATTACGGAGTGTCCGGGCGCCATCGGCACGTTGATCAAACCATGCAGGCAACAACCCAGCTGCTTGCATCTCTGCCACATCGTCGGGCGCGATTCCTTCAGCCACTGCTGCGGCACTGGCCAATTCAGCGATCTCCAAGTGCGCGATCGATTCGAGCCGCCGACGCAGCTCGATCTGATACTCGGGACTTACCAACCGATGAAAGAAGTCCGGCGCCAAAAACGCAAAGACGCTGTAGTTGTTCGCTGCCGGCATCCAAACTCGCGCCCACTGGAACGATGCCGTCGAAGCTAAAGACGGCTCACCGCCGCCAATTTCTAAAAACCGCCGCATCAACGTGCTGCTAGTCGTCACAAACACATAATCGCCATCGCTGGCTAGGAACGACCGCAAGCGATTGTCCGGCGTACTCAGGAGAGAAACATCGCGTCCGCTGATCTTTACATTCTCCCAAGTCGCAGTGGGATTGGCTTTGGCTGCGGCCTTGCGATCCGCTTGCATAGTAGACATCAGCAACGCGGTGTTCTTGGTCGAGAACAGTGCCCCGAGGCTGGCACCTTCTTTGACATAGAGATCCGTGCCGATCAGCGCCATATCATCGATGATTTTGTCACCAAACATTTTTGCGATCGCGGTCAGCTTCGCACCCAACATCCGCTCCATGCGTGCGCTGGCTTCGTAGTTGAAACCTCGCATTAGTACCGCTTGACCGATATCGCCGCCGAACCGCGTTGATAATTCTTGAAACCAAACATAGTTGTTGAACGAACCGAATCTTAGATAGAAACATTCGGGCGGAACCCGCGTCGCAAGCGACTCAACGACGACATCTGGCGGAGCCGGAGGCAGTCCGGTTGGCGCCCAACGCGGCGCTGGAGGCACCGCGAGCGTTGCTTCGGCGGCAGAGTTTGGGCTGCGCAGCACGTCCTCCAGCATCTCATCGCGCAGCGGTTCAATTGCAGCTAGCAGGGCCAACGTGTCGAGCGGCTGAGCCAATGGTTTCTTCTCGGGATCAGGTGGATCAAGGTCCACATATTCCAGCCCCAACCGTCGCGCCAACATGCTTGTCAAGTACTTTTGAACCAGCGTCGGGTGATCGCCCGCATCTACCGTGCGTTTCGCCTCGAGAAGGTAATCTTCCCACCACTCGACCAACAACTGTTGATGTGCATGCGGTGCAACTAAAGGCTGAATGGTGATGCGCTGCTGGATATCGCCGACTAACTGAATATTTAACGGTCCAGCGCCGCGATACAACGCTGACACTCGTACCGCCACCGGCACCTGATGCTTCTCTTTGCCACGAATCGCATTCCGCAACCGCTCCACCAGCGCCCCGCCACCAATCAGTCGCCCGCCAAGCGGCTGTGGTCCCTGTTCCGTTATTTCGACAGTCTGCACCGTAACTGCGGGATAAAAGATCCGATTTTCCGTGTCCTGCACAAGGACCTTCACGGACTCATGAGCCATACCTGGTGGCAAAGGCACCTCGACTAAAAACACACCAAACGGCTCACCTTCCACAGCTCGCGCCGCGCGCAAGTCGGCCTGACCCATCGTAGATTGCGTTGTAGCACAGACAAATATTGCGCCCGCGATCAAAGCAACTCGCCAACCAAGAGACATTCGCTGGTCCAATACATTCGGAGTAACACGCTGCCAAGTGATCGTCGAGCGTGCAAAATCAATCATCCACCAACCTACAACTTATCACGCAGCCCCATTTCCTGCACGTCGGGCGAGCCAATGCAAGCATCGCGCGAGGAACTTGGAAATCAGTCTGTTTAGGCTATGATCTAGTGGGACGTCGCATGAGGAAAACCCTCGTCTATGCGCTCCAAGAGATTGAAACGCTGGAAAACGTGGCAAGGGCTTGTAGCCTGTGAATCGGATCGGCAAGACACTCATAGGCTGGAAGCCAATGCCACACCAACTCAGTATGAAAGCGGCTCAGAATGGCTTGGTACCTAGTTCTTGGCTCGCTGGTAGCGTTATTTCTCTGGTTGGCGGTGAAAAGACGGCCGCAGTATGCGTTGGGAGTGGTGGTTCCGCTCGCGTTTCTATTCCCAGTTTGGGTGATATTGCCGGTTTTTAGTGCGCCCGACGGGACAATTGTGGGTTCTGGGATCGATCTGCGAGTTGGGGTGGGTGCGGCTGCGTTGCTGTTTTACTGCTGCTTTCCCAAAGCAACCTATCCGTTTAACCTGGTACCGTGCGATATTGCGATGATCGGCTTGGTGGCCGTCCACGTCACGAGCGACCTTTTAAATCAAGGTCCTGGTTGGGTAATTCCAGCTCATTTATTCGCGGAATGGTGGGTACCCTATGTAGCGGGGAGAGTTGCATTTCAGTTTCGTCGCGATATCTCTGATTATTGGAAAGTCGTATCGGCAATCTCGATCGGATTGGCTCTGTTGGCAATATTCGAGGCCTTCACAAACATCAGTCTCCCGGAAATGTTGTTTGGAGAGCGACCCACGGAAGGCGTGGATAGAATTCACACCCGTTGGGGAATTCGACGAGCCTTCGGTCCATGTTTAAATCCGATTTATCTGGGTGTGCTTCAGTTGATCCTATTGGGATGGACTGTGGATACTTTTTTGCGAGTCTTACGCAATCGCGCTCATGTAGCTTGGGTGGCCGCCCCAGCGTTTTCACTCGTGGGTATCGTTTGTACTGGCTCGCGCGGTCCACTTGTGGGTGTCGCCATTGCCGCGATTGGGATGTTGTTCAGCCTTCGCCCCAGAATGCGGGTCCCGATTCTGGCGCTGACGGGACTGAGCATTATTTTACTTATTGCGAATCGGAATCTAGTGCTTGAGACGCTCGAATCATGGGCAGGCGAGAATCGTGCCGCCAAGTCAAGAGTCGTTATCAATGAAAACAAGGAAGAGTTTACCTCCACCCGCAGCCGCTTTCTGCTAGTCGAACTTTACAGTATTGCATTGAAGCGCTCTGGATTGTTGGGATTTGGAACCGAAGCGGTTACGGGCTTCCCAGTGAGAGTGCCACTTGGACCACAGGAAGTGGAGACGATGAAGCGAATTCGATTTGTCGACAATTCCTATATCTTGATGACACTTCGATTTGGTTATTGCGGAGTTTTCTTTTTTACGGTGGCTTTGGTGGCAGCCGCCTTGCAGCTCTTGTATGTGTGTACACGCATGCCCACCGAGTCGCCTGGTATCTTGGCCGGATGTTTAGCGGGTTCAATGATGGGAGTCATTCCAGTGATTTTCACGGTTTGGATGCCGCCCGACTTTGGCTTCCCGCTCATGTGGACTTGCGGCGTATCGAGTGGGCTGTTGTTGGCTTTAAATTCAGGAAACTTAAAAGAGAGAAAATCATCGAAGCCAAGGATCAGTTGAGCAGGAATACTGTTGACGCTTGGTTGCTTACAGGTGCGACGGGCTTAGTTGGGCGGTTTGTGCTCGCGGAACTACTGCGGTCTGGACAGCCGGCAGCGGTGATCGTGCGCGAGAAGTCAAATTCGTCCGTGGCTAGTCGCATCGAAGAATCACTAGCCGTTTTTGAAAAGAGTGCGCAAGTCGGACGCCCAAGAATTTTGGCCGGAGACCTAACACAG
>JANLQO010000105.1:0-5077 GCA_031367855.1 Planctomycetia bacterium | reverse complement strand
CCCCACCACCCCAAATAACATCGCTCCAAAAAAAAACTGTGTTTGTTTTTTCGCGGGATCGCGACTGTACAAAAACTTTACCGAAACCTTTGGGGCGCCGCTCGCCGCCACTCCACCGCTTAGACCATCCATGTTGTCGAGCATATTGAATGAGTTGATCAGCGCGACTATCCAAATCACGCTGAGCCAACCGGTCAGCCAAGGGAGCTCGATGAACGCGGTTAAATGCAAACCCTGCCAATAAACGCAAAACGCAGCCACTGCGAATTCAACACCGATTCGAATTTGCCAAGCCAAGCCGTGACGGTCGTCCATCAAACCCAAAACCATCAGCACTGTCGCACAACCAATCAACCCCCAGATTTCAACGATTTTGCCTGCCATCCCCGAGAGGTGCTGCGTCAACCCATGCGGCAACCAGGTGAAAAATCCTGGCCAAGAATTCGCTGCCAAAACACCTACTGTGCCGATCGCGATTGCTCCCACAACTCCTGCCCAAATACCCAGGCCACCGCCTAGGGGAATCGGAGTCGTATGCACTTTCCTGTCACCCGGCTTGTCCATCAAGCCCAGTCGCACCGCGGCGCGGCGTACCAAGCCCACTGCGATCAGGCTGATCACGAAGCTCGGCAACATGGCCGCAATCACCAATATTACCAACGCACCACTGTTCATGTCTTGCCAATTTCGTTAATCATAAATCGCTTAAGACTAACTTGGTCAGCGTCAAATAACCAGGGTCAGTGATCGAACTGCGATCTGTTACCCAGATAAACAGGGATCGGGACGAATCGCTTGATTCTGATTGGACTGGGTCACCCGAGTTCGGTTAAGATAGAGATCCCGCGATTTAGGAAAGTGTCCGGTACCATTTGCCAGGAACTGGCCCTTCGGGTGCTTCGCACAAATGGTACCGTACACGTACCGGACACTTATTTCCCGCCCACTGTCCCTCCTTCCGAGCCTCCCAATGCCAATTGCGATCTTCGCGCTAGCGCTATCGATGACGTTGTGGATGATCAGTCCGGCTACTGCGGCGGAGGGTGGCCCACCAGATTTAGTTGTTCGCATTGACCAGCATATCGCGGCTCGTTTAGCCAAAGAAGGTGTTGTGCCGGCGGCGCTCGCCGCAGATGGCGAATTCGTGCGGCGCGTCACCTTGGATTTGGCGGGGCGAATCCCGACTCGAGCTGAGCTCGACAATTACCTTCAATCGGCTGATGCCAATCGTAAACAGCAACTTGTTCAGCGTCTACTCGACTCGCCCGACTATGTATTTCAGCAGCGAGATCAACTGGATATTTTGCTGTTGCAACGCGATGAATACAACGACCGCTGGCGTGAGTATCTATTGGAAGTCGCGCGGGAAAACCGGCCCTGGGATCAACTCTTCCGCGAAACGATGTTACCCGAAGAGTATGCGGTCAACGACACCCGCCCGGTCGCTTTCCTGAAACGCCGCACCAACGATCTTGATGCGATGACGAATGATTCAAGCGTCTTGTGGTTTGGGGTGAACATTTCGTGCGCCAAGTGCCATGACCATCCGTTGGTCAAGGATTGGACCCAGGCCCATTACTACGGCATGGCAGCTTTCTTCAAACGCACTTTTCAAACGCGAAAAGGATTTCTCAGTGAGCGCTTTGAGGGTGTTCCGAAATATACGGACGTTCGTGGAAAGGAACACGAAGCTGAATTGATGTTTCTCACCGGAAAGAAACTTGACCTGCAACCTACGGAAGCCGAAGGTGAAGCCCTCAAAAAGCTGCAAGAACAAATCAAGAAAGCGGAGCAAGATGAGAAAGCGGACGATCCACCGCGTCCGGCGTTCCGCCCACGAGCGCAGTTGGTGGAGACGGCCCTGTCGGATAGGGAGCATCAGTACTTTGCTCGCAACATCGCCAACCGCTTATGGGCAAGATTCTTTGGGCGCGGTTTGGTGCATCCGCTCGACCAATTGCATTCACACAATCCGCCCAGCCATCCGGAGTT
Source organism: Planctomycetia bacterium (assembly GCA_031367855.1). Classification (GTDB taxonomy): domain Bacteria; phylum Planctomycetota; class Planctomycetia; order Pirellulales; family Pirellulaceae; genus Aureliella. The sequence continues at coordinate 3,085 of JANLQO010000105.1, read as the reverse complement.
GCTCGACGAACTGGCGACGGATCTGTATCAATCGGGTTACGATTTGCGTCGGCAGATTCAAGCTCTCGTTTTGACCGATAGTTACGCGCGAAGCATACGTCACGCCGCAGCGAGTTCGTTAGCTCCTGAATGGTTTGCGGTGGCAGTGCCAAGAGCCATGACGCCGCGACAGCTCGCGCTTTCGCTGTGCGTGGCAGGTGCCAATCCAAACAAGTTGACTGGCTTGGAGGGCCAAGATTGGCCAGCCAAGCGCGAGCAACTGGAACGGCAAACCGATGGATTAGCAAGGCAACTTGCTATTCCGGATGACGACTTCCAAGTTCCGGTTACCGAGGCGCTTTGGTTCAGCAATAATAACTGGGTCGAAGCGGATTTGCTCGACGGTTCAGATGATCGTATCATCGGATACCTCAAATCGCTGAACGACGATCATCAAATCGTGCAGACCGCGACGCGCTGTGTGCTTTCACGTGAACCCACGTCAGACGAGCGGCAGAGGATGGTTGAGTATCTCGCCAGTCGCGGCGATCGTCGCGAGTCCGCGCTCAAGCAAGTTGTGTGGGCCTTGGTTAACTCACCCGAATTTCGTTTCAATCATTAGGAATGACGATGAGAATTCAATCGCTAGATCGACGCACTCTGCTTAAGACCGCAGGAACCGCGGTCGTGGCCTCGAATATGTCAGTCATCGATGCGTTGTCGCGACCATCCTTGGCCAGCGAGCTGGCTCATCAGGGAAAGAGCGTGATCCTGCTGTGGCTAGCCGGTGGCGCAAGCCAGCTCGAGACTTGGGATCCCAAGCCGGGGCGACGCACCGGCGGGCCGTATTCAAAAATCAAAACGAGCGTGCCGGGCATTGAGATCTCCGAACTGCTGCCGAAGATGAGCAGTCGATTGGGTGAAACTGCGATTATCCGTTCGCTCAACACCAAGATTGCTGATCATGGTCAAGGTTATACGTTGATGGATACAGGCCGAATTCCGGAACCCGGAGTCCGCTTTCCGCACCTCGGTTCGATAATCGCTCACGAACTTGGACAGATTGATAGCCGTGTACCCGACTTCGTTTATATGTACACACAAACCGAAGGCCGTCGTCAAGATTCCGCAGGCTATCTCGGCGCGCGCTACAATCCGGTGTTTCTGACCGACAAAATGATGCCCGATGATTTACATCGACTCCAGGCGATCACCGAGGTTGATCATCAGGATCGCGAGGCGCTTCGCGACTTTATGGCGAAGCGATTCATTCGCGATCTGAATAATCCGTCGGTGGGCAGTCACGAAAACGCGTATGAACGTGTACATGGATTGATGGCCAGCGACTACCTGTTCGACATCGAACGCGAACCGCAGGACATGCGCGAGCATTATGGACCGACTCAGTTCGGACAGCAGTGCCTAGCGGCTCGGCGTTTGGTTGAGGCGGGTGTTCCATTCGTTAAAGTCGCTCGAGCCTGGTGGGACAGTCACGGACAAAATTTCGAAACGCATCGTGAGCTGTGCGCGGATTTGGATCATTGCATGAGCGCTTTGTTAGATGACTTGCGACAGCGCGGGCTGTTAAGCAAGACGCTCGTCATCACGCTGGGTGAATTCGGTCGGACTCCGCAAATCAATGGCAGCCTGGGGCGCGACCACTTTGCTAGCGCATGGAGCTGTACGCTCAGCGGTTGCGGCATTCGTGGTGGTACCGTCTATGGAAAAACAGACGACGACGGTCAAACAGTGGTTGACGGCGAAATGAATGCTGGCGTTTTGTTCGCGACGATTTTTGCTGCTTTGGGCATTCCGCATGACAAAGAGTATATGGTTGGCAGCCGACCAATTCCGCTAGCCGATTTCGGTAGCCAACCTTGTCGCGAGGTGCTGGCATGATTGCCAAGAATCTCAAACGCACCGACGAGTGGCCATCACAGGATATCCTGTTTTGCATCGCGCAAGACCACGCCAATTCGCGACTATGGGTGGGCTCGTCGGATTTCAAAATATACGAACTTGATTTATCTAAAGAAAAACCCGCGAGGATCGCTTTTCAAGGTGAGCACCAAAGTTATGTGACAGGCATGGTGCGCTTAGGCGAGATGTTGGTCACCAGCAGCTATGATCGCCACTTGCAGTGGTGGGATATCGTGGAACGCAAGTTGATTCGCAGTATCCCCGCCCACGACGGCTGGATTCGTCGAGTGATCGCTTCAGCCGACGGGTCGCAAGTAATCAGTATCGCCGATGACATGCAATGCAAAGTTTGGGATGCCCTGTCGGGGCAAGCCATCGCGGCATTCTCTGATCATCAAAGACTGACCCCGCATCATTTCCCTTCCATGCTGTATGCTGTGGCGGCTTCAGCCGATGGCAAGTGGATTGCCACAGGTGATAAGGTGGGCCACGTTGCTCTATGGGACGCCCAGCGCTGCGAAAAAGTTGGCGAATTGGAAACGCCAGTGATGTATACGTGGGATCCCAAAGCCCGAATGCACAGCATTGGAGGTATTCGCAGTCTGGCGTTTTCGCCCGATAGTCAGCGGCTGGCTGTTGGTGGTACCGGCAAGATCGGCAACATCGATCACCTTGAAGGGCCTGCTCGACTGGAAGTTTTCGATCGTGCGAGTTGCACACGCGAGCTCGAATTGGAAGACAAAAACAAAAAGGGTTTGATCGAGCAGATTGCCTGGTCGCCCGACCAACAGTGGATTATGACCGCGGGTGGCGACAATAACGGATTCATTACCATCTATGATGCCAAGTCGGGAGAAATGCTCCATCAAGAAGGGCAAAACGGGCATATCCATGGCTTAGCTTGCGACGCATCGTTTACCCATATCTATGCCGCTGCTCACGAGCGTGTTTCACGCTGGACGATGGTCGAGTCGCCCCCGGCAGAAGCGACCCACTAGTGCTTCATCCAACTTTGATTTTCGGGTGGCACGCTCTGAGGCTTTGCGAAGGGCGTGCTAGATTCCCTGGCAATTACACACCCGTCTCCCAACGCTGTGAAGCATTTCGAAGTGCCGATTTCGGAGAAATCGGCCTACGTAGATCGATTTCTCCGAAATCGATGCGCGCATGATGCATGAATACCAAC
>JANLQO010000080.1:0-4740 GCA_031367855.1 Planctomycetia bacterium | reverse complement strand
GTTCTTTTCCAAGACAACCGACTCGCACCACAAAGCATTCGTTTACACTCCGCCCGGATATGAGAAGGATACCGAAAGCCGGTACCCCGTGCTGTACCTTCAACACGGATGGGGCGAAGATGAAAACGGCTGGAGCGCTCAGGGCCATGCTAACTTGATCATGGACAACTTGATCGCCGATGGCAAAGCTAAGCCGTTCATTATCGTGATGACTTACGGTATGACCAATGACGTTCCTTTGGGCGGACCTCGCGGCGGAGCTGGTGGAGGACGTCCAGCCTTCAACTTCGACAAATTCAAAGGTGTGCTAATGGACGATTTGGTCCCGTATGTAGACGCCAACTTTCGAACTCTTGCCGATCAGCCCAATCGAGCGATGGCAGGTCTATCGATGGGTGGCATGCAAACGCGAACAATCGCACAAGCAAACCTCGACAGATTCTCGGCTATTGGATTGTTCAGTGGCGGCAGCATTAGCGCCGACAGTAATGCGAACATGGACGAGTTCAAACGAAAGGTCAAATTGGTCTTTGTTGGCTACGGCAGTAAAGAACACGGGGGCAATCGTGGCGGCTTTGGCGGCGATCCCAAGGCTGCCACTGAGGGATTGAAGACAGCCGGCGTCAATGCACATTTCTACGTATCGCAAGATACAGCCCACGAGTGGCAATCATGGCGACGATGTCTTTACCAAATGGCACCTCTACTGTTCCGAGACAAAGTCGGTAACGATCTCTCGGGAACTTGGAATGCCGATTTCGACACGCAGCGCGGCCTTCAAAAGTATGCTTTCACATTCAAACAAGACGGTGCAAAGGTAACCGCAAACGCAACTGCAGAGTTGGATGGTCAGAAGCGTGAGATCGAGTTTAAAGATGTCGAGTTCAAAGATGATACATTGACCTTCGTCGAGATTCTGGACGCACAAGGTAGGGAACTTCGTATCACTTACGCCGGCAAGGTTGCTGGCGAAGAGATTAAATTCCATCGTGCCGTCGGTGATTTCGGCTCGTCGGATTCAGTAGCCAAACGTGAGGTTCCCAAAGCGGCTCCAGCCGTACCAGCAAGAGGACTTGGACCAGGTGCTGGAGCAGGTGATCATCGGCCCAGATTTTATCGCCAAGGCGTTTGAGTACGCTCATGAAGCCAACCCAGACGCCATCTTACGCTACAACGACTACGGATTAGAAAATCCAGAAAAACGCGTCAAGTTGGTGAAGCTAACAAAACACTTCAAGAACGCAATGTTTCCGTTCACGCGCTCGGTAGCCTAAGAGTTGGTGCACTTCCGGCGTCGACAACAGCGCAGCCGGATATTCAGAATGTGCGCCAGAATCAAAAAGAGTCCACCGATCGGTGAGAGATACGGCTGGGTTTGAATCAGTTTTTGAGCGTTCGCCGCCCCCAGTTTTCCTTCCAATTCAACCGCTGTCAGCAACGGTCGGCTGAGCGTCGAGGAAGGGTGGCGACAATTCGCGTTCTCGCAGCTCATATTGGTGTCCTGATTCCGCTCGTTGAGCAGCTGATGCCCGAACTTCATGGATGCACTTGCACCGGTTGACGATACCAACACAATTTTCTGACTGTGATGCTCGGCTGCCAATTTGGACTGACGATTAAGTTGCAATCCACTTTCCAAACCAGCTAAATCAGAGCAGCATGTGTCTGGCAGAATAAACGCGGCGGTGAAAAGCAAACCCAGGCCCAGCCCGGCCAGCGTAACGACTCGGCCATCCCGATGCGCGCGGTAACCGGGAACAATCGCCCGAGCTACCAAAACGCCACACAAAACCGCCACAATTTGATGAAACAGCGGATCATTTAACCACTGTAGACTGGTCAAACTCGGCAGCGTTGCCACCACAACCGGCATCGCAGCGCAGTGGACTGCACAGCCAAAGGAGCATAAAACTCCCAGCCAATCCAGTCGCCCCTGCTCGACTTTGATGATTTGAGCTGCCATTCCCATCCTCTTAACCCATCCTCTAAATCCTTAAAGCCCCACCCTGCCGCTCACGTTGCTCCAGAATTGTAACGCTTATCGGTTTCAAATGCAACTCGTATGCAATAGGAACTCTTCGGCAAATGAGAATCAGCGATTTCGTTCGTATTTTTTGACCCCTGGATGACTTGGTCGGGGCTGCGCTGATAAAAAGTGTAGAACGGTTGTCCCCAACGTTGTCCCCAACCGTTTCTGCCGAAGGGCACTGGACCGAAGCAAAGCGTATTTTCCCAGCGGAAAAAAACGTTCAAGGGCGGCGGGAGTTCGCTTGCGCTAACAAAATCTGCTTTCTGCCCGTCGATCGGCTCGTCACAACCCACTTTGAACAAGACTTTACGATGCAATACAAGCCTGCTTTGAACTTTCGGTCACTGTCGATTCCCTTGTTTCTGTTGCTGACGACTGCTTCATGCTTGACAGTTGTGTTCGCGGATGAAGGCATGTTCCCTATGAGCGAACTTGGCAAGCTTGATCTCAAGGCAAAAGGGATCGAATTGACGGCTGAGGAGTTGTTCAATCCGAAGGGATTGAGTTTGGTGGATGGGGTCTGCCGCGTGAATGGTTGCACGGGCTCGTTTGTGTCGAACAGGGGTTTAATTATCACCAACCACCATTGTGCTTATGACGCAATTCAGAAAGCCAGCTCACCCAAGAACGATTTGCTCGTCGACGGTTTCAAGGCAGTTACTTTGGCCGATGAGATTCCAGCCTCGGATTATCAAGTGCGAGTTACGGAGGACTATCGGGACGTTTCAACTGAAGTCCTAGCGGCGGTCACTGGCGAGATGTCGAGCCTGGACCGTAAGAAAGCGATCGATAAACGGGCCAAGGAGTTGGAGGCGGCAGCCGAAAAAGACAGCCGAGGCTTGCGCGCCGAAGTGGCGGAAATGTTCGCCGGCAAAACGTATGTCTTGTTCCTTTACACTTATCTCAAGGATGTTCGTCTTGTCTTCGCGCCGCCGCAATCTGTCGGCAACTTCGGCGGCGAAGTTGATAACTGGGAATGGCCGCGTCACACGGGCGATTTTTCTTTCATGCGAGCTTACACGGCCCCAGATGGTGCTTCGGCAACTTACGCAAAAGAAAATGTGCCTTACAAACCTAAACGTTTTGTCCAAGTGGAACCCAATGGTGTGGGCGAGAACGACGTCGTGTTTTTGTTGGGTTATCCCGGCAGGACCGCGCGGCACAAGACGGCTTCATTTTTGAAATATGAACAGAGTGTGCGGTTGCCCGCCTTGGTTGAACTCTACCAATGGCAAATCGACGTGCTGACTAAAGCCGGTACGGACGATCGTTCGGTTGAAATCAAGCAAGCCTCGAGAATTCGATCATTGGGTAACGTGGAAAAGAGATCACGAGGCCAATTGCAAGGCTTGCTGCGAGCGGGCATTGTGCCCACACGCGAGGAACAAGAATCTCAGTTGCAATCCTTCATTGACTCGGATCCGGCTCGCAAATCGCAGTACGGAAACTTACTGCTCGATGTCCGAACGGTTTATGAGGAAATGACTGAGGCAGCCCCGCTGGAGATTCTTCTGGACCAGTTGCGATCCTCGTGCCGCGCGGCGTCCTTTGGGTTCTTCGTTTACGATTCGGCCAAGGAACGAACGAAAGCTAATTTGGATCGTGAGGCCGTTTACATGGAACGCAACTATGCAGAATCGATTCAAAAACTCAAGGTTTCCATGTCTGATTTCTACGGTCCAACGGATCAAACGCTCTTGGCGGGAATCTTAAAACGGTTGGCGAAAGTGCCGGCAGCGAAAGAGATTCCTGCGCTGAAATCGATCCTGGGAGACTCGGAGAAAATCGATGCACAAGCGGCCGCGTTGATCGCAAAAACGAAACTCGGAAATGTCGCTTTCGTTGAAGATTGTCTCCATCGCTCGGCGGAAGAATTGGCACAGTCCGATGACGCTCTACTGCAGTTGATTGTTCAGTTGTACCCAGCCTATTTGAAGTTGCGAGAGAATGAAAAGGCCCGCGAAGGTCGACTTGGACAACTCTACGGACCCCTCGTCGATGTCAAACAGAAGTTTCTCGCACGCGACTTCATACCTGATGCCAACGGCACCCTGCGATTGACTTCGGGGCGCGTGCGGAATTATTCGCCCGTTGACGCAATCGTTAAGACACCGATTACGACGCTCCGGGGCGTGCTTGAAAAGACAACGGGTCGGGATCCATTTATCACCCCAACTGCAGTGCTTGAAAAATACAAATTGGGTAAGGACCAGCGATTTCGCAGCAAGGAATTGAACGATGTGCCAGTGGCAATCCTTTACGATACCGATACGACGGGTGGAAATTCAGGCAGCCCAGTGTTCAACAGCCGCGGTCGCCTGGTGGGCGTGAATTTCGATCGCTGTTTTGAAGCCACGATCAACGATTTCGCTTGGAACACCCACTATAGTCGTTCGATTGGCGTCGATATTCGCTATGTGCTGTGGATCACTGGCGTCGCCTATGGAGCAGAACATCTGCTGACGGAAATGGGAGTCACATCCCAAGGGAAGTGATTGCAGTGACCCGCGGTAGGTCGCATCTGCCGGATGCGACCAGCCACGCCCTGCGACGCTCGCATTACTCGACTCTTGGATGAAGCGCTAGATTTTCGATCAGCTCGATTTCGTGATCTTCCAAATTGAATTGGTCGACGTCCAAGTCAGCTCGCATGTGACTAGCGTTGGTGGTGCCAGTCAATGGCAGCATGCCAAGGTGCATCGCAAATCGAA
>JANLQO010000026.1:0-7674 GCA_031367855.1 Planctomycetia bacterium | reverse complement strand
CCGCACCGACAACCCAGTGATTGATGGCAAACAACGTCTGGCCAGCGGCAAAGTTATGCACTTGCATCGAACCATAGCCATCGGTTGGGGGCGCGGTTTCATCGCCGAAATCATAGATGCCGTCTGACGCTCCGTTAATTTTCGCCGAGTTGACCATCCCGTAGTTATCAGGCCAGAATTCGATGTTGCCGGTTTCGATCTTTGTCCCGGTAGTGATTCCGTTTACGTTGCTAAAAACATCCATTGAGACAACAGGCATTTGAAACCTGGCCTTCGAGGCGATGGCAGGAATGCCGATCTTCTTGACATCGTCGGTAAAAGCGTTCATTGATACGAAGACTTTCCTTTCTTCGCCATCCGCAGTCGTCAACTCGACCAGGTAACCGATGCGATCAAAGGCTTTGATCTTACTGCTATTGTCAACATCGTACTTAATATCGTGGCTAAGTTTGCTAAGATCCAAGTCGTAGACTAACGCGTATTCCTTGGCGATGATAAGCGAATTCAGAAAGTCGGGGACCTCACCGCCGCGAACTGCGCCTACCGGCAAGCCAGTTCCGCCCGCCAGATTTGGCTCAGCCAGCATATGCCACGCAAAGCGAAAAGCGACTGGCTTTTTCACTTGGTCGGAGGTCAAAACCACTGCGTCGCCTTCGATCTTGGCCATTGCAGGCTGGAAACCGTTCGAACCCACACCGATGACTTCAAAGTGCGATGGAGCTTTACCGTCGCGAGTTTTCAAGCCACCACCCGTGTTCTTAAAAGTAACTTTCAGCCGATCACTTAACACTTCTAGTTTGTCGAATTCCGGACTATTGGCTACCAGATCTTTCTTACCGTAATCGTTCTTAAGCGCAAGTTGAGCTAGACGAAGTCCAACGTCTTGTTTGTTCGGTGGATGAATGTCACCGACGGTCGCGATGTCATTGATCACAACCATACCGGTCTTGGGAATCGATTGACAAGCAACTTGAGCCTCCCAGAATTTGGCGAGGATGGCTGGGTCTTCGTTGCCATATTTATAGGGAGCGATCTGAACGTAGTAGAACGGAAAATCACCTTGGCCCCAAAGTTCACGCCAGCCACCGATGAGTGCCTTTTTCTTCTCGAGGTAAAGCATGCCTTCGCCGTGGTTCGATTCGCCTTGATACCAGATCGCGCCACGAATCGGAAAACCGACCAGCGAATGGATCATACCGTTGTACAGCATCGTCGGATCTTGGTTGCTACTGAATGGAGTTAGCTCGGCTGGATAAGCGGGGCTTGGGGCTAGATTGGTCGTGGTAGTCAATGCACCTTTGGCCTTTGCGGTCCATTCTTCAATTGCCTTGATATGAGCCGCCAAGCGCTCGCGGAACTTCGGTGTTCCAGGCGTTCTTCCAATCACGGACTGGTAGATATCTTGCAAAGCTGCAACACGCTCGAATCCCACAGGAGGTGTCCATGGTTCAACGCGCGTTCCACCCCATGATGAATTGACAAGCCCGACGGGCACATCGAGCTCCTGTTGCAGCTTGCGAGCCATGAAGTAACCGCACGCCGTAAAGCTGCCGGCCGTTTCCGGCGCGCAAACTTGCCAATTCGCTGTGAAGTTATCTAGCGGTAGAGTTGATTGCACCAACGGTACTTTGATATGACGGATCAGCGGGTACTTTGCTTCCGCGATTTCCTGTTGAGCATTGGTACACGCGGCGACGGGCCATTCCATATTGGACTGCCCTGAGCACAACCAAACTTCGCCGACGAGCACATCTTTGATCTCAAGCGTGTTGTTACCTTTGACAGTAATCGTCGTCGGCACTTTGCTAGCCAGCATCGGAGGCAATTCGACTTGCCAGCGTCCGGTAGCGCTTGCTTTCGCTGTTTCTTGGTTGCTGCCCAAAGTAACACTCACCGCTTCGCCCGCGTCCGCCCAACCCCAAATGCGAATTTTATGTTGTTGCTGTAGCACCATATGGTCGCTGAAGACAGCCGGCAGTCGCACATCGGCAAGCAGCGATTTGGCGAAGAGCACCGAAGCGACCGAGAAGATTATTCGAAAAGTTAGGCGGATCATGCTGAGTACCAAGTATGAGGAAAGAGATTGGAAGCAATCTAGCAACAGCGGGGCAGCTCACTATAATCGCTGCCACGGAGAAGCAACGCAATATCCCGCGACTGAGTTTCATATGCCGCACAACCCGCAACTGTTAAGCGTTTATCTGTATCAATTAGCGGTTCCTCGGTAATTCCCAAGGTGTTGCGTCTGGCGGCGCGTCGCACTCGATAGCCGTCGAGGAGCACTCTACTGAGAGTTCAAGAGTGTGAATGGTCGACTGTCTTACAACAACTCATATCGCAGTAGGTTTGCTTCTGCGACTTTTGGGGGGCAGAAAACGGAAAATTGGAAAAGTCAAACTACCGCGTTTGTGGTTCGCCTGCGAGAGTTGCGTCGGCGGAAGTAGTTTAGGAATAAAGAGATTTCGTGGGTGACTGGCAGCTTTTGCTGAATCGCATGCGGCCTTACAGCCGATAAAATCGACAAGGTTTGCGCTAATTTCCACCAAGCCTGCAACATTGCAAGTCGCACTGCGCGGGGCGGGACATGCTCGCTTGGTTTAACATTTTGGTAGTCGGGTTAACGCTGAGCACGGTGGGCGGTTGCCGCACACACATGGTGCTGCGAAAAAACACGATCCAAACCGCTTCGACTATCGCGGATCTCAATTATCAGCAAGTGTTGGACAACGTGGCTCGTTTTGAGACCGCACCGTCGACATTGCCATCATTGGCGATCGTAAATGCTGGAACCGTCACGGTGACGGATCAGAGTACGTTCGGCGGAGCCGGTACCTATTCACCAACGATTTCCTCTGCCGATCAGATCGGTGGATTCCCAATTTTCAGCTTGTTCCTCAATCCCAATCTGTCGCGGGGATTAACCGAGAACTGGAATTTGGTTCCGGTCACGGACATCGCCAAGGTGAGGCGTCTAAGGTGCGCCTTCCAAATGCTAGTATGCGGCGGCGATCCAGTCGCGTGCGAAGACTGCCTGGAGCAGCTTGAAGATTACTTGCCGGATGAACCTGCTTCGCTGGCCTGTACGATACCAACCGACTGGTATGGTGTAGGTTGCAAAGCGGAAGTTCCAAAGGAGGCGTGCTTTGTAAGCTGTTACCAGAACAAATATGTCTGGGTGCTTCCGCAAGGCATGGAAGGTTTGTCGCGGTTTACGCTAACTGTCATGCAGCTTGCTACGACTGAAGTCACTACTGAGACGAAGACCATTGTGAAAAAGTACGATGCCGACGACAAGCTGCAGAGCACTGAAATAACTACGACAGAATCGGATGAACAAACTATACGAACCGTTCATTCTGAAATACCGACTGACGACACTCGCGATCTGACAATGCCTCGGTCAGTTTTTCCTAGAAGTCATCGCAGTTCGCCGCTGTCGCCGAAACAAATCCGCAAGCGACCGGGTGTGAGCAATCTGTTGTCGCCTCGTCCGGGCGGACTTTGACCGCTTGATCGATACATCGCCATGCTACTCATGGCGTAGCGCATCAATCGGGTTCATGTTCGCGGCGCGGCTGGCTGGGTAGAGGCCGAAGAGTAAGCCGACGCCCAGTGAAATGAAGAGCGACAATAGGACTGACCACAGCGCAATGCGAGGTTCGAGCGTGTGGATGATCGGTGGAAGCAAGTCGGGTGAAACCGCTGTGATGATCCAACGCGCGGCTCGAAATAACGGGCCGCATAACAGGCCGAAGAACACGCCCAGCAAACCGCCGCTTCCGGTCAGTACCAATGTCTCAACCAAAAATTGCTGCACAATGTCGCGTCGTTTCGCTCCGAGGGCACGGCGAATGCCGATCTCGCGCGTGCGTTCGGTGACGGTAGCCAACATGATGTTCATGATCCCAATACCGCCGACGATCAACGAGATGCCAGCGATAATAACTAACATCACGTTGAACATCGCTCGCGTCCGTTCCGCTTGACGCAGCAATTCCTTGGGTACAACTACGGCGTAGTCTTCCTTGTCATGATACTTCTTTAACAGGCGTTCAATGATCGCCACGGTCTCGTCCACTTCTGCAATGCTGCCTACAGTCAGAGTGATTTGACTCAGTTCGACGATCTCGCCTTTAAAGTTAAACCCTTCGCCGGTACGCGTCATGATTTGATCGCCGACGCGATGTCGAAACGTGTCCAGTGGAATGTAAGCATCAAAGCTGTATTCGCGCGAATCGAGACTTCCGCCGATCGCGGCCGAAGCGTTTCGTGGTTTGGTGACACCAATTACGGTGTAGACATCGCTCTCTACGCGAACTTTCTCGCCAATGGGATTTTCAAATAGGAACAATCGCCGCGCGATCCCATCGGCCAGCACCACCACGTTCTCGCGACGATCTTGCTCATTCATCCAACGCCCGCGGGCCATCTCAAGTCGATTTAAGTCAAAGTGCTCTTGGGCACAGCCGATCAGACTGGTCGCAACCGTTCTACCTCTGGCTGCAAACTCACGGCGGAGTTCGCGCATGGGCACGGATCGAGTGATTGTCGGAATGTTGGAGAGAAAGCGTTTGTGATCCGCGCGCAGTAATCCGTAACTCTTAACGCGATCTTTTTCGCCTCCCTCCGATTTTGGTTCGATGCTGCGGACGATAATGTTCGTCGCACCCAACTCCAGAATTTGCTGCTGAGCCTGGTAACTGACTCCTTCACCCATCGCGACCAGCCAAATCACGGTGGTTGTGCCAATGAAAATACCCAAGGCGGCCAGGGCCGATCGCAACTTTTGCAGCAGCAGACTCTTCAGTCCCAAGCGAAAGGTTTGACCGAACGAACCGCTCATAATTGCTTCACTGCGGCAAGCCCAGCGGTAGTGGTACCCGCGTCCGCGCCGCGAGCTTCGGCGGCGTCGGGTTGAATTGCAATCGCTTGAGCCTCTTGGATGAACGCCAGTGGATTCAAGATCACTTGATCACCTTCAGTCAAACCATCGAGGACCACCGTGAATTCGTCGTTGGAGTCGCCTAGCTTGATGACTCGCTGTTTGACGTCTTCCGCTGTTTGAACCCAGCAATAGAAACCATTGCTGCTTTCTACGATCGCAGCCACCGGAATCGTTAACACGTCATCGTGTTTGGCCAAAACCACGTCCACTACGGCGCTCATCCCAGGTTTCAAACCCGAGTGCGGTTCGAGCTTGATGATCGTATCGTATTTCACTACATTGCCCGTCCACCAACCTGCTGGCCGAGTCACTTCGGCGATCTCACCCACCGAACCCACCAATGTCAATTCTTGCAGCTGCACTTTGGCGGGCATGCCAACTTTCAATCGCTCCACTTTGGATTCGTGGATTCCAACTTTGACTTGCATCTGACTTACGTCTGGGATCATCAGCAACGTTTGCTGTTCGCGTACGGTCGCACCTTCTTCAATATCCGGTGTATCTTTCCAAGCGGCCATTGACGGAAAGATCACCATTCCCGCCGTATCGGCTTTGATAACACAGTTCTCGAGTTGCTTTTCTTCGCGGCTCAGTCGAGTCTTTTCCAATTCCAATGAAGCTTCGAACGAAGCCAGTTTAGCCTGAGTTGCTTTCAGTGTACTATTTAATTCTTGCAGCTTCTTTTCTTTATTGTATTTATCCAGTGACAACAACTTCGTCTTCTTGAGTTCGAGATCTTTTTGCGCAGAGTCGACAGCGAATTGCTCTCCCTGCAGTTGGAGATTCTTAACAATTCCTTTCGCCGCCAAACGCTCCATCGACTGACGCGAGAGTTCCGCTTTCCGTAGCTTTTGCTCTGCCTCAAATATGTCTTTCTCGATCGTGCTGCGATCTTCTTGGTAGGTTCCCTCGAGATATTCAGTGATGCTGATATCGGCGACCGCCACATCGCTTTCCGCAGTGATCTTGTTGGCGAGCGCTGTTTCATAGACGATCCGCTGCTGCAAAATTTTGTCTTCGATCTTGGATTGATCCAGTCGCACCAACTCGTCACCTGGTTTGACGATCGTGCCTGTGTCAATAACCCATAACACGGTGCTTCCACCCTGGACCAAACACTTGATTTCCTTATTGTTCGAACTCTCGACAGCTCCATTTTCTGTAACCGTCACTGCCAGGCTGCCACGGGCTACGGTATGAGTGAGGTGTTTGACGGGTGCAGCAGGTTTGATAAGTTGAAAGCCAACAACTCCAGCGGTTGTGATTACACCCATAACGAAAAGCAACATGAGCAACCGTTTGAGCCAAAGAGTCACTCGGTTGGTAGCCGGATTGTTTGTGGACGAGATCATTCGTTGCTCTGGCGGGTTGCGTCAACGGGCAGGCATAGGCACGCGGTGTGGTAGCATAATTCTAGTCGAAGTAGACTCGCTCTAGGTGGCTTTTCCTTCAGCACACGGGGACTTCTTGCAATCTCTTGACCTACGAGTATTCGTTTATTTTAGCCGTTAGCCAGCGGCGTTGCTCGCCCTACCGCTGATGGTGAGGTTGGGAAGTATTCTTGAAATTTTGGTATTGACTTTGCGTGCTTTACGGCGCTGCCCGATGGGTTAAAATCAACAGTCTCCGCTGGCAACCGGTTAAACGATTTTTTGAGTGCTGACACGGGCGTCCAGCGAGTAAACTGGGAGCCGACGAGCTTTCCACGCCTTTAAAAGACAAGTTGCCGATATGTCCACTGTAGAAAATACCGAAACGCCTGCTGAGCCGCTGCGGCTCGATCATTTTCTCAAAACGATGGGCATGTCCGAAACCGGAGGTCAGGCGAAACTGAAGATTCAGAATGGCGAAGTGAAAGTCAATGGCGAAGTAGAAACACGGCGGCGCAGGAAGCTCGTACTGACCGATGTCGTTGAAGTGAACGGTCAGAGATTTGTGGTGACGATCAAATAGTCGGCAGCGATTCGAGGGACTAAGCGCCTGCGCGAGATCAAGGAGTCTGTTGATCTTGATCCCAATGGAAGATATGCAGCACACGGTGGACGACCGGAGTAATCAAAATCGCTCCACTGACAATGAAGACCAATCCGGCGTAAAGTGCAAAGACTCCAGCGAAGAGTTTTCCGGCTGCCGTTGTAGGTGGATTCACTGGCCCCATTCCGCCTAGTAGCATAGCGGTATTCAAGAACGCATCCACCCAAGTCAAGTGTTCAAAGTACATGTAACCACCCATGCCAATTCCCAGCGACCCCATCATCACGCCCAAAGAAAGCAGAAAGTGGTTAAGTAAGCGAGCTAAGAAGTTCGAGTGCGTCAGAGGCTGTGTTGTTTTCTGTTCGTACATCGTCAGGTACCCTCGTGGCCATACACTGCTTTGGCTGTCAACTGAAAACGTTGAGTGTACTTAAAATACCTCGCAAGTCTTTGGAGAGATTCAGTTTAACGGCAACTTTGACGGCCGGGGATTTCAATGGAGACAATCGGCCCGATTTCGGTGCGGACCCAATTGGAAAACTTCGGCATCGCCAACAATGACTACGGCCCCTGGATTGCGTCGGGGACGTACCGGCGAGGCATCAGCGATCGCTGGACCGGCGAAATCCGTGCCGAGGCGCAAGCCAGCCTCGTCAACGCGGGGATCGCGTCCGACGTGCTCATCGGCGATTTTGGAGTGCTCAGCGGGTCGGTCGCGGGCGGGCACAACCCTCTCGGCAGCGGCGGCCGCGTGG
>JANLQO010000021.1:0-7445 GCA_031367855.1 Planctomycetia bacterium | reverse complement strand
GAACATCCGTGGCCCTAAGAAACCGCAACCACCAAAAATAAGCGGCAACCGCGGAAACCATGTTGCTACGCAACGAATTCTCGACGAAAGTAGGACGTAATGCTGGCTTGAAAGGGCTCGGCTAACGCCTTCCGGCTGATAAAACACCTGTAAATCAGTGTTTTCATTTGATTCCTAAGCGTTCAACGTGTTCTAAATAAACTCCCACGAAGATTGGATGCAAGACAAGCCATGTCCAGAATTAAGCGTTTGACAGCCCTCGAAATACTCGACAGCCGAGGACGACCCACGGTCGCCGCCACCTGCGAGTTGGCTTCGGGCGCGAGCGCGTCGGCTTCGGTTCCGTCGGGAGCTTCGACGGGCCACGCGGAAGCACGTGAACTTCGCGATGGCGATCCAAAGCGTTATCGTGGGCTCGGATGTCGGCGGGCCGTGACAAACATCATCGACGTCATCGCTCCAAAACTGGTTAGTCTTGAGTTGGCAGATCAAGCGGAGCTGGATCGTATGCTGATCGCATGCGATGGTACTCATAACAAGTCCAAGCTGGGCTCGAATGCAATACTGGCTGTCTCGCTCGCTTTCGCGCGGGCAACCGCAAGCGAGCGCGGTGTACCACTCTATCGACACTTTGCCGACATGTTTGGGAGCTCCGTCTCACGGATGCCGCAACTGACTGTGAATCTGTTCAGCGGTGGCAAACACGCTGGAGGGCAGGTTCCCATTCAGGATGTTCTGGTAGTGCCCATATCCGCGAAAACGATCGATGAGGGATTGGCCATCATTTTTGATGTCTACCAAACGGCCGCTGAACTGACGCACAGCAAGTATGGCGCACGAGCACTGAAAGCCGACGAAGGTGGACTGGCACCGCCTTTTCCAGACATCGAGTCAATGCTTGGGGATGCTGTGGCGGCGATAAGGCTGGCTGGATACGAAGCCGGTACTCAAGTCGCGTTAGCCGTCGATGTTGCAGCTTCGCATTTTTATCGCGACCAAAGTTATCATCTGGGGCTTAAAGCACTGTCATCCATCCAAATGATCGACCAAATCGACGGCTGGTGCAGTGCGTATCCGATCATCAGCGTGGAGGATGGGCTTGCGGAAGATGACTGGGATGCGTGGCCGCACTTGACGGAAAGACTGACCGGTCGCGCTATCATACTTGGAGACGATTTGCTATGCACCAACTCGGTTCGCATCTCCCGCGCCATCGAATCGCGTAGCGCTAACGCCTTGCTCCTGAAGGTCAATCAGATCGGCACGCTGACCGAAGCTCTGGCTGCGCTTCGCTTGGCTATAGGCGCCGGCTGGCATGTGACCATCAGCGCCCGCAGTGGCGAAACTGAGGACCATTGGTTAGCAGATTTAGCGGTAGGCTGGGGCGCCCACCAGATCAAAGTTGGCTCGATCACCCAGTCTGAACGGCTATCGAAATACAATCGGCTGCTTCAGATCGAAGCTGAGATTTAGTGGTGCTATCTGTCCATACTGGCTGTTGTGGGGGCTGAAATTTACCGCGAGTGCCCAGCGAGTTATGCTTTTGTGCGGACGCGCTTCCCGAAGGGTTGCGTTGTATTGAAGTTTGTGAGGTCGTATGATAAGCGGCATTACGATCGCAGGCGTCTCGTTTTGGTTTGATGAAGGCTATCAACCTATTCTATAGAAAGTAACTTGGGTCGCGTATGAAATCTCTCTCCGTAGTCACCTGTTTGGTTTGCGTTGGCATCTCGACGGCATTGACCGGTTGTGCGCCATCTTCCAAAAAAGTTGGCCCAAATGCTGCTGCGCCGTCGTCCGTCAATCGAGGTACGATCGGTGTCTCTTTGCTGACGCTGCAGAATCCATTCTTCAAAGTGATCGGCGACAATATCACATCGGAAGGAAAGAAAAATGGATACGACACGATCGTGGTCAGCGCCGATAACGACGTTTCCAAGCAGGGGAACCAAGTCAAAGATTTTATAGTCAAAAAAGTGAGCGCGATCGTTCTAAGCCCCTGTGATCCGAAGTCGATTGTTCCGATCATCCAAGAAGCCAATGCCGCTGGTATACCCGTTTTCACTGTCGATATTCCCTGCCCCGATACCAGCGTCAAGATCGTTACTCAGATCGCTACGGACAATTACGGTGGCGGTAAAGAGGCTGGAAACGCGATGATTGAAGCGTTAGGTGAAAATGGAGGCAAGGTTGCCATTCTCCATTTCAAACAAGCCCAATCCTGCCTGTTGCGAGTCCAAGGTTTTCGCGACGTGATCGAGGCGCACAATGCCTCAGGGAAACCAAAGATCGATTTGGTTACCGAACTGGAAGGTGGAGGTGCCAAGGACATTGGCAATCGAGCGGCCGAGGATGCTCTTCAAGCTCATCCCGATCTGCGTGGTATCTTCGCGATCAACGACCCGTCGGCACTCGGAGCTCGGGCGGCCATCGAGAAAGCGAACAAAGCCGATCAAATCGTCATCGTCGGATTCGACGGGATGCCGGAGGGCAAACAAGCCATCAAGGAAGGAAAGATTTTTGCTGATCCTATTCAGTACCCTGACAAAATGGGAGTAGAAATCGTTCGAGCCTTTATCGCTTATTCCAAGGGTGAAGAGCTGCCAGCGGAAATCCTAATCCCCACTAGCCTCTATCGAAAAGCGGATGCCGACAAAGATACGGAACTGAAATGAATCTCAGTGCAGAACTATTGTCCTCAATGGTTCATGAGTTGTCTCGTTCCCAAGCTCCAGCTAGCTCCAGCTTGGGAATGAGGTCCTCGAAGCTCAGCTTCGACGCGCTGGATTTGCTGCTCCTCAACAGCCGCACTTGCATCGATTCGACCGCAGCGGATATCTGAACAGGAACTGGGGAGGGAAGCAGAGCTTCCAGAGTGTGCGTTCCCAAGCTGGAGCTGCTGGAGCTTGGGAACGAGTTCAAAAGTCGAAGTAACGCGACTCGTCACCAAACAGTCGCACAATATGGCGTCGATTGTTACACACGTTTTTCGATCGCGATGGGTATGATCAGTTAGACTAAGGGCTGGAATGCCAGTCGATCGTTTTGCATTACCGTTCCGCCATAAGAAGCCACTCCTATGTGGCTCCGACAGGGAGTTCCTATGCGAGGCCTTGCATTGCTGAGTGCGATTATTCTGAGTAGTTCTCTCTGCTTCACGGACGGACCGGACCTACCTTCGGTCGAGCAGCTGATTGAGTCTCTGGCGAGCAACGATTTCGCCGAGCGACAGCGGGCACTCGACGCTCTATCAACTCAGCGTTCCTCATCCGCGAAGTATGCGATGGCACTACGCGAGCAGTTACACGGTCAGGATCAGGAGCGGCGGCAACAGGCGGCCAAGAGCTTACGGATGCTCCAAGAGGCGCGGCAATAATGAGTGAAACAGATTGAACATTCCAACTATCCTGGCTAAACTGCCGTCTTCGTTTGGTACCACCAATGAATCGTCGATCAAGATTGAAATGAGAATCTGATGAAAAGTCTAAAATCGTTGGCCATTTTCAGTTTCACAGCTTCCATCGCCGTATTCACATCTGCCCAGGGTGCTGACAAGGAAACTCGCAGTGGACAACCGTCATGGATCATTCAATCGGATCAAGTTGAGCTTGCTATCACTGAACTTGGTGGCCACATGGCGCCGGTGACTTTTTATCGTAAAGACCCAACTCCGGTTCAACCCTACCATATCAGTCCTTGGCAGAAAGAGAATCATCAGTATCCCGTGCCGGTGTTGGTACCCTTGCGGGGCGATTTCTTTTGTATGCCGTTCGGTGGGAACAGTGACGCTTACCGCCATGAAAAGCATCCGCCGCACGGGGAAACTGCAGGGAGCATTTGGGAAAATGTGGCCTCACAAAAGGAGGGTCTAGTGACCACGTTGACGTTAGAGATGAAGACAACCGTGCGCGCAGGCAAGGTTACAAAAAAGCTTCAGCTGGTCGATGGACACAACGTCGTTTATTCCACACATCATGTCGAGGGCTTTATTGGAAAAACTTCGATTGGACACCATGCGACGCTGGCGATGCCGGACGCGGAGGGGGCGTTCAAGATTTCGCATAGCCCCATCCGCTTTGGAACGACAAATCCGACTCAGTTCAGTGATCCTGCCAAGGGCGAGTACCAGCAGTTGGCGATCGATCAACGCTTTAAGAGTATCTCAGCGGTCCCGTCGCGGTTCAAAGATGCGCCGGATGTCGATGTGTCTCGTTTGCCGCAAAAGCCTGGCTACGCCGACTTGCTTGCGATATTTCCTGAGGACACTGGTGACAAACCAGCTTGGTTGACGGCCGTACGAGCCGATCAGGGTTGGCTTTGGTTTTCGCTAAAAGACCCCAAAGTCTTAACGAGTACCGTTTTTTGGCTTGAGAACCATGGTCGACATCAATTGCCATGGTTCGGAAGAAACAATTGCGTCGGACTCGAAGACGTAACGGCTTTCTTTGCCGATGGACTGAAAGCCTCGGCCGAAGATAACTCGCTGAATAAAGCAGGAATTCAAACCACCCAGGACTTAAAGGGCGACTTCACGGTCCGCTATATCCAAGGTGTTGCTAAGATTCCGCCAGGATTTACCGAAGTGAAAACGGTCGAGTTTACAGACGGGGTCGCAACCTTTGTTTCGCCGACCGGCCAACGTGTTGCCTTGCCGATTTCGCATGAGTTCCTCAAAACAGGCAGCCTATCAACGGCGTCCAGAAAATAACGATGCCTGAATCGGAAGCCTCCGCACCACTGTTGGTAATGCGCGGCGTCGAAAAGTCATTTCCCGGTGTGAAAGCCCTTCGAGGTGTGAGCCTGAGACTGCGCGCGGGCGAAGTACTGGCTGTGTTGGGGGAAAATGGAGCGGGCAAAAGCACGCTGATGAAAGTGCTGGGCGGAGCCCTTGCTGCCGATTTGGGCACAATGGAAATCGATGGCCAAAAAGTTGTATTCCAATCGCCACGCGAGGCAAGTGCGGCAGGCATTGCCGTGATCTATCAAGAATTCAATTTAGTACCTGGACTGACTGCGTCGGAAAATATATTTCTAGGCCAAGAAATTACCTCGCGCGGCGGTCTAATCGATCTTGTAGCTGAACGCAGGCGGGCTCGAACTCTGTTCCAGCGACTTGGGATGGATATCAACCTGGACACTCCTTGCCGACAGCTGACGACGTCGCAGCAGCAGCTGGTGGAGATCGCCAAGGCACTAGCCTTCGACGCGCGTATTCTCGTCATGGATGAACCGACGGCGGCCTTGACAACACGCGAGGTTGAGAACCTGTTCAAGATCATCGGCGAACTTAAGCAGCAAGGACTTGGCATCATTTATATCAGCCATCGTCTCGATGAAATATTCTCCATCGCAGACCGTGTGACGTTCCTTCGCGATGGCGAAAATGTGGGGGATAGCGCTGTCGCTGGGCTGACTCGTAAGGCCATGATCGAGTACATGGTTGGACGAGAATTGAAAGACGAGTTTCCGCAGCGCCAGATTGCTATCGGAGAGCCTCGACTGCAGGTTACCAACCTCGGTAACGGTACCACAGTGAAGGGTATTTCGCTTGCGGTTAAGCGAGGAGAAATTGTCGCGTTGACAGGCTTAGTGGGTGCTGGTCGAACCGAAGCAGTGCGGCTCATCTTCGGTGCCGACAAACGAGCTTCTGGCGAGATCCGGCTCGACGGAAAGACGCTGAAAATTCGTGCGCCGAGCGATGCGATCGAAGCGGGGATCGGTTTGCTGACGGAGGACCGTAAGCTCCAGGGGTTAGTGCTAGGACATTCAGCGATCGATAACTTTGGACTTCCGAATTTGAACCGATTTTCGCGCGCGGGCGTTTTATTAAAACAACAAGAGCGGGAGGAATTCCAGCAGTACACGAGTGCCCTCAAGATCAAGGTCGCGAATCCCGAACAGCGCGTCGGCAATCTCTCAGGTGGTAATCAGCAAAAAGTCGTGTTAGCAAAGTGGCTGGCGCGCCATTGTGAAGTCCTGATCTTTGACGAACCGACACGAGGAATCGACGTCGGTGCCAAGTTCGAGATCTACACGCTGATGAATGAGCTGGTTGCTCAAGGAAAATCGATTCTGATGATCAGCTCGGAATTGTCGGAAGTACTCGGGATGGCAGACCGTATCATTGTGATGCACGAAGGTCGCGTCACCGGAGAGATTCAGGATGTTCGTCATGCTACCCAAGAACAGGTAATGGAGTTAGCCGTGTTATGAACTTCCTGAAACGATTGCTCATTCGAACATTGACCGATTATGTCATGTTCCTTGTCCTGTTGCTGTTGTGCGTCTTCTTCAGCGCCGTAACATTCACCGAACAGGCGGCTAGCGGACCTGCGGCGGCAGCGCAGCTCCATGACATCATGAACCAACAATTCGACGCCGGAGCCCGTGTGCTGATTGCCGCCAGCAATCAGTCGAACGATCCAGCCTTTGCGGATGAACTTGAACGCCAACTGCGTGAAGCGGGATTTGCCGTTCTTGGAACGATCAAGGGCGGACCCAAAGAAGCAAGACAAGCTTTGGAACAAATCCAAGCGAAGAACGAACGATTGGATGCGATCGCGTGCAGTCAGGTTGCATCGAGTTGGCTTGTTTTTTCCGATCTCGCCGCTGATTTCTCTGCGATTGGTAAACCTCTCGTCGTGAAACCTACGAGCTACCGTTTCCCTAACTTCCTCAAAACGGACAACCTCCTCAATATTGCGAATCAGATCGCAGTAATTGCGATCGTAGCGATTGGAATGACGATGATCATCATCACAGGCGGGATTGATCTGTCGGTCGGCAGTTTGATCGCGTTGTCCGCCGTCGTGTGCTCGGTTTTGATCCGCGATTTCGCCGGCGGCAAAAACGCTGCCGCGGCTGGAATGACGCTATGCTGTTTGGCTGCCATTTTGGTGTGCGGTGGCGTCGGCGGCTTTTCAGGCTTGATGATCACACGCTTTGCTATTCCACCGTTCATCGTGACGCTTGCCATGATGCTGGTGGGCAGCGGCCTAGCCTACATACTCGCCAATGGTCAATCGATCGCGGAGATGCCCGATTCGTTTGTTTGGCTTGGGCGCGGGGCAGATCTGTTCGGAGTACCGAATACCGTCTTGCTAATGTTGCTGCTCTACGCGATTGCGCACATCGCCATGTCGCGAATGAAAATCGGTCGACACACCTACGCCGTGGGGGGGAATCGCGAAGCTGCCCGACTCTCCGGCGTGCCGGTTGCTCGCGTCATCATGATTGCCTATATCACCAGTGGCTTGCTTGCCGGTCTAGGCGGAGTAATCACGGCGTCTCAGCTTAAAAGCGGCTCACCGACTTATGGCAACATGTATGAACTCTACATGATCGCCGCCGTAGTCGTGGGTGGAACAAGTCTCAGTGGAGGCGAAGGCCGCATGCTGGGTACTTTGGTAGGTGCCTTCACCATCGCCGTCATTCAAAACGGAATG
>JANLQO010000607.1:0-4939 GCA_031367855.1 Planctomycetia bacterium | reverse complement strand
TGCCAGCGGGCAAAACCCATCCTGGGTTGGCTAGACGCGACACTATTCCCGGTGGGAAAGCGTTATGGCTGGCGTGATAATTGTGTAACGCAAGTCCCATTTGTTTGAGATTGTTACGACATTGTATCTTTCGCGCCGCTTCCCGAGCCTGTTGGACCGCAGGAAGTAGCACCGCAATTAGAATTGCAATTACGGCGATAACCACTAGTAATTCTATCAACGTGAACGCGTGGCGTTGAGCCGAAATTCTCATAAAGGGTCGTTGGAGGGGCATCGTATTTAAGTTATCGCACGCGTCTGCTCAGGCCAACTTTGGCCTAGTTTTTTTTGTAACCCGTATGGCTGTCTCAAAACTAAAAACCTTAGAAGTCAAGCGACATTTATCGTCTTATGATGGTGGCGGTACAAGGGCGCGGCGACGCTAGGTAGTTGCTGACTCGGGCGGTTTGAACTTTGGCGTGGTCCACTCAACATAGATCCACAGCAGCATCGCAAAGAAGGCTGGGATCAGGTAGTAGATGACTCGATAGAGCAAGAGTGCTGCCAGCACGGGTTCTTTGGCGCTCAGTGGGGTCATTTCCAGCACGATTAACTCAAGTACTCCAATACCACCTGGCATGTGCGTTATCACAACTGCGATCATGGCTGCCAAGTAAGCGACCAACACAGTACTGAAATGAATCGCATCATGGCCGCGCAGGTCGCTTGGAATCAAGAAGTACAAAACGGCCGACGCCAGCACGAAATCACCTGCCGAAACAACTAACTGCATCGCCGACAGTTTTAGGGGTGGCAAAGAAAACCGATACTCATTCCAATGCACCGGCTTGCGAATAAAAACGGATGCGAGCAAGTACAACATCACCACGCACAAGAAGATCCAGCCCCAAGTACTAGGCTGCAAGATCAGCCCTTCGGCCAGATGGTCGGGCAACTGGACGGGTAACGCCACAAACGCGATACCAGCGAGCAGAAACATGCCCAACCAAAACGTCATCGAAATGATTGAGATGAATGCTACGATCTCAACCAGGCTGAATCCCCACTTTGAATACAGTCGGTAGCGCAGGGCGGTACCACCGACCGTCCAGCCCAACACGTTGCTCATCGCGTAGCCTACCACCGCGCCGGTCATGACGCGGTTTAAGGGGATTTTTTTGCGGAGGTAGCGAACCGCAATCAAATCGTAGCCAGTCAACAACAGAAAATTCGCCGCAGTAATTCCCACGGCTAACAACAAACTGACCCAGGAGACTTTGTACATCGCATCCATCACGCTGGACCATTCGATGTCCTGCAATTTTTTTCGCAGCAAGTACACCGCAACCAGCATGATTGCGATGACGACGGTATAGCGGGCCGACTCGCCGATGCGTTTAACGACGAGTCCTCCTTGGGGCTTTTCCAACGCTGCATCGATCGACAAGTCTGGCGATCGTGTAGAAGCGTCTTTGCTGAGAGGATCTAACAAGTCATTTTTCCTGCGTTGAATCAAAACCAACTTGAGGGAGGGGATCGCTGCGTTTTGGCAAACGGATTGCCCCGACACGGCCTTTCGAACTCCGCTCTCCCTCAACATAGTAAGCCAAAGGTTACCCCTGGTCCAAGGGGCCTACAGAAGTCGAAATGTCTGCCAAGTCACTGCTGGATCAGAAAAAATCCCAAAAACTCCCGCGATCAATAGTGGCTATCCAGCCAACCCCATTTGGCTCCAATGATTACAATAGCCACCGCAGCCGCAAGTGGGCTGCACTTTGACCCCCTCAAAACACTTCCCGCCGAGCCTTATCATTTCAGCCAACGATCCCTACAAACCGACAGCCAGCAATCGGCCCAGCGACCGGCCCAATGATCCCCTCGATTCGGCGCGAATCAAAGCGTACTTCCGTTTGATCCCGCTGTTGTTCGTCTGCTACATCATCGCCTACGTCGATCGCACCAACGTCGGAGTTGCCAAATTGACCATGGGCGAGGACCTGCCGGCGTTCGATAGTTGGGTGTTCGGCTTCGGCAGCGGAATTTTCTTCATTGGCTATTTTCTGCTCGAGATCCCCGGTTCGTTGATTGTCGAGCGTTGGAGCGCCCGCAAGTGGATTTGCCGAATCATGGTGACCTGGGGCATCATGGCGGCAGCGACTGCGTTTGTGACGACTCCGATTCAGTTTTACATTGTTCGATTTCTACTTGGGGTAGCCGAAGCTGGTTTCTTCCCCGGAGTCATCGTTTACCTGACTCATTGGTTTCCATCCAAGGACCGAGCCCGCGCGATCTCTTACTTCCTGATTGCTTCGCCGCTGGCGATGATGATCGGACCTGCTATTTCGCAGTTGTTTATCGACATCGGTAGAACTCACTTAGTCGATGGCGTCATGGTGACAAATCCGATGTTGTTAGGTCTAAAGGGCTGGCAATGGATTTACATTTTCTGGGGAATTCCAGCCGTCGTCATCGGCTTCATCGTTTTGTTTTACCTTACCGACCGGCCTCGACAAGCGAAGTGGTTGACGCAAGAGGAACGTGACGCATTGGAGAACGAACTTGCACGCGAGAAGAGTTTGAAAGCTAGTACGAGTCATCATTCGGTGCTGGCTGCATTAACAAGCCCCCGTGTGCTGCTGCTGTCTTTAGCTTACTTTGGCATCGTCACCGCCAACTATGGTATCGAGTTCTTCTTGCCGAGCATCTTGAAGCAATGGTACGAACTTGAACCTTCTCGAGTTGCTTTACTGGTCATGATCCCCTCCCTGCTAGTCATTCCCGGCCAACTTTTTGTCGGCTGGAGTTCGGATCACTATCACGAACGCCGTTGGCACTCAGTAATACCAGTTGCAGTTGGGGCAACTTTGCTTGTGCTGACGATCTTTACGCGGGGCAATATCTATATGTCGATACTCTGTTTCTCCATTGCGGCCGCAGGTATGAAATCCTACATGCCTGCATTCTGGTCATTACCGAGCCTGTTTCTCACATCCTCGGCGGCCGCGGGTAGCGTCGGAATGATCAACTCCATCGGCAACTTAGGCGGTTTCCTCGGCCCAACGGTGATGGGCTGGGTTGACAAAAACTTGCATTCATACACCTACGGCTTGCTCTTCTTGAGCTTAACCAGCATCCTTTCCGCCTCGTTGATCGCTGTACTACCGCTTCGACAACCGCACGAAAATACTGGCAAGGACGCTGAGTCCTGATCGCGGCGATCGTGCTCGAATTAGTGCGATGATTAGCCAAACTTGGCACGAATCGAAAAATTTCTAGCTTCGCTTATTTAGTTCTGGACCAACGCCATCTAGAATCGGGGCCAAAGTAGGCGCCAATCAATTGCATATCTAATAGGAACCGTTATGGCGAACCAATTGTTTCGCACCAAGAATCTCAACACGATGGTGGCCGATATGGAGGGCAGCCATCGACTGAAACGCACACTTGGTCCCGTGTCGCTCACCGCCCTTGGCGTAGGAGCCATCATCGGCACAGGTATCTTTGTTCTCGTCGGCAAAGCGGCGGCTAATCAGGCTGGACCAGCCATCATGCTGTCGTTCGTAGTCGCCGGTCTGGCGTGCGTGTTTGCCGCACTGTGTTACGCCGAGTTCGCTTCGATGGCACCGGTCGCCGGCTCCGCCTACAACTATGCTTACGCCACGCTCGGCGAGCTGATGGCCTGGATTATCGGTTGGGATTTGATTCTGGAATACGCGGTGGCATCTTCGACCGTCGCGCATGGTTGGTCGAAGTACATGCAAGCGCTGCTAGATCAATTGGGTATAAACGTATTCGGCAAAGAAGGAATTCTGCACCGGTTCTCCGATGCACCGTTCGATTACAACGGATCCTTCTTTGCAACCGGATTTTTCTTTGATCTGCCCGCCATCGTGATCACCGCCATCGTGACCGCGATTTTAGTTCGCGGAGTTTCCGAAAGTGCCTTTACCAATGCGATCATGGTCTCAATCAAAGTCAGCGTGGTACTATTCGTCATCATTGCTGGTTTCCAATACATCAAGGTCTCCAACTGGACCGATAACTTTGCACCTTACGGCTATGGCGGAATGACCTTCTTCGGACAACCGCTCGCTCTCTTCGGCGGAACGGACAAAGGGATGATGGCTGGGGCTGCGGGGATTATCTTTGCCTACCTCGGCTTTGACGCGGTGTCGACTCAGGCCGAGGAAGCCAAGAATCCGAAACGCGACTTGCCAATCGGCATCATTGGCTCGTTGGTGATTTGTACAGTTCTGTACATCGCCGTAGCAGCCACGCTGACCGGCATGGTGCCCTATGACAAAATTGACGTCAATGCACCGGTGGCTATCGCCTTCAAGCAGGTTGGGTACGAATCCGCTCAGTTCCTTGTAACCATCGGAGCGATCGCTGGTATCACCTCCGTGTTGCTCGTGATGATGATGGGCCAGCCTCGTATTTTCTTGGCAATGGCCCGCGACGGTCTGATGCCTATCAGCTTCTTCGGCGCCATTCATTCAAAGTTTCGAACGCCTTATAAGTCGACGATCCTCACCGGATTGGTAGTCGCCGCAGCGGCGAGCCTGTTACCGCTGAGCATCCTTGCCGACCTTACCAACATCGGTACCTTGTTTGCATTTGCCCTGGTGTGCGCCTCGGTGCTTATCTTGCGTTACGTCGACCCCAAGCGAGAACGACCATTTAGATGCCCCTTCTCGCCAGTTTTCCCATCGCTGGGAATTATCCTTTGCGTCGCCCTGATGCTCTCACTGCCAAGTGAGAATTGGCTGCGTTGCGTAGCTTGCTGTGCCAATAGCCATAGCTGAAGTAGATCAACAGACCGACGGCTAACCAAACTACCAGTCGCAGCCAATTCTCACTCGGCAGTGAGAGCATCAGGGCGACGCAAAGGATAATTCCCAGCGATGGGAAAACTGGCGAGAAGGGGCATCTAAATGGTCGTTCTCGCTTGGGGTCGACG
>JANLQO010000587.1:0-46402 GCA_031367855.1 Planctomycetia bacterium | reverse complement strand
GCACGCTCATTCTGCTGTCCGATGGCAGTTTTACTTACATACCGGTCGTTCCCGTTGTAGGCTCGGTGACGTTCCAATACACGGTGAACGACGGTTCACTGACCTCGGACATACAGACCGTCACCATCAACGTCATTCCCCCCGGCGCACCACCGCCAGGCAGCAGCGGCGGAGGCAGTGGGGGCAGTGGAACAGGCGGCAGTAGCGGCAGCGGTGAAGCTGGAGATGGGGGTAAGGGTAACCATGAAGGGGAGAGTCACGATAAGGGTGAGCACAAACCTCAGGTGAATCCGCTAGTCGGGGCGATTTATGACACGCAGAGTTCGACTCAATCGCTCATCGAGCTTGTCAAACCCTCCAGCGATCAAGCAACCCGGGCGGAAGGACCTCGTTCCAACGTTTCCGCCCTTAACCTGGACAATCAGCATTTTGCCGCCTTGAATTTTCAAGAATCCAATTCGATCCTCAGCAGCTCAATACTTCTATCGGAAAGCCACAGTGCCGTAGCCAGATTGAGCGCCGAGCAAGCTGCGAGACTTGAGCAAGAGTTAGTGCAGAATGTCGACGCCTTCGCTCACCTAGACGATGACAAAGAATCCCCCATGGAAGTCGTAGCCATGAAAGGCGTCGAGTTGATTGCTAAGACCGCCATCGGCTCTGGGGTGGTCGTCTGGGTGATGCACATCAGTCAAGTGATGGCTGCCCTGTTGGCGGCCTCCAGCGCATGGACTCACATTGACCCGCTCAGCATCCTCAATGCCTCGAAAGACGTGCTACCCAAAGACTCTTCCGATATCGCTGAAACGCTCTTCGATAACGAAAGTCTTAAAAAGTAGCGAGCGGTACAAGCTCGAAGCGCAATCGAGTGAATGTATTACGTCGAAGGCTTCGATTTTACCTTTGCGGACCTTGCGAATGTAAATCTTGGCGATTCTTTGATTTCCCGTGAAAGATTATGGGGAGTTGGCTGTGTTATCCTAAGTAACATTCTCGAACTTGCTTCCTTGGAACGTCTCGAATGCCTGATACTCGCATTAGCCTGATACTTCGCTTGCCGCGTTCCGCGGATGGAGCAGCGTGGCGCGAGTTTGTGGAGCTTTACGAGCCCTTAATACTGCGATTTGCGAGACGGAGGGGTTTGCAAGACGCGGACGCACAGGATCTCGTTCAACGTGTATTCACTTCGGTCGCGGGAGCCGTCGATAGATGGCAACCGGACGCCGCCCGTGGCCGGTTTCGCGCCTGGCTGTTTCGGATCGCTCGAAATCACTTGATCAATCAAGCCACGCTGCGTCGTCGCGAGCGGCCGGTTGGCGGGTCGACACAAATTCGTCGACTCCAGTCAGAGATTGATGAACGAGGCTTCGATTCGGGCGATGTCGAGATCGAATATCGTCGCGCAGTGTTCGAATCGGCTGCAGCTCGGGTAAAGCGACTTGTTCAGCCCGCGACGTGGTCCGCCTTTTGGGAAACGATGGTTGTCGGGCGCGCGTGTGAAGCCGTGGCTGAGGAACTGCAAATGTCGGTCGGTGCGATCTATGTGGCTAGGTCGCGAGTCATAGCGCGCATGCGAGCCGTGGCCGAAGAGTTGGAGGCGAATCATGATGCATAGTTCCGAGCACCAATTGCGCAGTTTGTTAGACGAAGATACCGACTCGGCAGTCGACCCGACAGTGGCCGAGCATGTCGAGAACTGCCCACGCTGTCAATCGAAGCTATCAAAGCTCTCTGGCATGGGCTCTTGGACCAGCGATCTGGTCGCGCATCTGCGTTCGCTCGATGAACCCGAACGACAACTGGTTGATCGGCCACCACAGACGACTGTGGATTTACAAATCGGTGCATCGGAGAGCGACGAGATTGAGCTGGACCCGATCTCACTGGACTTCTTGGAACCGGCTGCCCATCCAGAATTGCTGGGCCGCATCGGACGATTCGACGTCGAACGCGTAATCGGCTCGGGCGGTATGGGAGTTGTGTTTAAGGCGCATGATGGCGAACTGCATCGATCCGTCGCCGTGAAGGTGCTCGCGCCCCACTTGGCTCATAGTGCGGCCGCTCGCAAACGCTTCGCTCGAGAAGCGCAAGCGGCGGCGGCGGTGATTCATCCGAACGTGATTCCCATTCACAACGTCGAGAGCGATGGAAAACTTCCTTACTTAGTGATGCAGTACGTCGCGGGTGAGTCGCTGCAAGCCCGCGTTGATCGACTGGGACCACTGCCGGTTACCGATGTGCTGCGAATTGCGCAGCAGACGGCGGCTGGACTCACCGCTGCACACGCACAGGGCTTAATTCATCGCGACGTGAAACCCGCCAATATTTTGCTGGAAGAGTCTATCGACCGTGTGGTGCTTTCCGATTTCGGATTAGCCCGCACAGTTGACGATGCGAGCCTCACGCGAACCGGAATCGTAACCGGAACTCCGCATTACATGTCTCCCGAACAGGCGAGCGGCGAAACGATCGATTGTCGCAGCGATCTTTTCAGCCTCGGATGCGTGATCTATTTCATGTTGACGGGTCGCCCACCGTTTCGAGCCAACACGGCCATGGGTGTGCTGAACCGGATCTGTCATCATGGACATCGACCGGTCCAAGCAGTCAACGCGTCCGTTCCCCGCGAGCTGTCACGTCTGGTCGATCGTTTGCTGGCAAAGTCGGCTAGTGCCAGATTCATATCCGCCAAAGCATGCGAAGCGGAGTTGTCGAGGTTGTTGTCCGCAGTTCAAAGTGGTCAGCTGCGAGTGATCGACGCGCGGAAAAGAACACACCTGCCGCTCAAAGTGTTGTGGGTGCTTGCGGCCGCAGCACTGGCGATAATCGCACTGATGTTCGCGATTCCGCAGACTCATAATCAAATTCCCGTCGAATCCGCTTCGGAAGTTCTGCAAACTCCGCGAATACATTCTCAGCCGACTGCGGCCGGAGAATTCCCGGCTTCCGCACCACCGCACACGCAAGATCCCGCTGTTTCGCTCATGGAGAGTATATCGCTGCAAAGCGGCGACGACCCATGGCATCAAGCGCTTCAAGAATTATCGACCAGTATCGAGCGCTACGAATTGGAACAGATGCATGAACAACAATCACTTTGGCTGCAGCAGCAGTCGCTCGACACCGCAGCGCCGCTGAGAACGCTGGATGTGCAACTGCGCGAATTGCAGCGGTCGCTAGATCAGTTGCCCAAAGAGCTATAACTCTGGCAACTTTCACATTGCACCATTTAACCCAAGCAATTTTTAGCCGGATGTTTAGTAGACGAAAGTTTCGACGGGAAACCTGTTCCCATCTTACGAGTCCTCTTGTTTATGGAGTTTGAAAATGACGAAACAAATTTGCCTAACGGCATTGGGATTGTTAACGTTGGTCGGCGGCTCGTGGCTCGCCGCGCAGACGAGTGATCCCGCACTCATCCCGCAGGACAATGTACCAGCTTCCACAGCTGGCGACCTCAGCCAAACACGTCCGGCTCAGCCCCCCCTGGCGCGACGTCCAAGTGAGGCTTCTTCTGGGCAGCGTTCCACGAACCGGACCGGAGCTCGACTTGCTCAAGATAGTTATCGCCAGGATGCGCAACATTATTTAGAAGACGCCCGAGCCTACGGTGAAGTCCGAGTCGCTGGGACACCAATTATTTTTCCGGGAAATCAGCAGCGGATGAATGCCGAAGATGCGGCGCGGATGCGAGCTTTCCAAGAGGCTATTCGAGAACTTCGCACGTCGGAGAACGACGATGATAAAGCGGCAGCGCGCGGACTGGTTACTAAACTCGTAAGCGAACAATTGGACGCTGACCTCGCAAACCGTGAGAAAGAGCTGGCAGCCATCGAACAGCGCGCCAAAGAATTACGCAAACAACTTGAAGAACGCAAGACCGCTAAACCTGAGCTGCTCAAGATGCTCGTAATGCTGATTGACAATCCGCAAGTTGGACTCGGCATTCCTCCTGAGTGGATGCAAATGCTGATGCGCGGCCAAGCCGATCGGAACCGCCAAGGGCAGAAAATTTACGCCCCGTATGAAATCGAGCCAGGGGCATACCCTATTTATTCCTCAGAGTTAATTCCGCAGCCTCCCACGCAACCGGGAGCCGCAAGCAACGCATTGCCGCCGGTATTCGCCGAACCACCGACTGCAGATGTGGCACCCGCGGAAGCGCCTCGCCGCCCCTAACGCAGTTTGGCGGCATAATTTCCAATGCGCCGGCGCACATCGCCGGCGCGGCAGAATTCTGAGTGTCGCCCACAGGGTTTAGGTTAAACGAAAGCGATACCACGCTGAACCGGACTAAATTTCTGGCGTTGGCCGAGAAGTGAATAAAAAATACTTCCAAGCATGTAAGTTTAGCATGGCTTGTGCGTCAAAAGGGTATCCTTACTTGACCGCGAGCTTGTCGCATTTCGATTTTCTGCCCTAGCCGGAGCCAAGCTGTAATGTGGAAACGGACCTACCTTCATCTAATAGCCTGGCTGCTTTACTTCGTCAGTGCGTCCAGCGCTGAAGAACCGAACCTTGAATTTGCTTCGTTGCCAGCCGAAATATCGGCGGTGCCGCAAAACTTGTTGGGGTTGGCACATACACCCGAAGTCCAGCAAGAGCTAAGACTTGATTCGAAGCAGCTCTCGGCTTTCGAAACTATCCTTCGGGAAATCGACGCCATTTGGTGGCCAGCGCGCATTTTACCGGCGGGTCAGCAGCGGAAGATTATCGCCGATTTAGAAATGAAACTTGTATCTTCACTTGAAAAACTGCGCGGCAAACCAGCCGCCAATCGCCTGCGCCAGGTAGAGTTGCAGTCGCAAAGCGCCCGAGTTCTATTGCGCCCTGAAGTCATCCGGCATTTGCATTTGGACACGCAGCAACAAAAAAAACTCACTGAACTCTTTGGCGAAACGGATGCGTTAGCGAAAGATCTCAAGCCCGATGATGCTAAGGCTATGCAGCAGTTTGCTGCGGCGACCCAGGCTGAAGTTGCCAAAGCACTGGCGATTTTGCAACCCGCGCAGGCTCAGAAGTTGAGTAGCTCGCTTGGCGAACCGCTCGATACAAGGAAAGTTGAACGCATCTATCCTTTGGCTCCCAAGCTGATCGACTCAGGGTGCTGGACGAGTGCCTCGCCGGTCAGCCTTGAATCGTTGCGGGGCCAAGTTGTCTTGGTCCATTTTTACGCGTTCCAGTGTCACAACTGCGTCGCCAATTTTAAACACTACAAACGCTGGGATGAAACGCTCAAGAAAAAAGGGGTAGCTGTCGTCGGCGTTCAAACTCCCGAAACTGCCGCCGAACGCGATCCAGCCAAGGTAATTGCGGCTGCGCAGCGGGAAGGATTTAATTTTCCAGTCTTGATCGACCTTGAAGAAAAGAACTGGAAAGCATGGGGAAACACTATGTGGCCGACAGTCTATGTGGTCGACAAAAAAGGCTATATCCGCTTTTGGTGGCAGGGCGAATTGAATTGGCAAGGCGCTACTACGGATAAGAAAATCGAAACTGTCGTCGACCAACTGCTAAAAGAGGACTAGCCTCTAAGTTGGACAGCGCCACTTTCCGTTTGCGCACAGACTATTAGTCGCTTTTGCAGCATTCGAAATAGAAAATCGCCAAAACGCTGTACTCCAACGACTTCACTGAACCCTGCGTGTATTCTCACGTCGCTAGCCTACTTACCTCCCCCAAGCCGCAGCTTGGGAGAGGTCGAATGGAGCGTTTAGCGGCATGCGGGAGGGGGCACCGCTGTGAAGCACTTTAGTCAGTGAATCATCCGCAGTTTCGTGACTATGGTACTTCGCGGTCGCATCCGGCAGATGCGACCCACCGTGGGTCACTCTTGCCGAGAGTGACCTTGTGCCGCTTCAAAATGCTTCACAGCGCTCGGGGAGGGGCGAGCGTGCTGCCCGAACTTAGGCCAGAACACCGCGTACTTAGGTCAGAACACCGCGTACAACTTCGCCATGTACATCGGACAATCGAAATTGTCGGCCTTGAAAACGATAGGTAAGGCGAGTGTGATCGATGCCACACAGGTGCAGAATGGTGGCTTGCATATCGTGAACGTGGACAGGGTTTTCAGTAATATTCCAACCGTAATCGTCGGTCGAACCGTAGACCGACCCCTGCTTAACGCCGCCGCCTGCCATCCACCAACTGAAGGCGCGGCCAAAATGATCGCGACCATTCGGCTTGGCGGGATCTCCTTGTCCGAACGGCGTGCGACCAAACTCGGCACCCCATATGACCAGAGTGTCTTCTAGCATACCGCGATCTTTTAGGTCTTGTACTAGCGCGGCGGCCGATACTTCAGTATCTTTGCATTGCTGCTCGAGCTGCGTGTACAAATTGTTGTGCTGATCCCAGCCAGCATGCATTAGTTGAACGAACCGAACGCCCCTTTCAAGCAATCGACGAGCGATCAAGCAGTTGTTTGCAAACGTGCCTTTGTTAAGCGCGTCGGGCCCGTAACGTTCAATCGTTGACGCTGACTCGCTCGAAAAATCAATCAGCTCAGGAACACTGGTCTGCATCCGAAAGGCCATTTCGTATTGAGCAATGCGCGTGTCGATTTCCGGATCACCGTAATCAGCCAGATGCTCGTTGTTCATTATCGACAAATCGTCAAGCATTGAACGCCGGGCTTCTTTGCTTACGCCGCTGGGATTGGCCAGGTAGGGCACTAGATCACCGGTGTTTCGGAACCGCACACCTTGAAAGCGACTGGGCAAGAATCCGCTGCCCCAGTAGTAATCAAAAAACAACTGACCACACGTTTTGGTCTTGTCGCTGGACGTCATCACGACGAAGGTGGGCAAGTTTTCAGTTTCGCTTCCCAGCCCGTACGACAACCACGAACCCATACTGGGTCGCCCCGGCACTTGTGAACCGGTTAAGAAAAAAGTTACTCCCGGCGCGTGATTGACTGCCTCAGTATGCATCGAATGAATGACCGTAATCTCGTCGGCAATCTTGCCGATGTTAGGTAGCATCTCGCTAAGTTCGATACCGGATTGGCCGTACTTTTTGAACTCTTTGATCGCGGGCACACATGGCCATTTGGCATAACCGCTGGACATCGTCGACAGCCTGGTCGAACCGCGAACTGAATCGGGAATATCCTTGCCAGCCATCTCCTTCAGAACCGGCTTATGATCGAACAGGTCGACGTGCGATGGACCGCCTCCCTGCCATAACAGCACGACGCGTTTGGCTTTCGCCAAGTGATGAGGCAAGCCGGGTAGGCCGTTGAACGTGCTGTTTGCAAGCGGTTCAGTTGCTTGAGAGTTTCGACCGAGCAACGATGCCAATGCGGCCACACCGACGCCACTAGCCGCAGAGCCAAAGAGTTGGCGTCGATTGACGCGAGCTACGTTTTGTTGAACTAGATTTTCCATGGTGATGGTTGTCGTTTCCGTTCGCGTTATTATTCGCGTGTGATAGCTTCATCGAGATTCATGATCGTCAAGCAGACGGCAGACAGTGCGGCATGGTTCACAACGTCGAGTGTTTTGTCGCGAGCGGCTTTTCCAGTTTCCACAAATGCCAAAGCGGCCGCTGGATCCTGGGAATAGAAGTTGAGCTGCTTCTGCAACGCGCTTTGCATATGGCCAAGATCCTTTTCCGACGGTGAACGAATCAGAATCTGACGGAATGCAAAGGTTAACTGGGCCGCCGCATCATGCGACTGATGCAAGGTATGCTCAGCTAAGACGCGTGCGGCCTCGACCCAAGTCGGATCGTTGAGGGTCGTCAACGCATGCAGCGGAGTACTGGTCATGGAAGGTCTCACTCGGCACGTTTGGCGATTGGAAGCGTCGAACATGTTGGCTGGTCCAACCGTCCGCCGCCAGAACGTGTACAAACTGCGTCGATAGAGGTCCTTTCCGCTCGAATCGGGATACGTAAAATCGCGCTCTTTGGTAATGGCCAATGATTCCCAAATCGCGTCAGGCTGGTAAGGGTACACCGGAGCACCTGCAATACTTTTATCGAGCAGCTGAGCCGCTGCAAGCGACCAATCTCGCAGAATCATGGACGGCATGCGGAATCGGCTGGCACGCGCGTACAGGCGATTCTCAATATCTCGAGCCTTCAACGCTGGCGACAACCGACTCGACTGGCGATAAGTCGCGCTGTTGAGAATGATGCGCTGGATGCCTTTCATATCCCAACCCGATTCACGGAACTCGACCGCCAGCCAATCGAGTAGGTCGAGATGTATCGGATACTCACTTTGAACACCAAAATCTTCCGTTGTCTTGACAATTCCCAGTCCAAACAGGTTCTGCCACATGCGGTTGATCTGCACCCGAGCGGTCAACGGATGATCGGGCGACATCAACCATTGGGCCAGTCCAAGTCGGTTGCGAGGCGCGTCACCAGATAGCGGGGGGAGGAAGGCCGGAGTGTTAAACGTAACCTTGTCAGTCGGCTTCAGATACTCACCGCGCGACAACACAAACGATTCGCGTGGCTTGTCATCGCTCATGATCATCACGCGTGGCAGTTGATCACCTCGATAATTGTTGTAATCACTGCGAACCGCAGTTGTCTCTGCGATGACCGGGAATTTGTCATTGATCGATTTGCGAACCTTTTCATCGAAGTGCTTGCGCAGCTCTTGGTCCAGCTTCTTTTTTTCCTCTTCAGAGCGTTCCGTTTCCGGCTTCTTCAGCAATGCTACAATCGTTTCGGAAAGGTCCTTTCCATCGCTCGCCTCACCATCTGCAGACAATCCAAGCCGCCAGCCTTCGAAGGCTGAATCAACGATGGTGCTCACCTGCTTGTCGAGTATCGCCAAACGCGCTTCGTACTCTGCGAACTTCTGCTTGTTCTCGTCGTTCGGCAGCTCAAGAAATGGCGCCCCTACGCGAATCCTTTTGGACATGAATTGAGGAGTGCCAGTCTCTGGGACGCGATTGAAGGCATCCATCAAACTGTAGTATTCGACTTGAGTGACCGGATCATATTTGTGATCGTGGCATTGGGCGCATGCCATGGTCAGTCCCAACCAGGTGGTTGCGGTCGTGTCGATACGATCAAACAAATTGTTGAACCGCTGCTCCTCAGCGATCGCGCCCCCTTCACCGTTGAGCAGGTGGTTGCGATTGAATGCGCTGGCGATCTTCTGTTCGTTGGTTGCATTGGGTAGCAAGTCGCCCGCCAACTGCCAAATCGTAAACTGATCAAAGGGCATGTTTTCATTCAGCGCTTTCACCACCCAGTCGCGCCAAATCCATTGCCAAGTATCGCCGTCTTGTTGAAAGCCGTTGCTATCTGCATAACGCGCCGCGTCGAGCCAACTAAGGGCCATGCGTTCGCCATAGTGTTCGCTATTCAGAAGTTGTTCTACGAGTTTTTCGTATGCCAATGGATCTGTGTCAGCAACGAAAGCATCCACTTGCGCGGTTGTTGGAGGCAAACCAACGAGATCGACATGCAGCCGTTTGATGAGAGTCGCCTTGTCCGCTTCGGGAGACGGTGCAAGCTCTTCCGTTTCGAGTTTCGCGAGCACAAAGCGATCAATGGGCGTGCGCACCCAATCCGCTTGTATAACGCTAGGTTGTGGCGAACGGGCGCAATGTACGCCCAATGTTTCGAGTACTTGGCACCTTCGTCAATCCATCGCTCGAGCAGCTTGCGTTGCTCGACGGAAATTTTGCGATTCGATTTTGGAGGCGGCATTTGCTGCTCGGGATCCGTCGAGTTGATGCGCGCGATGAGTTGGCTCTCGGAGGCTTTGCCCGGCGAAATCACTCCCGCCTCGAGAGCAGTTTCCGAGAGATCCAGCCGCAAGTCCGCTTGACGTTTCCCAGCATCTTGACCGTGGCAGTAAAAACAGTTCTCAGACAGAATCGGCCTGATATCGCGATTGAAATCGATCGGTTCGTCTCCCAACACGCATCCGCCAAAAATGATGCCTGCCACGCCGATGACCGAGAAGCATGCGGGAAAATTTAGACGGGCAGCAAAGTTAGGATGCAAAAAAAGCATTGAACCCTATGGCGGGAATGAGTATTGAGAGGTGGGAACCGATCCGAACGCCTCAGACCGGTAACTCCTATTCTAACCTCCCGCGGCCCATCATTCCATGAGCGAAAGTGCACCTCGGCACTAGCCAGTGCGCGTATCACTTCGCCGCGCTGAGCACCCTCGCCAGAGGGTTTTTCGGAAATTCGGCGGAAACCACACACTGACAGAAAATCGTCGCGACAAAGCCACAAAAATCAGTACTCCAACTAACGCACGCCCTGATTTCGATGTAAAGTAACAGCTCGAACCCGAGCTTGTGGCGATCGCAGCTCACCAGATCTTTTTAAGTCGAGAACCACACTTATGCGTCTTATTACTTGCTTAACTAGCTGCGCCCTCTTGGTACTGACGACTTTGCACACGGCGAACGCAAAAGAATCAGTGATCAAAACTTTGCTGGTTGATGGACAAAACAATCATCCGTGGCAGAAAACAACCCCCCTAATTAAAGCTACGCTGGAGAAAACAGGTCGTTTCGTTGTCGACGTGGTTACGACCCCTGCGAAGGGTGGTGATATGTCGCAGTTCACTCCTAAGTTCTCAGACTACCAAGTGGTTGTTTCGAATTACAACGGCGAAGCATGGTCAAAAGAAACGGCCGCTTCATTCGTAGAATATGTGAGGAATGGAGGTGGGTTCGTCTGTGTCCACGCGGCTGACAATTCATTTCCAGAGTGGAGCGAGTACAACGAAATGATCGGTGTCGGCGGATGGGGCGGACGTGATGAAAAGAGCGGTCCGTACGTGCGTTGGCGCGAAGGAAAATTTGATCGCGACACTCAAGTCGGGCGAGGTGGTAGCCACGGCAAACGGCATCCCTTCGAAGTTGTGGTGCGCGACGCTGCGCATCCCATCACGCGCGGCATTCCGACCAGTTGGATGCAAGCCGAAGATGAACTTTACGCCGAACTGCGAGGACCAGCTGCGAACATGCAAGTTCTGGCGACTGCTTTTAGCGACAAAGCGACGGGCGGGACGGGCGAGCACGAACCAATGTTGATGGTTGTGCAGTTCGGCAAGGGACGTGTTTTTCATACTACGCTCGGTCACGATCCCGTGGCTATGAGCGGGGCTGGTTTTCAGACAACGTTGCAACGGGGAACGGAATGGTGCGCGACCGGCGAGGTGACTCAACCTGCGGTCACTGCCGCACAGTTGACTGCCAAGGAAGTCGCTATGAAGGACCCGCTCGCTCTCGAATTACCAATTGGACATGACAAGGCTGACTTTAGCACGGCTCCGAATACCAGTGGCGAAGGCTGGAAAACGCTCTTCAATGGCAAAGATCTCAGCGGCTGGGTTCAAAAGAATGGCACTGCGAAGTACTCTGTTGAAGAGGCAGCCGTTGTAGGCCGAACTACGGAAGGTAGTCCGAATTCGTTCATGTGTTCCGAAAAAGATTATGGCGATTTTGAATTGACTTTCGAGGTCAAAGTCGACAACGCACTCAACTCCGGTGTACAGATTCGTTCAAAGAGTATCGCTGAAAAAGACAATGGTCGCGTTCACGGACCACAGGTTGAAATCGAAGCGTCGCCCGGCACCGCAGGTTATGTCTACGGCGAATCGACCGGTCGTGGTTGGCTTAGCCCAACTCAACCGAAAACCGACGCGCTTAAGAATGGTGATTGGAATCGTTACGTGATCCGTGCAGTGGGACCCCGCATTCAAACTTGGATCAACGGTCGCAAAATTGAAGATATCTACGACCCGGAGAGCTACCAAAACGGCTTCATCGGGCTACAAGTCCACGGAATTGGCAAGGATACCGGACCATTCCAAGTTCGCTGGCGCGACATTCGAATTCAGAAAGTTAAATAGCACGTAATGCCACGTTTACTTGACTTTGAAAGTGTGTGTTAAATGTCGAACGACCTCGAGAAATTTTTGCAACAAGCGGCGGAACGGCTCAAGGAAAAAATCCAACAATCTCAACCTCCGCAGCGCACGCAACAAACGCCGCCGCCGATTCGGCCTAGCCAGCGCCTATCGCAGTCTAGCGAACCACGTGTGATTGAAGCGACCGTTGTTCCGCAGCGTCAGCTGGGCGACGACCCACTGAGTTCGATTGATACGCGGCCTTCGGTGGCACACGAGATGCGCAATCATCTTGCGGAGGGTATCTCTCAAAGCGATGAACGGGCTGCTGGTCGAGTGCATCAGGTGTTTGATCATAACGTTAGCACGTTGCCGAACGCGTCCAATGCTCTGCAATCGAATGCTCCAAAATCGGCCAATCAAACCAATTCCGCCGTCGAAGTCAATCGTCGTGGCCGCATGGCGAGTCCGTTTTTGCGAATGCTTCGCAAGCCGGATACGTTGCGAGCCGCATTTATCGCGGGTGAAATTTTTCGTCGCAAGTTTTGATGCTTGAATCTCACCAGCGTTTACGACCATGTGGCTGGTTCACTGTGCGCGAATGTCCGGTCGACTTAACAAATAGGTTCAGGGGTGAAGAACTGGCTGCAGGGTCGAGCGGTTTTCCGTCAGACTCGGGCGAATCGCAGTGCGCGAACCGACTGAAACCCGTGCGATACGGTATTCCGAATCCGTCGAACAGCGATGCAGGCAAAAGCGCTAAAATACCCTGCGATAGCCGATGATTCAAACGACCATTTGCGGCCCGCCAATCAATATCGCGTTGCAAGTTTTGCCACAATTGACGTTCTAAGCTCTGCACGTGCAATTGCAGCCACTTGCCGTCTGACGAGTCAACGGATTGAACAAGTTCGCGGCGCCTACTGAAGACAGTTCGTGCGTCAAAACAATAGGCTTCAATGGATGGTGACTGCGGCAAAACCGCCAGCAGCTGATCAGAATACGATTCCAGGTTCCGCCGCATTCGATTCAGCCGTACCGAAGACTCAACCGACAGCCCTTGGCCGAAGACGATCATGTTCAAACACCGATGTCGGGATTCGATGTGCGAGACAAGAATGCTGTGAAACAAGGGCGCAAATTCGTCGCTGACGTGGAGCTCTTCAAGCTGCGATGCGAAGCAGGCGAGCGTGCGAGTTAGCGGCTCGGTCAGTAAGATCTCTTGAAGGACGGGCATGACATCGTGCCACTTTTTGGTGCGGGCACTTGTACCTGAGCGATTCATTGCATCGCGATGCGAGGCTAGTCGATAATTCCATTCATCGCAGCGACTGCGGTGCAAAGTCCAGAGCGCCTGAGCAGCTTCCTGAGCTGGCAATAATCTCCGTTTCAAGATGGTTGCGGCGACGCCCACGAAGGTGGACGCTAATTCTGCTAACGTGATTGCGTGCATAATGCTGCCGAACTGAGGGTAATCAAGCGGTGTTGAGCAAGGACGTATGAGCGACTTCAGCAAAGCTTGCACCCCAAGCGCGCTTTAGCCTTAAAAGGGCGGCTGCTTCGACTTCGTAAGTCACTGTCCACCCTTGACTTAGGCGTATTGCTTATTTCGCATGCCGATATAGGTCCAGCCAGTAGCATGTTGCGAAAAAACATCATTCGAGGTTGGCCGCGAGTGAAAGCATCACGGAATTCGGCCGCCTGCCAGCTTGACTGGCAAAGCCAATAATTGGGCAGCAAGCAGCTACCCGACATCGAAGCGGAGTCCAGTTCGCTTCAACTAGCGCGTGCGTCTGCCCGCTGGCGGCCCTAAATGATGGGCTCGCTCAATCATGAGCCGTCGGTTAGCTTAGCCTCTTAAAATGCCACGCTCGTACATGGGAAAATCGCTATCATATGGCCGCGCACCGCAAGCAGAAAATCGAAACACAGCAACTTGAACGTGACCACCAGCGGATGCAGGCCATCGTTGTGCGAGGTGCGCGAACGCACAACCTGAAATCGGTTGACATCGATCTGCCTCATAATCAACTAACCGTAATTACCGGCGTCAGTGGCAGCGGCAAGAGTTCGTTGGCGTTCGACACCGTATATGCAGAAGGCCAGCGGCAATACATCGAGAGTTTATCCGTTTACGCGAGGCAGTTTCTCGACCAACTTCAGCGACCCGATGTCGATAGCATTACTGGCCTGCAACCAACGCTGTGTATTGACCAACGCACTGGAATTGCAAACCCGCGCAGCACGGTGGCGACGGTGACCGAGATTTACGATTACCTGCGGCTGCTGATGGCGCGCGTTGGCCGTCCGACATGTTTCGAATGTGGGCTGGCGATCGCCCAACAGTCGGCAGACCAGATTCAGAAAACGCTCCTGAGATTACCAGAAGCAACCAAGGTCGTACTCATGGCGCCTATCGTGCGAGGGCGACGTGGTGCACATCGCGATGAACTGAACACGATTCGCAAAGCAGGATTAGTTAAGGTTCGAGTTGATGGGCAACAGTATGAGATTGAATCAGTGCCTCTGCTAGAGGTTCGAAAAAACCACACAATCGAGGCAATTGTCGACAAGTTGGTCATTCGCAGCGGAGTGGAAAGTCGACTGGCCGAGTCGCTGCAAGTGGCGTTGCGTTTGGCTGATGGGTTGGTTTCGGCAAGCTATCAGCTTACAACTGCCGACGAATCTTGGCATGAGATCCTGTTCAGTACGAAGTACTCGTGTCCCAACTGTGGAGTGAACTACGCAGAAGTCGAACCTCGCACGTTTAGCTTCAATAGCCCCTATGGCGCCTGCTCGCAGTGTGACGGAGTAGGCCAGCAGAATCAGTTTGATGCGGGCTTAGTTGTTTGCGATTGGAATAGAACGCCCGCGGGCGGTGCGATCTTACCGTGGTCGGTCGCCGAGCCAACGATTAAACGCCGCCTGCGGAAGAATTTTGAAGAAGCACTCGTCGCGCTCGGAGGCGCATGGGACGCGCCCTTATCGATTCTCAAGCCGTTACTACAGCGCAAATTCATGGCGGGTTTGATTGAACAGTTGAGTGAGTTGCGAGAGCGACTGCCGGAAGATGAGCGGCGTTGGCTTGAGCCATTTCAGCAAGTTTTACCTTGTCCAGGCTGTGCTGGTTCGCGCCTGCGCAAAGAAGCGCTGGCCGTCCGTCTGGCTGGGAAATCGATCTTTGAAATCTGTTCGATCAGCATCGCTGAACTTGAAAAATGGTTTGCGGGCTTGGAATTCACTGTCGACCAGCAATTGGTGGCTACGCCAATTCTTAGCGATGTATTGCATCGCGTGCGATTTCTCAACAAAGTTGGGCTGGGCTATCTGACGCTGAGTCGCGCTGCAGATTCGCTCAGCGGTGGCGAATTGCAACGCGTTCGTTTGGCCACCAGCATCGGTAGCGGCTTGGTGGGCGTGGGCTACATTTTGGACGAACCTTCGATCGGGCTGCATCAGCGCGATAACGAGCGATTGATCGATTCCTTGCGCGATCTGCAGAAGCAAGGGAATACGGTCATCGTCGTCGAACATGATGAAGCGATGATGCGGGCGGCGCAGTATTTGATAGACATGGGACCGGGTGCGGGCAGGCAGGGCGGATCGATTGTGGCCGCTGGACGGCCTGAACAAGTAGCTGCACACGAGCAATCTGTGACGGCCGCCTACTTGCGAGGCGAACTAAAAATCGATTCTCCTAGTTCGCCGCGGAAACCGCACTTGCAACCGCAACTCAGCTTGGCTGGCGCGACCCTACACAACTTGCAGAACGTGACAGTCAGCATTCCGTTAGGGTGTTTGGTCGGTATTACTGGGGTGAGCGGCAGTGGAAAGAGTTCCTTGATCGGCGAGACGTTGGTTCCGGCGCTCTCGCGTCAACTTGGACTGGCCGCTGGCCGTGTCGGTCCGTTTCAGTCGCTGACTGGATTTGAACTCGTCGACAAGCTGATTGAGATTACGCAGGATCCGATTGGACGCACGCCGCGGAGCACGCCGGCAACTTACTGCGGAGTGTTTGATTTGATTCGAGTGGTATGGGCTAATACGCGGGATGCGAAACAACGAGGGTTCTCGTCGAGTCGATTTAGTTTCAATACAGGTGACGGACGCTGCCCGCAATGTCAGGGGCAAGGTCAAGAGAAGATCGAAATGAACTTCTTAGCGGATTTATATGTCAACTGCTCAGTCTGCAATGGGCAGCGTTTTAATCGTCAGACCTTGCAGATTCGCTATCGCGACCGATCGATCGCTGACGTACTAGCGATGAACGTTGATGAAGCGGTCGAGTTTTTTGTGAATTTCCCCAAGATCTACCGTTTTTTGACAAGCCTGCAGCAAGTTGGCTTGGGATATGTCGCGCTCGGGCAAAGCTCGAGCACTCTCAGTGGCGGTGAGGCGCAGCGGATCAAACTAGCGACCGAGCTAGCCAGAAGCGAAACAGGACGTACGGTTTATTTTCTTGATGAACCAACGACGGGTTTGCACTTCGCGGACATACGGCGCTTAATGTCAGTATTAGATGGGCTGGTCGAGCGTGGAAATACGGTGATTGTGATCGAGCACAATCTCGATGTGATTCGAGCTTGCGATTGGCTCATTGACCTAGGGCCTGATGGAGGCGCGGGCGGCGGGAGAATTGTAGGCAGTGGCACGCCGAAAGAACTTGCCACATGCGCTGAAAGCATCACAGGACGCTATCTAGTGTAGAAAGATTGTCCCAATCGTTTCAGGATTAGTGTAGAACGATTGTCCCAATCGTTTGCGTGCACTAGGTGGGTAGCCGTAACTGAAAATCTTTGTCGGTACCGAGCAGCGCGTAGTAGAGCAGCGCGGAAAGGGATTTTG
Source organism: Planctomycetia bacterium (assembly GCA_031367855.1). Taxonomy (GTDB): domain Bacteria; phylum Planctomycetota; class Planctomycetia; order Pirellulales; family Pirellulaceae; genus Aureliella. The sequence goes on along the minus strand of JANLQO010000587.1, from coordinate 29,713 downwards.
AATCGATGATTTGACCCGTACGCAGTAAATTCGCCAGCTCAGCGATTGTAACGGGATAGTTGGAGATCTGTTCGCCACGTTCACGGGCAGGATCGCCAAGGGTGAGGCCAGTTGCAAGGTAACAATACATATGCTCGTCCAGTATTCCTGGCGACATGTAGAATTCGCACAACGGCTCGAGTTGCTGGCAGCGATAACCGGTTTCCTCAATCAGTTCTCGCCGAGCGGTCTCGATGGGTGGTTCTGGTGGTTCGAGCGTTCCCGCAGGCAATTCGAGCAGTTCTTGGTCGATTGAAATGCGATAGTTGCGAATCAAGCAAATGCGGCCGTCATCCAGTACCGGGACAATCACAACGGCACCGGGGTGCTTGATGACTTCTCGCGACATGGTCGAACCATCATCAAGCTGCTGCGTGACGAGTTCAACCGTGAATCGCGACGCGGATAGCAACAGTTGTTTTTCAGGTCGCGCTGGTCGGTTTGTCATGTTGTTCGTCAAAAGTAAAAACACCCGCACAGCATGGAGTGAAGGTGTTCCGAGTTGAGAGTTTTGCCTATGCGGTCTTGATTCGAAACGGGGCTAACTTGCCAAGCGGCGAGCGCTTTCGTCGTCCATTTGCAGTTCTTCGGCGGACGGCCGGTAACGATACTGCATCAAGTAGGCGTCTTCAACGGTATCTTCGTAGAAATCTCGAAGCACCGAAATCGCTTTGAAACCGAAGGTCTTGAAGAAAAGTTGCGCTTCCAGATTGGTTTCACGGACTTCCAGCATAATGCGGTTGCGGCGTTCAATGGAGAGCTTGCCAGCCAATTTTTCCATCATTGCTGAGCCTATTCCGCAACGGCGCGAATCCGGATCGACAGAAAAATTAAGCAGGTGCAAACGATTCTTGTGCAGCTCGTAGATCATAAAGCCGACGACCTTGTCTTCAACTTCAGCCACCATGCCGATGCAATTGCGTTGACGCAGGCAGCGAATGAACTCTTCTTCGCACCACGGGAACTCGAAGCTCGCGTCTTCGATGGCTAGTACTGCTGGCATATCTCTGCGAATCATCCAGCGAATATGCACACAGGATTTACTGGTTTCCGACGCGGGCATTTAGGGCTCCCTCCGCACTAACACGAGTAAGTTTTGGTCGAATTAGAAACGTCATGTTTGTTAAATCGACCGGTTTTCGTTTCCTTCCAAGCATGGCTTGGAACGAAGTCGGGCAACCTGGCGGTCACGCTGATTCCTTCATGTGCCAACGAGGTTTGTTGCCGCTCGACGCTTTCCACGTCGAAATCAACAACCAACTTGCCGCTGTCATAGGCGGTAGAGTAACAGATGGCCAATCACTGGCCAATATGGAAAAACCGCCAAGCGAGATTTCTTGCCAGCAATTACAGCATTGCTGGCGGCGCGAACCGCTAGCGGTATTTCATGCTGGCTTCGACCGCCATGACATCACAGCGCTCATTTTCCGCATGGCCACTATGTCCGCGCACGTGGTTGTAAGTGATCTTGTGCAACGCCACGAGCTTGTCCAATTCACGCCAATGTTCGACGTTTTTCACCGGTTTAAGTTGTCTGCCCTCCTTGCGCATCCAGCCTTTCGCCTTCCAGCCAGCCATCCATTCGGTCAAGCCCTGTAGAACATATTTGCTGTCTGCGTAGAGGTGTACGTGGCAGCTTTTTTTGAGTGACTTCAGGCCTTCAATCACTGCTTGCAATTCCATGCGATTGTTCGTGGAGTCGCGTTCGCCACCGGATCCGGTTAGTTCTTTGCCGGTTTTCAAGTCTCGCAGAACAAAGGCCCAGCCGCCTGGACCCGGATTGCCGCTACAGGCACCGTCTGTAAACAAAGCAACCTCGCGCAACGTCCGAATGTCTTCGGCTGGCTCCAAGGGGCTGCTGTCGGTGCCCGCTTCGATATCACTGTTCATGGAAACCGTCCTCGCGATGTATTTACAGTCTAGCTGACGTCAGGCGGAAAACGTTTTAGTCTACGCGGACTCTCAATAGCTGGCGATATGACCATGTAGATGGTGACGCACTTGTGGCGTGTCCGATTAGAATTCAAACACAGCGGCGAGGTCGAGACCGTGCCAATGTTGCGAGTTGAATTGAACGGCTCCGTTTGGATTTGCGAGCGATAGAGCCGCGTTTTGATCGATGCCAAGCGCTACGTCGCTGGCAAACAAGCTCCGATAACCGACTTTGAACGAAAGTGGTCCAGCGAAACGGATGTTTGCTCCAACGCCCCCGTCCACTAGCGTCGTGTAGCTCGAATCGGAATAGATACGAAAGCCATTCTGCGCGGTCGCAGTACCTTCGACTTCATTGTGCATCGCAGCGACTTTGCCGAAACCGTAGAGGTTTACTCGGCGGGTTTGCCATAAATCACCTTCCAAGCCAAGCTGGCCACCAAACATGCTATTGTTGGTTAAGGAGGAGAAACCACTGCGGCCATTGGCCCCGACTTGTTGAAAAACGTCGTAGGTGTCTTCGAGCTTAAAGTAGCGCAAGCCGGTGATTGGACGAACTCGATAGTTTGAAGCAAATCGCAGATTCGCTTCCCCCGAATACAGATTGCTTGAATAGTTGAAATTGAACGAAGTGGGCGGATTCAAGGGAAATACTTGGAAGAAAATCGAGTTAACTTCCTGTGCATTCACCGTCGCGCCCGCATCCAAGCTATTGATACCAAAATAGCCGAGTTGCAAGTCAGTACCGCCGAACCAAGGTCGCACGTTGCGAACATCGAGCATCGCTTTGAATCCAAACTGCATCGATCCTTGCAGACTATTGGCATTCAAAAGCGGAACACCATTTTCGTCCAGCGCAAGCACTTGGCTATCCGGAACTTCGCGTACCAATCCGATCGTGCCCACGTCGACAACAACTCGTTCCATGCGTGTGCGGTCATCCGCAAATGACTGGGGCACGAATGACTGGGGCGTTTGATAGCTTTCCCACTCATTCGCTGGCGCACTTTCCGACAGGTCCTGGTCGCCCAGCGGCACTTGAGCGCGTGCTGAGCCACTTATCAAGATACCCAGGAGGAAAACAGCCAGTCGTTGGTAAGTGCGCATCGGAAATCCTTGGCGAAAATTCGGGATCGGCTGCGCGCATAACCGCTAGCCATCCTCTCTGTCGGCAAACGAAAGGGGGATTTTCCAGCGAGCTCGTTGCATCTGTTACTTTTTGCCTAGTCTCCTCTACTGCCCGAATTCAGTCGCAGCGAAAACAAAACGGACCGCCGTCGTCGGAATCAATTTGAGCCAATTGAGGTCAGAATGACATCGAGGCACGGTTCTGGGGGCAAAAACTGCGAATTCTCGAAACTTTTTCTAATGGCACTCCGATTGCTCAGATGGAGTTCCTGCCAAGGTGTGAGTTTCAGGAGAGCACTCGCAGAGCACTAGAATTACAGTTCAGGGAGTTTTGATGATGATCCGTTTCGCACTTTCCAGCTTAGTAGTCGTCGTCTCCCTGCTGATCCTGTCTTCAGCCGCACAAGCTCAAATTTACGTTCCGCACGCGACCACGCACATTGATTTGCTCCCACACAACGGGCACCTCGACGCAGTCCCCCATACGACGACTCACTATGACGCCATTCCTCAAACCTCGCACGGTTATTACGGAGGCGGACACGGCATGGGATACAACACCGGATTTGGGTCGAGCTACAGTTACAACTCGGGCTATGGCAGCTACTACACGCCGCAGTACACCGGCTTCAACTACTCAGTGCAACGACCTGTGTATCAAAATTCGTATCAACACAGCAGCACTCACTTGGACATTGTGCCGCACAGAGGTCATTACCACGTGGTACCGCATACAACTACCCATCGCCATCGGTTTTAACTCGACTGGCGTGGCGTAAGCTTCCAGCTTGCGACCAACGTGGCGTAAGCTTCTAGCTTGCGATAGCCGCGGGTTGTCGGTGGCTGTCGGTGACGACATCCTCGGACCACGAGGCTAAATGGTAAAAATTCGGAAAGCAACTCCAGTCCGTAGATCTAGCGAGTCTTCAAACGTAAGAGTACCTTCATAGCTCACCGTCTACTTTGCGAATGAGCTATGGATAACTACCACAAAATCACGAATCTTGTCAGCCAGCATCGCCTGATTGCAATCATCCGACTCGATGACTTGACCCATGCCGTCGAGATCTCGCGAGCGCTACTTGCAGGCGGGGGTTCCCTGCAGGAGTTTACGCTTTCGAATCCTGCCGCAATTGCTGCGATTCGTGCGGTGCGAGAGCAAATCGAAGTGTTTAATACCGACCAAGCAGCGATTGGGCTCGGTTCCGTTCGAAATCTCAACGAAGCCCAGCAGGCTCTCGACTGCGGGGCTCAGTTCGTGGTGACGCCAATCACGCACACCGCGATCGTCGAACGCTGCCGCACGGCGGGCATACCCATTATGCCAGGCGCCTATACGCCGACCGAGATTGCTACCGCTTGGGATGCAGGCGCAACTTTCGTTAAAGTCTTTCCGGCGCGCAATCTAGGCCCCAGCTACATCAAAGATCTACTCGGACCGATGCCTTACTTGCAGCTGATGCCGACTGGCGGTATCGACTTGAACAACATGCCGGCTTACTTTATGGCTGGCGCTGCGGCTGTCGGCATTGGTGGAAATATTATCGATGTCCAAGCGGTTGCACAACAAAATTGGCCGCGCTTGACGGCGGCTGCAAAAATCTATGCCGACTGCGCAGTCTTGAAAGGCGGGTCATGAGCTTCGATGTGATTACGCTCGGTGAAACCATGCTGCGATTGACTCCTCCCGGTTTCGACCGACTTGAACAAGCCACGACACTCGAAATGCACATTGGTGGCAGCGAATCGAATACTGCGGTCGGCTTGGCGCGACTTGGGCATAGAACCGCCTGGCTGTCGCGTCTGCCGGACAATGTGCTCGGACACTTGGTCGCCTCGACGATCGGCCGCTACGGAGTCGATGTGTCGCACGTACTTTGGTCCGCTGACAACGATCGTTTAGGCACCTATTATCTTGAGCGCGGCAAGCCGCCGCGTGGTTCGCATGTACTTTACGACCGGCGCGATTCAGCGATCAGTAAAATGCAACCCAGCGAATTGCCTTCGCAGTTATTCGCACCTAATAAGGCTCGACTGTTCCACACAAGTGGCATTACTCTGGGAATTTCCCAGTCCGCAGCGGCGACCGCGCAAATGGCAGCTGAGCTGGCCAAGGCCGCCGAAATGCTCGTCAGCTTCGATGTAAATTATCGAGCGAAACTCTGGCGGCCCGAAGCAGCTCGCGCAAGCTGCGTTGACTTCATCAAGCTCGCTGACATTGTCTTTCTGCCGGTGCGCGATGCACACGCGGTCTTCGGACTCGAAGAACCCACCGACGACGCGATATTGCATAACCTGTCACGTCACTTTCCAACTTGCACAATCGTCATGACGCTGGGCGCGCGTGGGGCGATTGCGATCGACCGTCATGGCGAGATCTATCGTCAAGCCGCGTTTCCAACCACCGAGGTCGAACGTCTCGGCAGCGGCGATGCCTTTGCGGCCGGCTACTTAGCAAATTTCCTTGAGCACGCGAACATCGCCAGCGCCCTGCGATGGGGCTGTGCAACCGCTTCCTTGAAGTACACCATCCCGGGCGATCTACCACTGGTCCACCGCCACGAAGTCGAATCACTCGTCATTAGCGAAAACAGATCGTCCGACATCGTTCGCTGATCCTGGCAGGTGCTAATTGAGAAATGGCTCGATCAACCGCCATTTTTCTGCTACGCGATTCTTCCACGTGTGCGGCTGAACGGCCAGTATCCTCTCTGCTTGAGCGGAAGAAGACGCGTTAAGCCCCCGCTGAATGGCCGCAGCAAAGCTGATCGGATCATCCGCAATCTGCAGGCTGTCACGGAGCCGGCAGGAGGCGGGATTCGTGGTACTGACAACTGGCTTGCCCGCAGCTAAGTACTCGTAAATCTTCAACATGTCACCGTACATGGTCAATTCATTACGGTGAAAGGGGGCGATACATACGTCCATGCCTTTAAGATAGGCTGGAAAGTCGGCGTAGGGCCGGCTGCCGAGAAAGTGAATGTTGGGCAGGTCAGCAAGCGTTGAAGTATCGAACCCGAACCAGATATAGCCAACGAAAGCGAAGGTGTATTCAGGAAGTGCTAACGCCAAATGTCGAATCAATGTGACATCCAATCGCAGTGGATCACAGCCTCCCAAATAGCCAACGATCGGCTTAGGAAGCGAAGCGAGATCTTGTGGCACCATGGTTCCAGGATGCGCAGCTTGACCGAAAAATTCCAGATCAGCCGCGCAAGGGACAAGGTACGTTTTATCATTGAACTTGCGCCGCACTTCGGCCAGTAATTCGGAGCAGGCAAAGACCAAGTCAACGGCTTTACAGGTCTCCGCTTCATATTCTTGGACCAGCTTTCTTTGTCGCTCATTAAGCGCGAACGCTTCAAAGTTATCGCCACAATCATAGAGCTTCAGCCGACCCGGTAAGTACTTGACCAGTCGGCCCGTATTGTATCCAAAGGTCCAAATAAGCGGATTTTTGAAATCCAACTGTCGGCTGATACGATTTATGAGTATCGTCGCGATGCGCGCGTTAAAGCCGCCAACAAATCTTGCACGTGTGAGCCCCGGCAGGCCGAGAGCAGGTGGGGTGTATAACCAAAGATTCTCGCCGATCTGCCTTATACCATGCTGGAAGGTCCATGTACGCTTTTGCCAATGCGCTTCACGAATCAAAGTCGATGCGGCGGTAAGCGGTTCCACCACCAAAACGCGATTGTTCTTGGCCAGTTCACGAGCGGTATACTGGGGAAGGCTGGTCGCGACACTCCACGTAGCTGGTGCTAGGAGAATAATGTCAAATCCGTCCACATGCGCTCCATTAATTCCTAAGCAGCTTTTTTATGGGAACGCTCTCGCCGCGATTCGAGCACCAAAGCAAGTGCGGAGGCCAATGCAAAGCCTACAAACACCCCGCCACCAAGAATATACTTCAATCGCGGAGCGACGGGCGAGAGCGATGCTGTGGGTGGTGTGACGATGGAAACATTGGAAATATGAGATTGGTTCATGACAGTCGCGATCCGCGATTTTTCAGCGCTCTCTGAATAAAGCAGGTAATTGCGTTCTAGCAAATCGTGTTCACGGCTAAGTTCGCGAAATTGCGCAATGGATTTCTCCAAGGTTTGCAGATTTGCCGCAATTTCCTTCAATTGCTCTGTTTCAATTTTCAACTTGCTGCGTAAGCCCGCCAATTCAGCCGATTTGGCTTGATCCAACTTTGCGAGCTCTGCACGATTTTGATTCATTCCAGTGGTTGTCGAAAAGGGCACCAATTCTTCAGCGTTTGCTAGCCGATTAGTCAAGTACTTTAACTGCTGCTGGGCGGTAATGCGCTCAGGCGAGCTCTCACTATAGCTCGCAGCAATTGCTTCGGAGTTTAACGCGAGATTAGTTCGTTGTGCTTCAAGGTCTGCCAGAGCCGGATTGTGTTGCAGTGTTCTAGACAATTCCAGCGATTCGGGTAACTCTGCCAGTGCGGTTTTTAGCCTGGAGGATTCTGCATCTAAAGAAGCGATTTTGACCAGCGTTGCGGCGTGTTCTTGCTGCAGCATACGTTCGCGCTCGAGCAGCAAGGATCTCTGCTCATCGGTTGACCACAGCTCATTTTCGGTTTTGAAGGAGAGCAATGACTTGCCGTTCTTTGTCAGCTCGTCACGCAAGAACTCGGTTTGGCTGGTAAAGAACTCGGACAAACCTGGGTTTTTGTGCGCCGACAAGTGGCTTTCAAGGTAAGCGTCCAGGATCTTCTGCAGTATCAATTCGCCACCCTTCGGTTCCGGCACCGTTAAGGTAACGTAGATAATGTCGGAGTTGCGAACAGGTTCAACAGTCAGCGCTTGAGCAAGCACCAATTCGACACGTTCCATCTCAGACAGTTGTCGTCGCAAACCGACTTTGATCATCGCCAGATCAACTTGGGCGCGAGCCCAATTCAATTGAGCCTTGATGAACCGTTTGGCTTTCTGGAACGATGTTTGCGGTGGATCGTCAGCAAAAAAATCTTCGCCTAAAGTCTGCACGACTTTCCGAATTAAGTGCGGACTGCGCAAGAATTCAATCTCCGTATTCACATCCTCGGTGCGTCGGGTGACCATCACCGGCTCTTTGGCAATCGATGCGGGTGGGGCCATTTCGGCGCCAAGTTTCAAGTACAATGCAGCGCCAACTTCATATTGGGGTCCGCGCGCTATTGCCATCAAAATGGCGCCCGCTAAGGCGAAGAGAACCATCACTAAGACAAGCAGCCAGTATCGGCGGTACATGCCCAGTACCCAACTGATATCCGAAACCGTCCAAGTTGCTTGGAGGCTGCCGTGACCATTGCGGCTGTCATTGGAGTCTTCAGGCATTCCGAATTCCATAAACCTTGTGGGTTACGCAGTGCATGCAGGTCCCAGCGCAGCCGAGCTGGCTGCTCATGCTCTGCGAGATAGAGCACTGCGTTTCATATTAACTCGCTGGTTCTTTGGCAACAACTCTTTCCCAGGCTGGGGACGGGGATAGCAATCGATCATCTGGCCCAGCCCCTACAATCCTTACAAACTCTGCGAATGCGCCATTCAAAGTCAAGAGCTTGGGAAAGCATGTAGCGAAATTCTTGTGGCGTGGTTTGGGCGCCAACACCCACGCGATTCAACTGAAAAATATTGTTGGTTGACTCGAGGGAGGCCACCATCCCGGCGCGATATCCAGCTGCAGCAGTGGCCTTGATAACTTTGGAGTCGCAAGCTCCATAGGGATAGCAAAGGACATCCCCATCTGCGCCGACCTGTGCGGCAAGCATGCTGCGAGAAGTAGACAAGTCATGCGTCAATTCACGTTCCGTAAGCTCCGTTAAACGACGGTGTTCTAAACTGTGATTAGCGACATCAAAACCAAGTTGCGAAACCTGTTTCGCTTCCGCCCAGGTCATCAAGGGTAACTGAGAAAGCGAGTTGATGCGGTTCAGAATTTCCGATACTTCAACTGCATTCGACGACAATCGCCCCGATAACTCGGCCACAATGTGACGATCGCGTCCATACCACTCTGGCGACTTACCCATAAACGCAGGCACAACAAATACCGTCGCCGGGAAGCCAAATTCACCTAGGATTGGCACAGCATGTTCTGCAAAATTCTGATAGCCATCGTCAAATGTGAGCAATACTTCGGGCGCTGCGCATTCAAGTTGGTCGGTTATGGCACGGTCGCGGAATTCGCTCAGAGTGAGACCTCGAAAACCGAGTTCCTGCAACGTTTGTAAGTGCCAACGGAGCTGATCGCGTGAAACTGAGAGTACGGACCCCGAGTCGTCTACCGAGTGGTACATGAGTATTCGCGGGTGTCGGGGCGGTCGCGCGAGCAGTCGACCGAGGCCTCCACGGAAAACATTCCTGAATAGACGATTCAAACCTGTACCTGCTCTCCACGGGAGGCTTAACAGCCTAAATGGGCTGGCGGACGAAAGAAATAGCGATGTTTCGCGAAATAGCGAATTCCGCTTTGCAAATGCCAGCGGCGAATATGACTAAAGGGTTGGCTCGCACTATCTCGTGCATGGCGGTGTATGTACGTCACGGTTGGATCATAAATGGTCACTGCACCGCGCTGCCGAAAACGATAGCAAAGGTCGACATCCTCATAGTACATCCGAAACTTTGCATCCATGCCACCCATCTCCAAGAAACGCGATTTTTCAACCAGCATGAAAGCACCGAAAACCCAGTCGACCGGTGTCGGTTTAAAGAGTTGCTCGCGGTCCATCACACGGTATCGGTAGAATCTGGGACGGGCTTTCCAGCGATCGACGCCAGCAGCCCGACAAACGAGGACAGGCACTGTGGGAAAGCGACGATAGCTCGGCTGGAATGTTAAATCCGGGTTAACCAATTTTGATCCTACAATCGCGGCAATTGGATTGTGGATGAGGGTCTCAATGGCACTGGCAATATCGCCGGAAAAGTGCTGGGTATCGGGATTCAAGACCAGCAGAAAACGCCCTTGTGCCTGTGACGCCAAGATGTTCACATTTGCGGCAAATCCTAAGGGGCGCGGATTATTATGAATGCGTAAATGGCCAATGCCTGAAGTACCAATGCCTGAAGTGCCAAACATGCCTTGGAGCGAACGCCCCAGATTGTCAAGCAACAGTATCTCAGTGCACAATCCTTGGCAGGCCGCCGGCAGAGAATTCACACACTCCCGCAGTTCCTTCTCGTGCCCATGACTTACAATCATGATCGATAGTTCAAACGGATTCATGGGCGACTCTGCAGTTGGTCAAGACACACAACTATGCGGAGCTGCTGGGTAGCGGCCTTCGCCCTGGCAATGGTGTCCTTGTTTGTTGGTTAAAAACGATTGTAATTGGTTTGAAAACTGCTTACCATAGATACCACGCATCCGCCTTAGGTTCTTTGTGAGCATTTCGCATCACGAGAAAGATAGCACGTAGACTATTGCCCAACGTAACTTCGATTTCGAAGAATTATTGCTCGTTCCAATTCTTGATCGGATGGTCGTATGACAAATTCTAACCGCTGTGGAGTTTGTTTCCGCAAGCGGATCTTTGATCTGTTCATCGTGATTTCCTTGATCTGGTTATGGTTGCCAGTCGTAGCGGGCTCAGCGTTTGTCAATTGGCTATGCGAAGGTCGGCCCGTTTTCTATATGTCCCGACGCCGCGTCCACAAAGATCGCGTTCAGATGATGATCAAGTTCCGCACGATGGTCCGCAACGCGGTAAAGATCGCTAGTCGATCGACCATACCTATTGTCGATAAGTGCTTTCTGAACATCCCTGAGGATTCGGAACTTTACACGCCGATTGGCCGTTGGCTCGAAAAACTTCATTTCACGGAGTTACCCCAGTTTTTTCAAGTCGCCTTGGGCCAAATGACGATTGTGGGAAATCGGCCATTGCCGGACGATGTATGCAAGGCTCTCAACTCGCGCTATCCCTACGCTCCGGAGAGGTTTGCGATTCTCTCCGGGATGGTCGGCCCAGTTCAATTGGTAGGGCGAGACTTCCTGACAGATGAGGAGCGATTGCAGATAGAAATCGCTTATGCGCAAGCCTGCCTGCAAGCTTACAACTGGAGGTTAGATGCAATGGTTCTTGCGTCTATGTTGATGATCGCGCTTAGAATCCTACCCAGTTGGACGCCCCAAGGTGTGTTATCACTGCTGTCCCTCTATTCGGGACTGTCCGTCGAAAGACTGATTGCGGCGACGCAGTCCGCATCCGAGGTCAGTGATAGTCGCGAGGGTGGGTTGTTGGTAGATCAGTTATCAGCCGTGAATGGCAGTCGGAAATTGAAAACTGTTTATCCCAATCAGCAAACCGCACTTGCGAGCGTGCCTGTGGTTGTTTTATGTGGAGGTAAAGGAACGCGTGCGTACCCCTATACCAAGCATGTCCCCAAAGCTCTGATGCATGTCCATGGGCGACCTATTGTGGAGCATATCATGGATTTATTTGCGGTTCAGGGATTCAACGACGTCGTCTTATCGTTGGGGCATCTCAAAGAAACGATCATTGATCATTTCAGTGAACCCAAACGATTGCCGCTTGTTGGCCGTATCCGCATGATCGATACCGGTGAAGCCTCCGATACAGGTGACCGGATATTGAATTGCCGACATATGTTAGGCGAATGCTTTATGGCCACATACGCCGATGGTATTTGCGATGTGGGGCTCGAAAAGTTGCTGGAATTTCATCATTCGCACGATGGGCTGGTTACCGTCACGTGTGTTCCACTGCCATCGCAGTACGGAACGATCGAAGCCGACGAAGATGGTAGAGTCAACCGCTTTCGGGAAAAACCCGTATTGTATGATCACTGGATCAATGCAGGCTTTTTTGTATTTGATCAAGCCGCATTCGAGCACTGGGAAGGTCACAATCTCGAGCAGGAGGTTTTGCCCAATCTGGCTTCGAAAGGCTTGCTGTACAGCTATCAACATAGCGGTTTCTTTAAATCCATGGATACGCTCAAAGATCAACAAGAGCTTGAAAAGATGTTGGCCGAAGGAATGGTTCGTGCGCCCAAAATGCTAAAAGTCGATGATTCGCAGATGCATTACTCACGCGACGGGAGCCATTGATGAATTGGGCGGGAAAACGTGTGCTGGTAACCGGAGGAGCAGGATTTATCGGAAGTCATCTCTGCGAAGCCCTGGTGGCTAAGGGAGCAAATGTTAGTGTCTTTCTAAGATATAAATCCGATGGAGATCTTGGTCAACTCAAGGACTTGTCTCACGATTGTTTCCGCAGTCTTACCGTTTTACGGGGTGATCTAAAGGATCCCTCAGCGGTTCGATCAGCGATCAAGGACCAGCAAGTGGTCTTTCACTTGGCTGCCTTGATCGGCATTCCGTTTAGCTATGAGCGACCCTTGGACTATGTGCAGACAAACGTCTTAGGGAGTGCACACGTGCTGGAAGCCTGCCGGCAAATGTCGGTAGAAAAGCTGGTCCAGACTTCGACCAGCGAAGTTTACGGGACCGCTTTGAGAGTGCCGATCGACGAGGAACATCCGTTGCAGGGACAGTCGCCCTATGCAGCGACGAAGATTGCCGCCGATCAGTTAGCGCTCAGCTATTACTTGTCGTTCGACTTGCCGGTGACGATCGTACGGCCCTTCAATACCTATGGTCCGCGTCAATCGATGCGTGCGATCATTCCCACAGTGATTAGCCAAGCGCTACAACGCGATGTAATTCGAGTGGGGTCGTTGTGGCCCATTCGTGACCTCAATTTTGTGTCGGACTCTGTGAGCGGCTTTCTTGCTGCGGCGGAAACGCCTGCGTCCTCAGGACAAGTATTTAATCTTGGTTCTGGCAAGGAAGTCAGCATCGGCGATTTAATTGCGATCATTCTAAAGACGCTGGGCAAGGAGATGAACGTGGAAACCGATGAGCAACGCGTCCGTCCTGCTGCCAGCGAAGTGGGGCGGTTGATTGCAGATAGCTCGAAGGCGGAGAAGCTACTGAATTGGCGGCCTCAGAACACACTGGAGCAAGGTCTAGCAAAAACAATCGAGTGGTTGGCACGAAATCTAAAGACCTACCAAGATATGTCTTACCACGTCTGAAGTTTGGCCAATTCTCGAAGAGGAAACCATGAGGGCAGTCATTCTCGCAGGTGGTCGCGGCTCGCGATTAGCCCCCTATACAACCGTCATCCCCAAGCCGCTGATGCCTGTAGGGGATCGACCGATTTTGGAAATCATATTGCGGCAGTTGCGCTATTTTCATTTTACGCACGTCACATTGGCGTGCGGGTATTTGGCGGATCTTATGCGCGCCTACGTCCACTCGTCGCCACTGTGCGCCGAACTCAACATGGACATTTTTGTCGAACATCAGCCTCTGGGAACGGCCGGAGCCTTGCGCAGCATCCAAGGCCTAGATGCGACGTTTCTGGCAATGAATGGCGACGTCCTAACCACTCTTGATTATTCGCAGCTGGTCGCCTTCCATCATGCTCAGAAAGCGGCTTTGACGATCACTGTTATCGAGCGGAAATTCCCGGTGTCGTTGGGGGTAATTCGCTACCACGAGGATTTCAGCGTTTATGGTTATGAAGAAAAGCCCACGCTTTCCTTCCCCGTAAGCACGGGAATTTATGTCTATGAGCCGCGAGTTTTGTCCTACATTGAACCGGAGCAGTACCTCGATCTGCCGACGTTGACCCTACGCCTCATGGCAGCGGGCGAACGGGTCGTTGCTTTCCCGATGAACGATTACTGGTTGGACATCGGCAATCGAGATGACTTCGAATTGGCCGCCCAAGCGGTCGAACTGCATGCCCATGACATGCACCTTGAAGGCCTGCAACCCATTTCGGAATGCCATCACCAAATGCCGCAGCCACTACTCGGCGCACGAAGCGAATTCAACAAAACTCTAGCCAATTCAGATCAGAGCGGTCATGTCGAGTAACACTGCACAAGTCACCGATTTTTGGAATAGAGTTTTTGCCAATGACGGCAGTGTTGAACAGCCTACGTTCAACGACCCAGATCTTAACAACGCATTGCAGCATTTCGGGGATGTGCAGGGCAAGCGGGTCCTGGACATCGGCTGTGGGAAGGGCGCTACTTCGTTGTTCTTTGCGAGGCATGGGGCGCAGGTCATCAGCGTAGACTTTAGCGAAGTCGCCATTGAGAACTTGAAGAAGTTCTGTCGTAGTAATGATGTCACCAACATTCAACCCCTGCTCATGCGGGCTCAAGAAATTGAACGCATCGGTCCTTGTGACGCAGTCATCGGCTCGTTGATTTTGCATCACATTGAACCTTTCGACGAATTCACCGGGATACTTAGACGCACTTTGGTTCCGGGAGGAAAGGCGTTCTTCATTGAAAACAATGCGTCCAGCAAGCTCATGCTGTGGGTGCGTAAACACGTAGTGGGCAAGCTCTGGATCAAACGTTTGAGCGATCCTGAAGAGTTTCCGTTTGAACCAGCAGAGGTGGAAATGCTTCGCAAGCACTTTGTGGTAGAGATCGAGTTTCCAGAATTGCTTTACTTCCGTCTCATCTCAGCCTACCTTTTTCGTTGCCGCCTAATGAAGCCCTTCGAGATGCTTGATAATTACTTCTACCGTTATCCCAGTTTTCGCCGTTGCAGCTACCGACAGTATGTGAAGTTGAGTTAATTAATTGACCGCGAACGATAAGCATGCGGCTAACCCTTCTGTGATGCGTGACGGTAATGAGAATCGCAATCAATGGGATGCATCTGATTCCCGGCCGCTTGGGTGGACTGGAAACCTACCTGCATGAATTGATCCGAGACCTAATCGCTGCTAAACGACCGGACTCTTCCATTTCCATCTACTGTTCCGCTAAGTATGCGTCCGCCTTTCAAGCTTACCGTGATACGTGCCATCTTATACCCGTAGAGGTGAACGTCGATCGCGCGTTGGCGCGTATCTGGTTTGAACAATATGGACTGGAGAAGTTAATCAAAAGGGACCGCATCGATATCCTCCATTCGTCTGGCTACACAGCGCCATTAATGAAGGCTTGCCGCACTGTCATGACCGTGCACGATCTTTGCTACCTTGAAATACCAAAGATGATTCGCACCGGCCAAGGTCATGCGCGATGGCTCGCATTGCGTGTCCTGGGTCCGCGATCGATGAAAGGTAATGACCATCTCATTACCGATACACACCATGTGGCCGCACAAATTCAAAAGTACTACCGCGTGCGTCGTGACCGCATTCATACATTGCACCTTAAGCCCGTCAGGGATTTTTCGCAAATTGAAATCGAACCCGTGTCACTGCCTGAGCAATTTCGAGGCGGATATCTGTTTTACGTCGGTTCCTGGTTACCACACAAGAACCACGTTCTGCTATTGACTGCCTTAAGGGAAGCCAAGCGGCGCGGTATTCAACTGCCACCGTTAGTGTTGGCTGGTTTGCATTTGAATTCACCGCAACAACGCGCCGAGTTCAAACGCACGTTAATCGAGTATGGTATAAGTGACGTCGTTTTCGAGTGTCCCGGTGGATTGACTGTCGAGCAACTTGCTGGGTTGTATCGGGGCGCTCGATTGTTCGTATTTCCCAGCTTATTTGAAGGCTTCGGATATCCGGTGGTCGAAGCTATGTCAGCCAAAGTACCGGTACTTTGTTCCAATTTAGAGCCTATGCTGGAAGTATCGGCAGGCCAGGCCAGGACCTTTGACCCACACGACGCGGGGGATTTACTAAGTGCTCTTGAACAAACGTTGAGTAATCCGCAAATTTGCCAAGATTTAGCTGTTCGCGGCTATCGCCGCTACCAAGAATTATGCGATCAGACGCGTGAGAATGGGTCAGCCTTGTTCAAGATTTATGATGAGGTAGTATCGTCTTGATAACTGCAAACGCGGAACTTGTTAATAGATTGATTGGCGCAAGAGTCTTAGTCACAGGGGCCACGGGTTTTATCGGCGCGCAATTGGTAGCTCGTTTGTTAGCGATAGGTGCCTCTGTAGCAATCGTCTATCGCTCTGTCTCAAATTTACATCGGATCGCCGATCTGCTACCGCAACTCGACGCGTTTGAGGCGGATCTCGAAGATTGGCTTGCCATTAAAGACGCCGTGCAGTCTATTCGTCCGCAGTTTGTTTTTCACCTCGGCGCAAGAGTCGATGTTTCTCGAGATCTGCATAAAACTCGCGCCATGATTCAGACGAACCTCAATGGTACGATGCACTTGCTGCTCGCGTTGGACGGGGTCGATTACCAGTGCTTTGTAAACACCGGCACTTGCGAAGAATACGGCGATAATCCCGTACCGTTTCATGAATCGCAAGTCGTCAATCCGGTGTCACCCTATTCCGCTTCGAAAGCTGCAGCGACAGTTTTTTGTCGAATGCTGCACAAAACGATTAATTCGCCGATCGTGACGTTGCGACCATTTCTTACCTTTGGCCCCAACCAAAATCTGGAAAGGTTGATCCCGCAAGCGATCATGGCAGCACTGGAGAATCGAGACCTGCCTATGACTGGGGGGCAACAAACTCGCGAATTTAATTACGTAACTGACATCGTTGATGGCTACATACGCGCCGCGATCCAACCTGCAGCACTAGGTGAGACTATCAACTTAGGCAGTGGTCAACCGCATACTTTACGCGAGGTTGTCCAATTAATTTACCGCCTGACGAAATCGGAGGGCGAGCCAAAGTTTGGCGAATTGGCTTATCGAACGGGAGAGGCATTCGAGTTCTATTGCGACAATACGAAAGCTTTCAACCTTTTGAAATGGAAGCCTCAGGTTAGTCTGTGCGATGGCTTGCAGCAAACTATCGATTGGTACCGAACGTGGAAAGACATGGGAGCTAACGTCAAGTGATTGCAGGAGTTGAAGTAGTCCAATTGAACAAGCACTGCGATGATCGCGGCTGGCTGATGAAGATGCTTATGCGAGAACATATGGCAGGCGATGTGCCTTTTGGCGAGATCTACGTTACGGTGGCTGAGCCGGGGGCCATCAGGGGGCAGCATTATCACAATCACTGTACAGAGTGGTTTTGCGTTGTATCGGGTCAGGCCAATCTGGTTTTAGTTGATCTCTCGACCGGTGAACGCCAAGTGATTGAAATGGGCGACAATAACATGGTGCGCGTGAAAATCCCGCCCCTGATCGCACATGGGATTCAAAATACTGGCAAGCAACTGCTATATTTACTGGCCTATGCGGATCAACCTTATGATTACAATCGGCCGGATACCATTCCGGTGTCGATGCAGTTTGATGTGCAATAAGTTGCTTGCTGTAAGTTGAATTACTGAATTGCCTACGCGATGATTCATCCAGTGATAATTGGCCCTAAAACTCGACTTGCCCGAGAGTTAATGGCTCGGATGTCGCAACGTTCGAAAGAGTTTACAGAGGCTACGGTCGTGGCTCGCAATGAATCTGAGGGGTTAGCCTTACGCTCCCAATTTCCCAAAACTGCTGTGATTGACTGTTGTCAAGCGTTGCCATCCTGCGCACCCGGCCGCTTGGCGCTGTTCGTCTGCGCATTGGGCCCAGTGCAAGCACGTATCGAAGGTGAATCGCGTCAGGTCATTTCTGCTATCGAGCGCGAGGTCACCTGCGTGCACCAACTTTTGAGCCGTCAACCGCACGACGCATTATCGCTGATCTTTGTTTCCTCAGTGCTCGCATGGAGTTCAGATGTCAATCGCTTCCTTTATTCCGGTGCAAAGCGGTTAGGGGAATCGGCATTACGAGATGTGGCTGCAGCGCATTGCGCGAGTACCTTTTCAGCAATTTATCCAGGGCGATTGGTTGCTGAGCGGCGATGGTCCCAACCCACGACACTACTGGCTACTCGCTACAGCGAGGTGGCTGAACTGATGCTCAATTTAGTTCTGGAAAAACCGCAAACTCGAATTATCGGCTGGGATGCGCGTTTGCACCTCATGCGCGGCTGGTTTTCATAGAGTATTCGAAGGCATCATTTGAGTTGTCATCATGCATACCTTTACGTAGGCGATCAATAGTAGGATTAACCCGATAGCGGTCGATAACCCAAGCACAATGTAGGAGATGGGAAACTGGGTCAAGCCCGTATTGACCCCAACTACATAGGTAATGGTCGCGGTAGTGGGCAACATGAAAAGGAGCAGCGCGTAGGGCAGCCAGCGAGTGCGTTGCTGATGAGCTGCGAGTACAGGTTGCATGGATCGTGAATTGCGAGTCCGCCAAAGTGGAATCATCACCGTCAACAACACTGATCCTAGAATGACAGGCACGATCAAACCGAGGGCAATGGCATACTGAAGCCAAAAGACGCCCCATATCGTTAGTGCCATCAGAATTCCCATCGGGCCTGGCTGAAAATGTCGTAGCCTCTGCAAACGGTTTATGGACAGGTACGATACTGCGACCAACAAAGTCATTACCACAGCATGAAATAGGAATACGTCTTCGGTGGTTTCAATTGGCGGCGTTTCTTGCCAAGGATACATGCCCCACATTCCCCAAAAGAAGCCAAAAAACAGGCTCAGTCCGGCGACTTGCCAAACGCGTCCCTCCCTTAGGGCGACGCCGAGGAGATGCCAACCCAGCCACACCGTCAACGTGGCGTGCCAGGCGACCGACGTCCAAATAAGGCTCAGTGGAAAGGGTGAGGAGGCCTCGGTGCCGTAAAGCGTCGGGGCAATGCCGCCTTCAAGCAGCCAGCCAAACAAGGCACCCGAGAGAAAGACAGCCGCAAAGCCGCTAACGCGAAAAGACCAGCAAATACTCAGAAACAAGTAGGCAACGGCCGAATACGCGAGCCAGGTAATTATCAACTCGGGGAGCGTGGCGTCCACACCGAAGACTGTCCAAAACAACCGCTCAGAAAAGAAAAAAAATACAAACCCAACGGATAACACGTAAATTGTCTGACGCCACCATCCCAACGGCAGTGGCTCGACCCCAGAAGTTACACTGTGCTGTTCTGACAAGTTCATCGCCTGCTCTTTTGAATATCAAGTACGCTCGCATACATGGCTTCTAGTTTTTTCGCCATTACGTACGGCGAAAAATGTTCTTCGATGAGTTTTCGGCCACGTTCACCAAAACGCTGGCGCAGCTCGCGGTCGTGTACCAATCGTTCGAGCGCAAGCGTCAGAGGTTCTATTTCGCCAGGAGGCACTAGCAAGCCGTTTTGACCATCCACTACCGCTAGCGGCAGATCGCCCACAGTGGTTGTGACGACGGCTTTGCCCATGGCGACTGCGTCGATAACCGAAAACGGAAAACTGTCTTTGAGCGTAGGCAATGCTACGATGTCCATCGCGGCCATCCAGGGATTTGCATCCTCGACAAAACCAAGCATATGTATTTTCCCCGAAAGCCCAAGCGCGGCGATTTCGTTGGCAATTTCCTCACGTTGCGGTCCTTCTCCAGCAATGACGCCCACCACATCCAGTTTACGCTTAAGCAATTCGACGATAGCGGCGACCAAAAGCTTGATTCCCTTACCGGGATGAATTCGAGCCACGACGCCGATAACGGTCGTATCCGGCGTAGCGCCCACACGCGAGCGCAGTTCTCGCGACTCCGATTGCCATTTGGATGGGTCGGGTACAGCGACCCCGTGATGAATGACATGGACATTTTTAGCACCAAAAGCTTGCACTTCACGCTGGGTGGCTCGTGAACCCACCATAACAGCATGAGCTCGAACGACGATGTGACCCTCAATGTACTCGTACCATCGCCAGCGACGTGTGTGCGTCTCCCCTAGCCAGCCGTGAATACTAGCGATCCACGGGACGCGACGGGCTCGCGATAGTAGATAAGCGGCTAAATTACTGCGCATGTCGTGCGTATGTATCAGATCCGCAGAGGTAGACTTCACAATTCCAGTTAATTCACGGGCTGACCATGGCGTCTTCGATAGTCCATGCCATTTCGCAACGAGTGGGGGCCCATGCTGCGTTGGCTCGCGAAGTGCTGCACAGCCCTGTCCTGGTCGGTCTTCAAGAATCACGACTTGCTGTTTATGCTTCGAAGCATCCATGGACTGCATAATATGACGGATCAGCGTTTCGGGCCCGCCCGCGATATCGTAGGCACCCTTCACGTGCAATACATTCCTCGGTGCGGACAACTAAGGCTCCTTGGTCAATGCGGGGGAAGTGTGAAGCGCTCTCGCGGAGTTGTTCTCAGAAGCTTCGGTTATCGACAGCCTTCGCAGCGCAGCGGACAGTCCCGCCACAATCCACAAGATCTTTTGAACCTTCAGGCTGCCAAAAACCGCGCACACCATAAAACAAATCAACATAGCAGCGAGGCATACCGCCAGGTCCGCGTCGGCTTTCGAGCCGCTCTTTTCAATGTGCGCCAAGTCGTAAAACACCAGTACAACAAATGCTAAAAACGGTAGCAACCCGGCTAGCCCATACTCGACCGCTAGTTCCAAATACATGTTGTGTGTGATGACATTTTGTACTTCCTCTCTCCCGCTGTTGATGGAGCGTTCAATTTCGTCTGACCAAGGGGAACTGGGAACTTGTCTAATATACTTCAAGTATTCGTTGCCGAATTGTCCGTAGCCGTGTCCAAAGAAAGGCGCCTGTTGAAAGGCATACACTCCGGCAAGGATCAGCTCGCGCCGCGCGCTGGTGCTTTCGCCCTCCTTCAAGTATTTAACTGAGAACATCCGCTCGGCAAAGCCCGTAGGCATCCAAAAAATACCTACCACACTTGCCAGCAATCCCGCGACAACTAGAGACTTGAAAGGCAATCGACGCTTCCACAACAAGTAGATGACTGCACACCCCAAACCGATGACACCACCTCGGGTATAGCTGAAGAGCAATCCAGCCAGCAACAGCCCGCATGCGAGTAGCGTCAGGCAGCGCGGCAACAACCCTGGAAATTGGCGCCAAAAGTAGATATTCAGTGGAAACGCAGTAGCGACCGTGAACGCCAATAGATTCGAATCTCCGATGCCACCTGAAACTTTACGAATCTCAATACCCGGAATCGAGTGACTATCAATCACGGCCCCAAGTGCAGAGGCTTCTTTGCCGTCGGCGATAGTAAGCCATGGAATAAAGTACTCGCAAATGCTGATAATTCCACTCACCGATATGGCTACCATGACGCTAATGGTCACAAGCGTGAAAACTCCACGGCTTTCGCCCGCGATGTTCGCTAATAAAACATAAAGCAAATACACCTGTGCGATTCTAAACAGCCCATCCAGTGCTAGCCGCATGTCTCCTCCGCCTTGACGAAGAGGCGTCAAAAGCATCGAAAGAGTTACAACCAGAAGCAGTAACGCGAGCGGGTACAGCTGGGGAGTCAATGTGAAGGCCGGACGACGCTTAATAAGGTGCAGTAGCCAGCTACCGAGAGTTACCAGCCCCAGTAACTTGCCAAGACTCATTGGCAAGCCTACCAAATCGGAACTGCCGACAATCTGTAGACAGGTTCCTGCAAAGATGATCCCTACGACGCCCAGGAACGGCCAAATCAATATGGCCGCCACGCCGAGCAGAGCGACAGCCGCAGCCAAGCCCTGAAGTGGACCAAGCAGTGCCATGAGAACTGTTAAACCACCTGCGGAAATGGCAGCGGAGAGAGCTTGCATACGAAGCGTCATGGTTGCGGTACTGCCGGGACAGAGTTTTCGAGTACCGGATGGAAAGTATTGCTATATTTCTGTCTAAGCAAACCCTCTGCCATCACATGCAGTATGGCGATACTTGCAATTCGTGTTCCAAGGAAGAGCATGGCAGCGCCAGTAAATCCATATTTCGGTATCAGCGCCCATCCGATCAAAATACTTGGGACAAACATACTCGCGTTCAGCAGGAGTGTTAGTCGAGGTGCAACGAGCGTTACTAGCCCAGCGGGCAGCGGAGCGAGTACCAGCCAAAGTATTGTGCCTGCCGAGAGCAACCTGAGGGCAGCAATGGCGGGTGTGTAGCTGTTAGAGTAAATGAGTGTCATCGCCAAAGGCGACGCGAAGAGCATACAAATAATAGCGACGATACCAAGCGGAATAGAAAACAAAAGATAGTGGCGATGGAAGGCACGGAACTGATTGCTTTGATAGAGTTTCATTACTTTGGGGTTGAGAACGGAACTGATGGCACCCGTTGCAAACTCAGGTATCAATGCCAGCGCCATGGCCGCTGAGTAAAAACCAACTTCGCCAGGACCACGAAATTTCGCAACTAAGAATTCATCCACGTGGCAGTAAGCGGCTGCTAGCGTCATCGCCAGGAGCATCCAAGCGGAATAGCGAAGGACCGCCGGAATTTCGACTTTTCCTCGCCATAAGTGCAGGATCAATTCGCGTGGTAAGTACCAAGCCCCAAGCGTGCAGGCCAAGAAAGTAACTGCTACATAGGTGCAGACAGCGCTACGGGCGGAAAGAGCTCCGGCAGCGGCCAGCACAAGAATGGTTGTGCAGCGCATGATCTGCATGCCCGCCTCGACGGCAATCAGTCGGGAGAAGTCTTCGATCGCTTGGAAATAAACAATGATGGCGCGGAACATTAGCATCGCCAGCGAGCCCAGGCCAGCGACAAGTATTAGGTCACGGTCGGCGGGGTCGTGAAAGAAAGTGCCGGCTAAGAAGCCGGAGGTGGGCAATAATAAAGCGCACATCAATCCACCGCTGAAAATGCGCAACAAGAAAGCCCCACGCCAAACATTGAATGCTTTTTCAGAATGTTTTTCTTGCAACAGACTGGGTACTCGCCGTACGACATCAAGATCTAAAGCATCCCCGAGGCAATCGGAAACCAACCGAATCAGCATGATGCAAAAAGCAAACTTGCCTGCCTCGATGTTACCTAAAAATCGAAAAGCCAGCACGTAGGTCGCCAACCATAGGGCCGTCAGACCGATTCTGCCAGTTAGGACTATCGACACATCCCGTAAGGTACGACTCATAGAGCGAAATTCCGCTTTTCAGTCGTATCGCTGGGCGAAACCCTTTTCTGCTTTCGCCAACGGTCGCGTTTCCAATCGCTCATGGTCTTGATCCAACTGCATGGAAGCATCGCAAACGCAACTCTCAGCCAAACTTCCGGATAAATCAAGGCCGAAGGAACGCGGCGAACAATGCGCGCAAGCGACAAGAAATAGTACCAACGAGAGGTGGCCATCCGCGTGACATGCAGAATCCGAATCGACTCAAGAGCAACATGCCGCATGGCACTTCCCTTGCTCGAATGCAAGCCCCGCGCTCGCGACTCCGGCCAATCGAAGGCCTCTTGCGTAATCCTTAACTGTTGCAGGAAAAAATCGCCGGTACGATATCCGGTGACAGAAAGACTCTTCGCATGCACTCGATACTGAACTAAAGGCGAGTGCATGTAGGCCAAGTCACCGATAAGGGCCATGCGGAGCATCAACCAAACGTCGTTCATTACATTCCAAGTTGAATTGAAAGCTGGCATTTGACGCACCAGATTGGTACGTGCAACAACGGTCGTCAAGCAAAATCCAAGACGGAAAACATCCTGAAAAGCCTGCCGACAAGCATTTCTCGCACGCCAGGCGTCATTCGTTCCACCATAAGGTGCGCCATGTTCGTCAATCCATATCGCGGCACCATGCAAAAGGGATAATGTGGCATCACTATCAAGTATGCTCACTGCGCGTTCAAGGAATTCAGGCTCGAGGATATCATCTGCGCCTAAGATCACAAAATAGTTTCCCCGGGCGGCGTCGATGCCGCGCTGCACGCTGCCAAACAGGCCTAAGTTCGACTCGTTAATCTGAAAAAAGATCCGCTCATCTCCGATAAACTCGCCGATCACGGCGTGCGAATTGTCGGTAGATCCGTTATCGAAGATCAGTAATTCCCAGTCGCTCAACGACTGACTTTGGACACTACGAATAGCTTGACCAATAAACGCGTCAAAATTATAGGACGGCAAAATGACGGTCACGCGAACTAGGCGGCGATGTTCATGCGGCGGTCGCGTTTTTACTGGCGACTTCGAGTGAAGGGGGAGAGAAGGCAAAGTCAAGTCGCTTGTTGCCGATGCCATATCACGTACGTTTTCCTGAGGATCGTTGTTCATTAGGCTTGACGTTTAATTGTGTCAGCAGCGGAAGAATCCATGGCCCAGGCCACCCCCCTGGAAATCGCATGGGCGGTATAGGCAGCGATTTGCGAACTTGAGAAATTGCACATCTTGGCTGCACCCTGACACGCGTACTCGCGGTACCATTGGACGGTGGCATCGACCGTGCAATCGATATCCCATGCAGGTTCCCATCCCAAGCGTGAAACAGCCTTGGTGGAATCAAGTTGTAAGGACTGATGTTCACCTACTGCACCCGCCGAGTCTACAGTAACTTCCGTCGCATGATCGGGCCAATGCTGCAAAAAGGACCTTACAAATGCTTCGACATCCAAGCACACGTTAGTTAATGGACCAAAATTCCAGGCTCCGCCGAAGGCGCTTGGATTGGTCTCTACCGCCGCAGCCAAGCATAGATATCCGCTCAAGGCATCCAATACATGCTGCCATGGACGCGTGGCGCGAGGGTGTCGAAGAGTCAGCGGACTTCTCGAAGTGATCGCGCGCACCACGTCGGTCACAATGCGATCTCTGGCCCAATCGCCGCCGCCGATGACGTTTCCGGCTCGGGCAGTCGCCACGGAAAAGCGATGTCCACCATGTGCCACGTCCTGAAATCGCACATCCTGATAGACGGCCGCCACCAATTCAGCGCACGCTTTGCTGGCTCCATAGGGTTCGAATCCACCCAGTTGATCGATTTCGCGATAGGGCCAATCCCATTCGGCGTTGCGATAACACTTGTCGCTCGTCACCGCTATAAAAGTACTCACGGAATCCGTTTGACGCGCTGCCTCCAAAGCATTGACCGTGCCCATGACATTTACCAAAAAGGTTTCGCGAGGCTGTTCGTAAGCCTGTCGCACAATAGGTTGCGCGGCTAAGTGAAAGACGATCTGTGGTCGATGCTGTGTGAAGACTGCGTTTAGTTGATCAAAATCAAGTACATCACCGCGTAGATCTTTGACTCTTGAACCGATGTCAGCCACTGCAAAATGATTCGGCTGAGTTGGTGGTTCCGTCGAATACCCGATTACCTCAGCGCCCAGGTGACTCAGCCATAAGGCTAGCCACGAGCCTTTAAAACCCGTGTGACCTGTAACGAGCACTCGTTTGCCCCGGTACAGTCCGCCGAACGAATTCATGATATGGTCGGTGCGTGCGCTCAAGGCTGATCCCACAGTGTTTCCCGTTAACCTAGCGATGGAGATGAATGTTTGTCCAACTTTTTTTCCGGTTCCGCTCGCAACTCGCAAGGTCTATTTCTTATATACGTGCTTGTTTTCGACGACTCCCTTTTTGAAGACTCTACGCACCAATGTACGGAGGATTTGATCACCTGTAAGAACAAGATCACGAAGCGGTTGCTCGGGTCGACCTCGGAAACTAGTAACGTGAAATTTGTCCGTCGGCTTCAATGGTTCGTTCGCAAAATAGTAATTTGATATACAGCAACGATTGCCGCGGAAAGTTACCGGACTGACCGAGTGCCACGAACCTTGGTGCGTCGCCATCACGGCCAGGCGATTGAACTTACTGTGAATCGTCCGCTGTTTACCCGCCATTCCATCGGGCCAAAGCTCGAGATTGCCGCCATACTCTTCCTTCCAATCCGGCGTGACATAGTACAGCAGATTGAACACTCGCCAGCGATTTCGGTCCTTGTCGTGCGAATTATCCAGATGGGGATTGAGAAACTGTTGATAGCCCATCAAGGAAATCCCACCCGCATAAAGCGAATCGTCGGGTAGCAACTGGTCATTACCGCATATCTGTCCAATGATTGAGACAACTCGCGCGTCTTGAAAGGCAAAGATCGCTTCTTCAAGCAACGGTGCGTATTGGTTCATCTGAGCCGCAATGAACTTGTTCTCTCGCAAACTCTTCTTGCGTTTCATGGTCGCAGGATCAGGGAAACTTGCGTAGAGTTTTAAGGCTAATTCTTCGGGCAACAAATTATCGACTGTGAACGCGCCTATCTTGTCGCTCGACTGCAAATAAGCGTCTCGCATCGACGACTGTTCACTCTGTACTTTCGCGACAATCAACTCGGCGATTTCTGTGCGATTCATATTTCCTCGGTTTACTTTAAAACTTCATTAAATTGAGCCAGTGGCCAGGGCATCTCCGCGTAGCCGATGTTATGTATGTCAGCAGGCTCCTCGAAGCGGCTCGTGAGGTACCACATTCGCAACTTGCTATCTTCGATGATGACATGGGGTGCCAATACACCCTTTTCGTCAAACATACCTGGTGTGCCCCTTAGGATGGGTTGGCTTGCAAGAGTGTAGGGTCCGAGAGGGTTCGCCGACCGTCCCACGGCAATACAACGCAATTGTTCGTCGCCCAAATTTGCGGTAAAAAATAAATAGTAATTGGCGTCGGGTCCTAAGACCAAAGCAGGTTCGGCGACCCCGTGCTCCAGCCACGAGACCGTCGGCATCGGGGAAAGTACTGGCTCTTTGTCCTTGGTCCAAACTAAACCATCGTTCGAACTGGCGGATAACAAATAAATGCCGGGCGTCACGCGATTTGACGCGTAACAGTGCCCCGCGTAAATCATCAAAAATCGATCTTGATATTTAATCACCACGGGACTGTACAAACCGCTGGCGTCATAATTGTTCGCTGTGACCGCCAGAACTGGTCTGTTGGACTTGTGCGTAAAATGAACACCGTCGCTGGAGGTTGCCAAGCCGATTTGGCCAGGGTTTGTCGGCCAGCCGACTTTAGGGTAGCCGACATAGTACAGGTAATAAGTTTCATTGCTTTTGATGGCAAACGCAGTTTCCAGCTGTTCATTCCACCTGCCTGCTATCCCGAGTAGCACGAGCCCTTTTCCAGTCACCTCATTTCCGCTATCGACGGGCGTCCAATGCTCCAAATCGCGTGAAGTTGCTTCGGCAATGGCACCTTGCAATCGTTGTAGATTAGGCGACGTAAAAAACAGTCGGTATTGATCACCGTCCGCGAGAATAGCTGGATCACCGGAGAGGTTAGGAAACTGACCTGCAACCACGGGACTACTCAGTTTTTTTACGTCTAACTGATCCGTCGCTTGCAGGTTGGCGAATTGGGCTGAAACCCGCCCGGCTTGAAAAATGGTGGTTGCAAGCATCGCAACGGCTATCCGCAGCCACCGCTCTGGCACCACGGGAAAAGAAAGTGATGCACGCATTTTAGGACCTTTCAAGACCCTCGTGACAAGGTTTTTCAAAGACTCATTTTACTCCAGAGCTGAGTGGAATACAGCAGGTCGGTCTTAAATTTAATCGCACCCGGCAGGAGCGACCCACGGAAGAACTGCCCTAAACGTTTCGTACGCGAAATCCGGATACGCCGTTTTTACTGAGCCTGCGCGGGGGAAACCTGATTGATGAAGATTCCAAAGCTGCGAGAGAATGGCAATACCTTGTCGATGTATTGTTCGACGAACAGGTTGACTTTAGCTATGTGGCTCTTAGGAACATAAACTATGTCATACGGCTTTAGTAAAACGTCCGGTACATTGTTGGTGCATTCCGAGATGCATTTTAAATCACACTCGCAGCAACTTCCGTCGACGTGCCGTATCAAAACTCGCCGCTGATCGGCGGTGTCTTTAAATCCCCCAGCCATGATGATGGCTCGGACGGTCGTCATCTGAGCATTCAAAGATACCCGACCGGGGATGTTTACTTCCCCTCCGATGTAGACACAGTTTCCAGAGAACGTGCGAATAATGACTGCGATGTCAGGGTTCTGTAGATGCTTCGAGTAAGCGGCTACTAGCGTTTGACGAAGTTGCTCGCACGTATTTCCTGCCGCCGGAATGTCACCGACGATTTGTAATGAGATCATCCCGTCGGGGCGAACCGTCACCACTTCATTGAGGTCCTTCGTGATGCGAAACTTTACATCCAGTGAATCGCCCGGTTCAATCACATACTGACTCAGCCACTGAGCCATTTGACTCAAGGGACTGTTTGCAGTGTCGGATGACGTGCTCTCTTGAGAACGATCAGCACTTGCCATCGACTCCTGGTTGAGCGGTTTTGGAGTGTCTGCCTCCAATTTCAAAACCGCCGCGCTAGTCACCAGGTGCGTTGGTTCCTGCCCGCGAACCCCGTAACTTGCCAAGACTGCGTGACCACCGGCAAGCTGTTCCCGAGAAAATTCTGTTCCGTTCGGCTTTATCCGATTGGAGCCTACTACTGCGGAGGCGGGTGGCGATCGGTGACTGAAGAATCTGCGCGACTGCGAAACGCAGCCCACGGAAGACAGGCACGTGGCCAACAGTAGGTAGCCAACGGCGTCATAAATCCAGGCGTTTACTAAGAATTTATAGGGAAGAGTTTTATCGGGCTCGTTCACTCGCACACCCAAGCTGTATGTGTTGCCAATGCTATCTTTAACGGTTGTTTCAATAAATCGGCATGTCCAGTTGTCTATCGACCGCGACGAATTAGCCGGTCAGAAAAACGTCAGTGCACCCGATAACCGAATCATCCCGCAAACCTGACAGATGTTAGATCAGCTCGCCTTCAACGAGTTTTCGGATCCTGCCACACGTCGATGGGGGGGTAAACTGAGTAGCTACGCTCGTCAGAGCGTGGACGAAGCATGTAAGCGTACAACGTCGGGGCATTGGTAACGGCCACCGTCTGGCGACGGTAGCTACGCTTGCGACGGCAGCTACGGTAGAGTAGCTACGCTCGCCAGAGCGTGGAGGAATCATTCAAGTGGAGAGCGTCGGGGCATTGGTAACAGCCACCGTCTGGCGACGGTAGCTACACTTACTATGGTAGCTTCGGTAGGGCGGGATTATGGCACAACAAAAAAAGCATTTGCCGCGTTTAGAACCAGGATTCTATCGCGGCCAAGCGTATGTGCATTGGACGTTGAAGATCAAGGATCGACGGACCGGCTGGCTGATCCCTGCCTTTAACTACAAGTTTCGCGAATTGTTGACCCATGCCGCGTTTCGCTATGCATTTACCTGTCCGATCTATTGCCTGATGCCGGATCACATGCATTTGTTTTGGATCGGAATCGACGACTTGAGCGACCAACTCAAAGCCATGAAGTACTTTCGTACTCAGCTTAACATCCCACTAAATGCGCTCGGCTACGAGTTTCAACATCAACCGCATGACCATGTACTGCGCGACGATGAACGCAAGGAAACCGCAGTCGCTAATGTTATTGA
Source organism: Planctomycetia bacterium (assembly GCA_031367855.1). GTDB lineage: Bacteria > Planctomycetota > Planctomycetia > Pirellulales > Pirellulaceae > Aureliella. Next base: position 401 of record JANLQO010000587.1, on the reverse strand, counting down.
GTACATCGCAAGGAATCCAGAACGCAAGGGGTTGGTGGGGCTCGACAAATATCGCGAATATAAATTTAGCGGCTGCTTGATTCCGGGATACCCGGATGTGCATTTATGGGATGACGATTTCTGGGTGCGGTTTTGGAGGACGTATTCGTTTTTGCGGAAGCACGGGCTGTTCCGCTCGGCCGACGAGAATCTCGCGTAGTACGCCGCTGCCACCGTCTGGCGACGGTAGCTACACTCGCCAGAGCGTGGACGATGCACAGGTAGGGGCTGCAGCATCAATTCAAAACGGCCACCGTCTGGCGACGGTAGCTACGCTCGCAGCTTCGGGAAAAATTCGGGATTAAGGTCGAAACCATAAACAGGTTCTGCCCACCAGGACTCACTTCAAGACGTCGTTAAAC